>DASSDW010000057.1:0-17555 GCA_035696925.1 Actinomycetota bacterium
GCGAACGGAGGGATCGTGCCGCCGGCGCTGCAGGGACACACGCCGGACATCGTTCCGCGGTTCGACCCGGAGGCGGCCCGCGAGCATCTCCGGCGCTCGGGATTGTCACGAGACGAGCTCCGGGGCCTCGAGATCGCCGGCATCGAGACATGGCTCGACGACTTCCTCCTCGTCGTTGCCCGCACTTGGAAGGAGGTGCTCGATCTCGATGTCCCCGTCCGGCCCTGGACGCTGGAGCAGGCGCTGTCGATCGGAGATCCGACGGAGATGGCCCCGATCGTGATCACGGGTTGGCTCCCCGGGTACGCGGACCCGGAGTACTTCCTCCGCCTGCTGTTCCAGACCGACAGCAAGACGAACTACGGGGGTTTCTCCGATCCGGAGTTCGACCAGCTGATCGAACGGGCGCGCCAGGAGCGCAGCGACCGTTCGCGGCTCGAGCTGTTCCACGAAGCCGATCGGATGGCGGTCGCCGACCGGATCGCGTGTATCCCGCTCGTCTACGGCCGGAGCATGTCCTTCGTGAAGCCGTGGGTCACGGGGTGGTGGGAGTTCGGGAAGTCCTCGTCGTCGGTCGCGGACCTGATGACGGCGGGTGCCACGTCAAGCGCTCGCTGAGCGAGGCGGGAGGATCGCGGGTCTAGCTCGAGTGGCTCAGTTCGCGGGCGGCCTTCGTGGCTTCCCTGGCGGCCTCGCGCTCGGCCTTGGCGGTGTCATGCGCAGCTTCACGCTCGGCCTTCGCAGCCTCGCGTTCGGCCCGTTGCTCAGCCTTCCACTCGTCGTGGGCTTCCCTGCGCTCCATGTTCGCGACGAGGCGCTCGAGCGCATTGACCAGGCCCGGGGCGTTCTCGTTCTTGAGGCAGTTGGCGAGCACGTGCGCGATCGCGTTCTCGAGCCCGGTCAGCTTCACCGGCGCTGTGTTGTCGATCTCTTCGACTTCGCCGCCTTCTTCGTCGTCCGGCGTCGCAGCCGCCTCGCACGCTGCGGCGCGCTCGGGGACGACGTCATCACCTGACTCGGTGTCGTCTGTCCCTCCTGCGTCGTCCGACTCCTCGTCGTCCGTGGCTTCGTCGTCGCACTCTCCGACGGGGTCGTCACCCTCGACGGGGTCGTCACCCTCGGTGCCATCGGGATCCTCGACCGTGTCTCCGTCGTCTACGACGCCATCGGTCGGTTCGCACGAGGAGGTCGGCTCGTCCGCCGGATCGTCGAAGGCGTCACCGGCGAGCGCGAATCCGGCGGAGAGCACCGCGATGACCACGCCCACGATGGCGACGAAACGCAGGCGATCCCCCTTGTGCATGCCCCAGTATCGACCATCCGGGCTCCGGAACTTGAACCGAAACTCGCGCCGGCTGGGCGCCTGCCGACGTCATCGCACTTGCAGGACCCTTGAAGCCCAGGTCAGCGCGGGTTCTCAGGTTGACTGGTCCGCACGATAATCCGAAATGTCCAGCCCCCCGCAGGGACGGGAGCGATGCATGGGAACCGAGGCGAGGCCACGAGGCACGGATGATCAGTCATCCTCCGTGATCCGCACGTTCCTGATCGCCGACCTCCGCGGCTACACGAGTTTCAGCGACGCGCGCGGCGACCAGGCCGCCGCGGACGTGTCTGAGCGATTCGTCGCGATCGCCACGGAGTGCGTTCAAGGGCGCTCCGGCACGGTCGTCGAGGTGCGCGGAGACGAGGTCCTGGCCGTCTTCGAGTCCGCGAGGGAAGCCCTTCGAGCCGCCGTCGAGCTCCAGGAGCGCGCGGCGATCGAGCCGGCCGAGCGGGAGATGCTCGGTCTCGGCATCGGTCTGGACGCCGGGGAAGCGGTTCCGCTCGGCGACGGGTACCGCGGGCGCGCCTTGAACCTGGCGGCCCGTCTGTGTGCCCGGGCGCGGGCGGGCGAGATCCTGGTGACGTCGGAGCTGGTGCACCTCGCGGGGGCGGTCGAGGGCGTCCGGTTCGAGGATCGAGGAGCCGTCAGCCTGAAAGGACTGTCCCGACCGATCGAGCTGTTCGCGGCCTCGCGAGCGTCGGCGGACGCGACTGCGCCGGCGAAGCCGAGCGCGGCCGGCCTCGCCTTCCGCCTGCTGGGGCCGCTCGAGGTCACGGACGGAGGTCGGCCGGTTTCCCTCGGCGGCCCTCGCCAACGGTTGGTCCTCGCGCACCTCCTTCTCGCCGCGAACCGTGTCGTCACGATGGACGAGCTGATCGAACGGATCTGGGACGAGGAACCTCCTCGCGCCGCGAGGAACACGATCCAGAGCTACATCTCGCATCTCCGCGCGGAGCTCGGCCCGGACCAGATCGAGGGTCGCACGCCTGGCTACGTGGTCCACGCGGAGCCCGAAGAGCTCGACGTCCTCCGCTTCGAACAGCTCCTTCGGCGCGCGCGGCGAACGCTGCCGACGGATCCGCGCGAAGCGGCCACGTCGCTCGAGGAGGCGCTGGCGCTGTGGAGCGGCTCGCCGCTCAGCGATCTGTCCGAGTCGGCGTCGCTGACGGGAGAGATCGCGCGGCTCAACGAGCTCCGCGTCTCGGCGCTCGAGGATCTCCTCGGCGCGCGGCTCGCGGTCGGCGACCACGCCGAGGTGCTCCCCGAGCTCGAGCGACTCGTCGTCGAGCACCCGATGCGCGAGCGGTTGTGGGGCCATCTGATGCTGGCGCGCTACCGGTCCGGCCGGCAGGCCGAGGCTCTCGACGCGTACCGGCGCGCGCAGGACCTGCTTGCGGACGACCTGGGGATCGATCCGTCACCCGAGCTCCAGGAGCTCCAGCGACGGATCCTCCAGCAGGATCCCGCGCTCCAGCTCACCGGCAAGCCGCTCCGCGGCTACCGGCTGCTGGAGCGCGTCGGCGAGGGGGCGTTCGGTGTGGTGTGGCGGGCGCTCGACCCCGAGCTCGGACGCGAGGTCGGGGTCAAGCAGATCCATCCGAAGCTCTCGGACGACCCCAGCTTCGTCCGGCGATTCGAGCAGGAGGCACAGACGATCGCGCGGCTGGAGCACCCGCACGTCGTTCCGCTCTATGACTACTGGCGCGACGGCAGCGGCGCGTACCTCGTGATGCGATGGATGCGCGGGGGCAGCCTCGAGGACGTCCTCGTCGGCGGGAAGCCGGACCCGGAGCACGCGGCACGGATCGTGGATCAGCTCGCCGGCGCGCTCTCCTCGGCCCACCGCGCCCACACGGTCCACCGCGACGTGAAGCCGGCCAACGTGCTCCTCGACGACGACGGCAACGCGTATCTATCGGACTTCGGCATCGCGCAGGACCTCGCCGACTGGCGTGACAGCGTCCCGGCTGAAGGTCTCGGCTACTCCTCGCCCGAGCAGCTCCGAGGAGAGGAGGTCACGCCGAGCTCCGACATCTACGCCCTCGGGATGCTCGCCCAGGACCTGCTGAACGGCCGCGGCCGGGACCCGCGCGTGGCCGGCGTGATCGACCGGGCCACGGCGGATCGCCCCGGCGATCGCTACCGAGAGGCCGGCGAGCTCGCCCGTGCCCTCCGAGAGGCGCTCGGCTACTCGGCTCAGACGACGCAGCCGGCCGTCGAGACCGAGGAGCGCAATCCCTACAAGGGGCTCCACGCGTTCGCCGAGGCCGACGCGGACGACTTCTTCGGTCGTGACGGGCTCGTCGACGGCCTGGTCGCGCGACTGGCCGAGCCGGTCGACGGTGCGAGGTTCCTCGCGGTGGTCGGTCCGTCCGGAAGCGGGAAGTCCTCCGTGGTGCGGGCCGGCTTGATCCCGACGCTGCGGGCGGGGGCGCTCGCCGGATCCGAGCGCTGGTTCTACGCCGAGATGTTGCCCGGAGCGCATCCGTTCGAGGAGCTCGAGCTCGCCCTCCAACAAGTGGCGGTCAGCCCTCCCGCGGACCTGTTGGAGACGCTCGAGAGGAGCGAGGAAGGACTCGCCGAGGTCGTGGGCCAGATCCTTCCCGATGACGGGACGGAGCTCGTGCTCGTCGTGGATCAGCTCGAAGAGGTCTTCACGATGGTCGGCGACGAGCAGACGCGGGACCGATTCCTCCAGAGCCTGGTCGAGGCGACATCGTCGACAGGCGCTCGCATCCGCGTGATCGTCACCTTGCGAGCGGACTTCTACGATCGTCCGCTCACCGTCGCGGGCCTCGCGGAGCTGATGCGGACCCGAACGGTCACCGTCGTGCCGCTCACCGCGGAGGAGATCGAGCGCGCGATCGACGGTCCGGCGGAGCGGGTGGGTGCCACCCCGGAGCTCGCCCTCGTGGCCGAGATGGTCGCGGACGTCTCGGAGCGGCCCGGCGCCCTGCCGCTCCTCCAGTTCGCGCTCACGGAGCTGTTCGAACGGCGCCGAGGATCGGTGATGACCCTCGAGGCGTACCGGCAGATCGGCGGGGTGTCCGGCGCCTTGGCCCGCCGCGCGGAGGAGCTGTACGCGGGGTTGAACGCGGAGGGGAGGCGCGCGGCGAAGCAGCTCTTCCTGCGGCTGGTGACGGTCGGCGAGGGGATCGCGGACACGCGGCGGCTCGTTCCCCGAGCCGAGCTGCTCTCGCTGCCGATCGACCGGCGCGCGATCGAGGGCGTGATCGACTTGTTCGGCCACCACCGGCTTCTGGCGTTCGATCGCGATCCAACGACCCGAGGCCCCACGGTCGAGGTCGCCCACGAGGCGCTCCTCGGCTCGTGGGATCGCCTCCGGATCTGGATCGACGACGCACGTGCCGACCTCCTACAGCATCGACGGCTCGCCGCCGCCGCGGCGGAGTGGGATGCCTCGGGACGCGATCCGGGTCTTCTCCCTCGTGGTCGCCGCCTCGAGGAGGTGTCGGCCTGGGCGACCTCCAGCGAGATCGATCTGTCGCGGGACGAAACCGAGTACGTCGCCGCCGGCGAGCACCAGCGGGATCAGGAGCAGGCAGCGGAGCGGACCCGAGCCGACCGCGAGCGCGCGCTGGAGCGCCGCTCGGTCGTGCGGATGCGCGCACTCGTCGCGGTCCTCACGGCGGCCGTGCTCGTGGCAACCGGGCTCACGGCGATCGCCGTGAACCGTGCCGCCGAGGCCGAACGTCTCGGCGACGAAAGCAAGGCCGCCGCGCTGACGGGGTCGTCGCTGTCGAACCTCGACGGCAGTCCCGACCTCAGCGTCCTGCTCGCGCTGCACGCGATCCAGATCCGCGCCGCACGAGGGGAGCAGGTGTCCTCGGACACGGTCGAGGCTCTCCACTGGGCGATGCAGGAGGCGGGCATCGCCTATCCCGTAGAGAGCGCCAGGAGGGTGGTGGTCGCGGGCCCGTTCGGCACGAGGGGTGTGTACGAGCTCCCACCGTCGCAGCTCGCGAACGCCGCGAGGTCGGCCGTGCCTCGGGACCTGACACCAGCGGAGTGCGCGGAGTACTTCGGCGGCGAGGCCTGCCCGTCGCTCCCGGCGGCCTTCCCCGACGATCTCGACGCGGAGCGCGTGACCCCGGTGGAGGCTCCGCCCGGCGACGATGTCCGTCCGCCGCTCAGCGGAACGAGCGTCACGGTGATGTGGAACACCGCACACGAGGATCCCGCGGCGTTCGCCCCGACGCAGGCAGAGCTCGATGCGTTCACGGAACGGACGGGCGTCGAGGTGGAATTCGTCAGCTTCCCGGAGATCAACAATTGGATCACGGCCGAGCAGGCGGCCGGCGACCCCCCCGACCTCGCCTTCGCGCCTCCGGGCATCCTCTCGGACCTCGCCCGCCAGGGCCACCTCGTCGACCTCGGCACCTTCGTCGACGCCGACGGGCTCGCGTCGGTCCAGAGCCCATATCTCGTTTCGCTCGGGACGCTCGGTCGGGACGGATCCTGGCCGGCGGACCAGGGGAAGCTCTTCGGCGCGGTTGTCGGCCTGAGCGTGAAGGGGCTGATCTGGTTTCCCGTCCCCGAGCTGACGTCGACGGGCCACCGGCTCCCCACGACGTTCGAGGAGCTCGTCGTCCTCGCCGACCGGCTCCGCGTCGAGGGGCGGACCCCGTGGTGCATGGGTCTGGAGTCCGATAGCGCAGACGGGTGGCCGGCGTCCGACTGGATCGAGAACCTCGTCCTCGCCGGCGCGGGTCCCGAGACGTACGACGATTGGACGTTCCATCGACTGCCGTTCGACAGCCCGCCGATCCGGCGCGCATTCGAGCAGTTCGGCGAGGTCGTCTTCCCCGAGGGGTCCGTGCTCGGCGGCCCCGGCGGTGCCTCTCGAACCTACTTCTTCGACGCGCAGTTTCCGATGCTCGACGATCCACCCCGCTGCTGGCTGTACCAGTTCCCGACGTTCGCCGCCGTCCCGCTGCCCGAGGGTGCGGTGGGCGGGACGACCGATACGTTCCCCTTCCCGCCGATGGAGGGGCAGGAGGCCGGGCTGCTCGGCGGTGGAGAGATGGTCGGCTCGTTCTCCGACCGGCCGGAGGTGCGGGAGCTGATCCGGCTGCTCATCAGCCCCCAACACGGGGAGAACGCGGCGCAGGCGGGGCTCGAGTACATGTCGCCGCATCGGGAGTTCGACAGGAAGAACTACCCTCCGTTCTTCCAGCGACAGGCCGAGGTGCTCGAAGCGGCGCTGGCGAACGACACGTTCCGCTTCGACGCCTCCGACATGATGCCGCCCCCGATCGGCGACGATCTCTTCTGGGCGGCGATGATGCAGTACGTCCGTGAGGGGCCGGACAGCCTCGACGAGATCCTCTCCGACCTGGACGCGGCGTGGCCGGATAGCGGCTGACCCTTTCCCGCGCAACGATCCTGCGTTTCAAGCGTTCTACAAGCGCCTCCCAACGGGCCCCCATGAGGGGTGAGCCATCGTCCCGTCATGGACACGAGGCGATGGATCGGACGGGCGGCGTTGGTGACGGGGATCGCTGTGATGCTGGGGGCCTGGCGAGCCCAAGCGGGGATCGCGATCTCAGGCGGGACGCCCGATCAGCAGGCGATGGGGCAGTGGGCGGAGGATCGGTTCGCCGACGCAGGGATCGGGGTCCCCTCGCTCGAGGTTCGGTTCCACAGGAACCGCGGCGGTTGCGACGACCGCCTCGGTCTCTACGACGACGGCGTGGCGCACATCTGCGGCCTCCATGTCAACGACCTGTCCCGGCGGAACCTCCTCCACGAGATGGCCCACGGATGGGTGGAGTCTCACGTCTCCGCCTCACTCGAGGTCCGGTTCTTGCGCCTTCGGCAGCTCGAGACATGGAACGACCACGACGCGGAGTGGGAGGAGCGCGGGACCGAGCACGCCGCGGAGATCATCAGCTGGGCAATCGCCGGCCAGCCGGGGGGAACGGGGATGCCGTCGATCCCGATGAACTATCCCTCACAGTTGGCCGCCGCCTACGAGCTGCTGACGGGTCATCCGTTGCCGGACTGACCGTTAGAGTCCCGAGCCGATGGTTCCTCTCGACGGCATCCGGCGTGTCCTGTTCGGTCATTTCACGATCCCCGACGACGGGGATCAGCGCGCCGGCGAGAAGGTCGTGGTCTGCGGCTACCTGATCGACCACCCCGATGGGCTCGTGCTCCTCGACACGGGCATCGCCGAGGGTCACGACGAGGTGGAGGAGCTCTACCACCCCGTTCGTCTTCCCCTGGACGAGGCGCTCGCCACGGCCGGCGTGACCACCGGGGACATCCGGATCGTCGTGAACTGCCACCTCCACCTGGATCACTGCGGGGGGAATCCTCGTTTCCCGGACACGCCGATCTTCGCGCAGCAGGTCGAGTTCGATGCCGCGCACCGCGAGGAGGACTACCCGATCGTCGGCCTCTACGACTTCCCCGAGGCTCGTTACGAGCTCCACGGCGGCGAAGCCGACGTCGCGACGGGGATCCGCGTGGTGCCGACGCCCGGGCACACGCCGGGACATCAGTCGCTCGTCGTGGAGACGGACGCCGGCCGGGTCGTGCTCGCGGGCCAGGCGGTGAACGGGGCGACCGATTACGGACGCGCCCACTACGCGAGCGAACTCCGGCGGAGCGGCTCCGACGAGACGGTCGTCGTGCCCGAGTGGATCGAACGGCTCCAGGAGTTCGACCCCGTCCTCGTCCTGTTCGCGCATGACAACGCCACATGGGCGCCGGTCGTCTGACCGGCCTCAGGAGATCGTGATGCGGCCGTCCTCTCCGATGGGGAAGCTGGGGTTGTAGGCGATCTCCCACGGATGCCCGTCCGGGTCGGCGAAGTAGCCCGAGTAGCCGCCCCAGTCCGTGCGCTCCGCCGGCTTCATGATGCGCGCTCCTGCGGCCTCGGCCGCCTCGAACGCGGCGTCCGCTTCCGCCTCGCTCCCGACGTTGATCGCGAGGGTGATGCCGCCGAACTCCGCCGTCGGCTCGGACCGCAGACCCGCATCCCGGGCGAGGTCCTCCCGTCCGAACAGGCCCAGATATGAGTCCGAAGTCCGGAACCAGCAGATCTCGTCGCCGACGGAGCCCGCGACCTCCCATCCGAGCGCCTCGTAGAACGCCTTGGATCTCGCCACGCTGTCGACGCCGAGCGTCACGATGTTGATCCGGGCGGGAACACTCATGTGGACCTCCTTTTCTGGCATCGACGCTATCGCGCGCGCCCGACCGGTCGCTCTCCGTAGAGTTGGCCCCTCGATGCCCGCCGTTCGACTGAACCCAATGCTGCGCGTGATGTGGAAGCTCCATCGCGTCGTCCTCCGTGTCTCCGGCGGTCGTGTCGGATCGCGGATGGGTTCGATGAAGGTGCTCCTGCTAGAGACCACCGGCCACAAGAGTGGCCAGCCGCGGACGGTCGGTCTCTCCCACCTCGACGTGGATGGCCGATACTTCGTGATGGCGTCCTACGCCGGCGAGGATCGCGATCCGGCCTGGGCGAAGAACCTCCGGGCGCACCCGCGAGCGACGGTGTCGATCGGCGGCCGGTCTACCCCGGTGGTCGCGCGGGCGCTCGAAGGCGCCGAGCGCGAGGCCATGTTCGAACGGTTCGTGGAGTCCGACGCCGCGTACGGCGAGTACCGAGCGCGGACGACCAGGGAGATCCCGGTGTTCGAGCTGCGCCCGGAAGGTGCCTGAGTCGATTGCCGTCGATCACCGAGATCGAGGGCATCACGGTCGGTCACTGGACCGACGAGGCCGCGCTCACCGGGTGCACGGTGATCTTGCCTCCTCCGGGAACGGTCGCTTCCTGCGAAGTTCGAGGAGGTGCGCCCGGGACGCGCGGCACGGACATCCTGCAGCCCGGCACGATCATCGAGGTCGCGCACGCGATCGTCCTGACCGGCGGCAGCGCCTTCGGTCTGGCGAGCGCGGGCGGGGTGGAGCGCTACTTCGAAGATCGGGGGATCGGAAGCGAGATCGGTCCGGTGCGCGTGCCGACCGTGCCTGCCGCGGTGATCTTCGACCTCGGTGTGGGCGATCCGTCTCGACGACCGGGTGCGGACGACGGGTACGCGGCGTGCATCGCTGCATCCGCCGATGTCGCCGAAGGGCGGATCGGCGTCGGCACGGGCGCCACCGTCGCGAAGCTCTGGGGACCCGAGCGAGCGGTGCCCGGGGGGGTCGGGACCTGGGCGGTGCGAGACGGCGAGCTCGTCGTCGGCGCGTTGGTGGTCGTGAACGCCGTCGGCGAGGTCGTGGACGAGGACGGTTCGATCCTCGTGGGTCCGAGGTTGGAGCCCGGCGAGCGTCGCGAGGACCTGGTGGAGCAGCTCGGATCGTCGGCGGCGGCCAACACGACGCTCGGCGTGGTCGCCACGAACGCGGTGTTGTCGAAGGAGGACGTCCGCCGGCTGGCGAGTATCGGGAACGACGCCTTCGACGTCGCGATCCGGCCCGCCCACACGATCTACGACGGCGACACGGTGTTCGCGTTGGCCACGCAGCAGGTCCATGTGAGCATCGAGCAGGTCGCCGCGTTGGTCGAGCCCGCGGTCACGACCGCGATCCGCAGGGCCGTCACTCGTGGCGATGGTTCAGGCGCGGTCGGCGTCTAAGACACGGACCGCTGCCAGAGGTGCATCACGGCGTAGGCGCGCCACGGGCGCCAGCGTTCGGCTCGCGCGAGCATCGCCGGCTGCGTCGACGCGAGACCCAGGGCCTCGAACCCCTTGCGGACACCGAGGTCGCCCGCCATGAACGCATCCGGGTCGCGGAGCGCGCGCATCGAGACGTAGGCGAGGGTCCAAGGTCCGATCCCGGGCACGTCACCGAGTCTCCTGAGCGCCTCCTCGGGTGGTGCCTCGCCCGAGAGATCGAGCTCTCCGTCCGCGACGAGCAGGGCGACGCGGCGGATCGTCTCGGCTCGCGCCTGGGGCATCCCGAACGCCTCCGGCGGGAGCTCGGCCACCCGCTCCGCAGTTGGGAAGAGATGGGTGATCCCTCCGCTCGGACGTCCAAGGGGCGTGCCGGCGGCCGACACGAGTCTGCCGAGCGACGTCCTCGCACCCGCCACGGAGACCTGCTGTCCGAAGATCGCCCGCACGACGAGCTCGAAGCCGTCGAACGTGCCCGGGACGCGGATCCCGGGGATCCGAGCCACGAGCGGCGTCATCGTCGGATCTGCGGCGAGCGCGGTGTCGATCGTGGCGGCATCGGCGTCGAGGTCGAACGCTCGGCGTGCGCGATCGCGGAGATCGTCGAGGTCGGGTGAGCCCTCCGACGAGACGCGGACCATCACGTGGTCCGAGCGAGGCGACATCGCCACCACCGCGGGCCTGCTCGGTTGCCGCACAGATCGCACGTACGCACCGTCCCGCGTCTCCTCGATGCCGGGGACGGCGCGCGCGCCTAGGAAGGACAAGAGCGTGTCCGCCGCGAACGGCGCCTGGAACGGGAGCCGGAAGGATCGTGCGTGCAACTCGTCCACGCCGGCAGATATAGCGGATGGTCTGTCGGTGCCACCGGCTACCGTCGCACGCCTCCCTCTCCTCGACAGGAGGAGACGATGGATCAGGTGGCGAGGGTGATCCTGGCGCTGGAGGCGCCGGAGGTGGCCGAGGAGGTCATGCACGTCCTCGACCGGAGCGGGCGCGCGCGAGTGGTGGCCACCGCGGGCGACGACCGTCAGCTCGCGGAGGCGGTCCGGCAGCTCGAGCCGGACGTCGTCGTGGCCGAGCCCAGCCTGCTCTCCGGAGCGAGAGCGTGCGGTGTGGTGCTCGCGATCGACGTCCGCGAGTCGGTCAGCTCGCTCCGGACCGCGATCCGCGCGGGTGCCGCCGGTTACTTCCTGTGGCCGAAGGAACGCGACGATCTGCTCGTCGCGGCGGCGGCCGCCGTCCGGCGAGCGCAGCATGCGGCCAGACGAGGCTCGGTGGTCGCGGTGCACGGTGGTCGCGGTGGAGCGGGAGTCACGTTCGTGGCCACGCACCTCGCCGCGGCGTTCGCCCGACGCGGCTCGGCGATCCTGATCGACGCCGACCCCGTCTTCGGCGACGTCGCTCAGGCGCTGGGTGCGCCCACGGGGGAGGAAGCCGAACCGACCCACACCTTCGCCGACGCCGCCGCTCTCGGCGAGGATCTCGGTCCGGAGCAGTTGAGGAGCGCGCTGTGGCGGCATGAGAGCGAAGTGGACGTCCTTCTGCCTCCTCCGCCGAAGGAGGCGATCCGCCTCGGTCCGAAGGATCTGCGTCTCGTCACCGACGCCGCCGCGGGTGTCGCGGACGTCGTGGTCGTGCACCTGCCGCGCGCGCTCGGGGCGATGACGCGCGCCGGTGCGGAGACCTCGGACTCGCTCGTCGAGGTCCTCACGCTGGACGTCGTGTCGTTCCGAGCGACGTCCCGCGCCCTGGACGCGTGCGCGCCCCTTCACCTCGAGGGACGCGTGAGCTTCGTCGTCAACAAGGCGGCTCGCAGCGAGATCACGCCAGGAGACGTCCATCGCGTCTTCGGCGAACCCGCCCGCGCGATCATCCCGCACGACCGCGCCGTCCGCTCGGCGCTGGAGCGCAACCGGCTGCTGCCTCCGAAAGGCCGGATGGCCCGTCGGTTCGATCGCCTCGCGGATGCCCTCTCGGCCCCCGTCGTCGAAGAGATGGCGTCCTGACCGGGCTACGCTTCGCCCCCGGGCTACGCTTCGACCGTGGACGAACGGGTGCTGCTGGTCGAGGACGATCCCTCGATCCGGGAGATGGCGGGCCTCGGGCTCGGCAACGCCGGCTTCCGGGTGACATCCTGCGCGGACGGACGGGAGGGACTCGACCGCCTCCGGCGTGATCCCTTCGACCTGGCGGTCCTCGACGTGATGCTGCCGTCGCTCGACGGCTTCGAGATCACCCGCGAAGTTCGTAAGGACAGCCGGATCCCGATCGTGATGCTGACGGCCCGCGCCGACGCCACCGACGTGATCGTCGGACTCGAGCTCGGCGCCGACGACTACGTGACGAAGCCGTTCGACATGCCGGTGCTCGTCGCGCGCTGCCGGGCGGTGCTCCGCCGGGCGGCTGCGGAGCCGGCGGACCCCGCGCTCCGCGTGGGGGACCTGGAGATCGACGTCGGTGGGTTCGCGGCGCGGAAGGGGGGGCGCGATCTCGCCCTCACGGCGACGGAGTTCCGACTCCTCGTCGAGCTGGCGCGACGGCCCGGCCAGGTGCTCACCCGCGAGGTCCTGCTCGCCCGGGTCTGGGACTACGAGTACCTGGGCGACTCGCGGCTGGTCGACGTCGCCGTACAACGACTCCGCGGGAAGATCGAAGACGATCCCGCGCATCCCCGCACGATCTCGACCGTGCGGGGGGTCGGCTACCGGCTCGAGCGGGTGGGAGCGGAGTGACCGGAGGACGCGGATCGCCTCGCCGGCTCGTGGCGGTGGTCGTCCTCGTGGCGGCCGCCGTGGCTGCCGCACTCGCGACGGTCGTGTTCGTGCTGGTCCGCGACGCGCGCTTCCGCGATTCGCTCGAGCGCGCTCGAACCGAGGCGGTCTTCGACCTCACGATCGCCGGTCCCCTCCTCCAAGGATCCGGCGATCCCGAGGCGGTCGTCGAGACGTTCCGGGAGGAGCGCGGCATCCACGCCATCCTGGTCGAGGACGGACGGATGATCGACGCGGATCCCGCCTCCGGGATCACGATCCCGCCCGAGCTCCGCGCGATCGCGGCGAGAGGGCAGCTCGGCTACGACCGGATCGAGGCGGATGGAGAGTCGCTCCTGCTCGTCGGCGGCCCGACGCCGGATCGCGGTGCCGAGCTCTACTTCGCCTTCTCGGAGACGGGGATCTACGAGGACCTCCGTGAGCTCGCGACGGCGCTCGCGATCGGCTGGATCGCGATCGTGGTGGTCGCGTTCGCGCTCGCGCGGGTGGCGGCGAGCCGCATCGCCTCCCTCGCGGAAGCCGAGGCATGGGGACGGCGTTTCACGTCCGACGTCTCCCACGAGCTGCGGACGCCCGTCGCCGCCCTCGTGTCCGAGGCGTCCGTGCTGCGGGAGCATCTGGCCGCGATGCCGCCCGACGCGCGACGGGCCGCCGAGCTCCTCGTCGGGGACGTCGCGCGATTGCGCCGGCTCGTCGAAGACCTGACGAACCTCGCTTCACTCGACGCGGGGCGAGAGCAGGTGCGCACGGAGCCGTTCGACCTGGCGACCCTGGTGGCGGGGACCGTTCGGAGCCGAGGATGGGACGGGGAGGTCCGGATCCGCTCGGAGCCCGTTCCCGTCACATCGGATCGGACGCGCGTCGATCGGATCGTGGCCAACCTGATCGCCAACGCGTTGGACCACGGGGGAGGAGCTGTCGTCGTGCAGGTGCGACGGACCGCCGACGGCGCCGCCGTCGAGGTGGCCGACACAGGCCCCGGTATCGCCCCGGATCATCTCGAGCACGTCTTCGACCGCTTCTATCGGGCCGACCCATCCCGGTCGGGCCCCGGGAGCGGTCTCGGCCTGGCCATCGCCCGCGAGAACGCGCGGCTGCTCGGCGGGGATGTGGAGGCGCGGAGCGCGGTCGGTGCCGGGTCGCGCTTCACGCTCCGGCTCCCCGAGGAACCTGTTGCCGAACCGTGACACGCGTGGGGTTCCCGTGTTGCCGTCGACGCAGAGCATGGGTCGCGTTCCCGACATGAGGAGGCACACATGAAGCGCCTGATCGCGATGATGGCGGTGCTCGCCACGCTCGCGGCCGCATGCGCCGAGAGCGGTGCGCAGCCGCTCGGCCGCGCTCCGAGCACCGAGTCGCCGACCCCATCGACGGCACCCTCTCCCGGGTCACCGTCGGTGTCGCCCTCGCCGACCCCCGCGCAGTCGATGACGTACGAGCTCTGGTTCAACTACGACGGCTCGTTGTTCGTCACGCATCGGACGGAACCGTTCACCCCCGCCGTCGGGACCCGAGCGCTCGAAGCGCTGCTCGAAGGGCCCACGGCCGCGGAGCGGGCGGCGAACCTCGGGACCACGATCAATGCCGGGACCCGGCTCAACGGCCTCACGATCGACGACGGCGTCGCCACGGTGGATCTCGACGCCACGTTCGTCGGCGAGGAGACGCCCGCGATCGCCGTGGGGAGCTTGGCGCAGATCGTGTTCACGCTCACACAGTTCGATCGCATCGAGGGCGTCGTGTTCGAGGTCGACGGCGGGCCGCTCACGAACTTCGGCGGCTACGAGATCGACGGCGCCCAGCGGCGCACGCACTTCGCCGACCAGCTGCCGTGGATCCTCGTCGAGAGTCCCGGGATCGGTGAGCGCGTCTCGAGCGCGGTCCACATCAGCGGGACGGCCGACGTGTTCGAAGCGGTCGTGTCGATCGCGATCCTCGACCAGAACGGGAAGGTGATCGCCTCGACGTTCACGATGGCGACCTGCGGCACCGGCTGCCGGGGGACGTGGGAAACGGACGTCGCCTACGAGGTCGACGCCACCCAGCCCGGCACGATCCGCGTGTACGAGGTCAGCGCGATGGACGGCTCGAAGATCAATGTGGTGAACATCCCGGTCACGCTCACCGCTTGATCGGGATCGGGATGAGAGGGCGGCCGCACGGCCGCCCTCTCGCGCGCGTGCTCCCTGGGATCCGTTCGGACTCGACTTCCGCGTTCCAGAAGAGGACGATCGACCGGTGGAGCAGGGTTCGGCGACCGGCGCGGCATCCCGTCCTGGGTACATCGTCGTGTTGGTCGGCTCGGCGGTCTTCGTCGCCAGCTGCTTCCTTCCCTACTACGACCCCGGAACCCTGCCGATGCCGCTCCGGTCCTTGTCGCTCTTCCGGCTGATGACGTCGTTCCGCGAGAGCGAGCTCGCGATGATCGGTGGGTTCATCAACCTGTTCGCCGGGGTCACGATCGTCGCGTGGGTGTCGATCGCCGGACTTCGAGGACTTCGGTGGGCACCGACGGCGCTCCTCGCCGTCTCCGCCGCGTGGTCGCTCACCTGGGTCGGCGTTCTCCTCAACGTGTCCGGGTTCGTCGTCCGATCTCCCCTCGTCGGCTATTGGCTCATCTTCGTAAGCATCGGTGTGGTGGTCATGGGCGCGATCGTCGTCTGGATCTCGAGCCGACCGAAGATCACCGAAATCCATCCGCCGGGTGATGCGGTCGCCGCGACGCGGCCCCACGTGCCGTAGCCGGACGAATCCCCCGACAGGTTCGAGGAACCCCCCGCCTTGGGGATGGTTCCGTGTCCGAGGTCCACGCTAGGGTCATCCCGGTCGATACGGCGAGCCTTCCTCCGCCGGTCGGCACCTCCTCACCCCCTCGTGTCGGTGCGTGCTTCCCCGCGAGTGTTCGGAGGAACCTGGTGGATCACGGAGGGCGAGTCATCCTCGCGCTCGCCGCATGAGCGCGGATCCTCTCGCCAAGGTGCGGCGACAGCTGCGGGCGCAGCTGCGCGAACGGGTCGATGCGCGCGGGTTGACCGCGGCGCCGCGAACGGAGCGGCGGCTTCGCGTTCGCGAAGAGGCGCTGTCTCTGATGCGCGAGAGCGGGGCGCTGCTGCCGCAGCGGGATCTCGCTCGCGTGGTCAACGAGGTTTCCGACGAGGTCGTCGGGTTCGGTCCGATCGAGTTCCTTCTGCGGGACCCCGGAGTGACCGAGGTGATGGTCAATGGACCTGACGACGTGTACGTGGAGCGGGAGGGGCGGATCGAGAGGGTGGAGGACCGGCTGTTTGAGGGGGAGGAGTCGGTCCTTCATCTGATCGAGCGCATCGTGGGTCCCCTGGGCCTCCGGGTCGACCAGGCGTCACCTTGGGTGGACGCGCGACTTCCGGGCGGCAGCAGGGTACACGCGATCGTTCCGCCTCTTTCGCTCCGCGGTCCTGTGCTCACGATCCGCACGTTCGCTCCCGTGCCGCTGTCCGGCGAGGACATCGTGGCGCAGGGCAGCATCGGCCCCCGCGGGCTGCGGTTCCTCGCGGCATGCGTCCGCGGCCGCGCCAACCTCGTCGTGAGCGGGGGGGCGGGGAGCGGCAAGACGACCCTCCTCGGCGTACTGTCCGCCTTCATCCCGGACGAGGAGCGCTTGATCACGATCGAAGATGCCGCCGAGCTCCGCCTGCATCGATCGCACGTCGTTTCCCTCGAAGCGAGGCCTCCGAACGTCGAGGGACGAGGTCAGGTCACGGTCCGCGACCTCGTCCGCAACGCGCTCCGCATGCGGCCCGACCGGATCATCGTGGGTGAGGTCCGGGGTGGTGAGGCGCTCGACATGCTGCAGGCGATGAACACGGGGCACGACGGTTCGCTGTCCACCGCGCACGCGAACTCGTGCCGGCACCTGCTGTGGCGACTGGAGACGATGGCGATGATGTCGGATGTCGAGCTCCCGGCCGCCCACATCCGCAATCAGGTCGCCTCCGCGATCGATGTGGTCGTACAGCTGGCGCGCCTCCGTGACGGCCGGCGCGTCGTGTGGGAGATCGCGGCGATCGAAGGTACCCATCGAGGCGAGCCCGTCGTCTCACCGTTGTTCCGGTTCCGTGGACGTGACGGCGATGAAGGAGGGTTCGAGTCCACCGGCGCCGTGCCGCGAGTGGCTCACATCCTGGCCGATCGAGGCGAGGATGTCGGCGACTGGCTGTTCGAAGCGGGGCCGGACCGGTGATCGGGCTCGCCGCCGGGCTCCTGGCGCTCGCCGGCTTCTTCGCGGAGCGCGCCATCGCGATCACCCGCTCCGACCGATCGCTCATCGGTCTGGGTGCGCCGCCATCGGATCGACCTTCGTGGGTGCCTCGACGATCGATCGTGCTCGCCGTCGGGTTCGTGGTGGTGATGCTCTGGTGGGGCCCCCTTGTCGGGATCATGGGGGCGGGGGGTGGAGCGCTCGCTCACTACGCGATGAAGCGACATCGCCGGTCAGCACGGCGGCACCGGGCGGCCGAGCAGATCGCCGATGCCGTGAGCGCCCTGGCCGCCAGCCTCCGCGCCGGGCTGTCCCTTCCACAGGCGTTCGCCTACGCGCGGGACGAGGCGGAGGAGCCGCTCCGTGATGAGCTCGGGGTCCTCGTCGACGCGATCGCGACCGGTACGCCCGTCGCGGAAGCGCTCGCCGCGTGGGCGGACGCGCACGGGTCCGAGGATGCGCTCCTGATCGCCGGGGTCCTCGACCTCCATCGCCGGAGCGGTGGGGACCTCCCGATCGTTCTCGACGGTCTCGCCGGTACGCTCCGCGAGCGCCGCGCGGCA
>DASSDW010000058.1:0-3194 GCA_035696925.1 Actinomycetota bacterium
CGACGTCCAACGCGGTGACGTGATCGGGTTCTGCGGCGACACCGGGAACGCCACCGTCGCGCACGTCCACTTCGGCTGGTACGGCTCGGACGGGGTCGCGATCGATCCGATGCGACGCCTGATCCGATGGCTCCGGGAAGCGGAAGCGGAGCTCCCTGCATTGCTCTCCGAGGCCGGGCTCGGCGGAGCGGTCACGGTTTCCGAGATGCTGGGATCTGCGGAACCATCGTTCGACGTGGTCATTGCCCTCCTGGAAGGGCGGCTCGCGGAGTCGCGCTTCATCGGATGGAGGGCATCGGCGACCGGGTCGCACGGCCCGCTCGACCTGACACCCGTGTTGCTGTTCTTCATGTTCTTCTCCGTCACCCGTCGACGAACGGCTTCAGGCTCCTCACGGCCGCGGGGCCCCACGATCGGGATTTGGAGCCGGTCGGCATGGGAGGATCGTCGTGGCCGGCTCCTCGCCTGAGGCGGTGCAGCGCGCAATCGAGGCTGATCCAACTTGGATCCACGTCGCCGGCTCACTGGGTCTCTGTTGCAGGATAAGGTCGAGCGGTCGTGATCCCGATCCGCGACATCAACCCGACGAGCAGGACGGCATGGGTGACGCTCGCCCTGATCCTCGCCAACGTCGCGGTCTTCGTGCTCTGGGAGCCCACGTTCGCCGGTCAGGCCGAGCAGCAGGAGTTCTTCCTCTGCAACGCGCAGATCCCGTTCGAGCTCACCCATCAGACGTCCCTCGCCGACGGCGGAGCGGAAGCCCGGGAGGCGATCCAGGAGACGTTCGGTGCGGGCGAGAGCGATGCGACCGGGCTCCAGGACTTCCTCGAGCGCCGATGCCCGGACAAGAGCTGGCTGGTTTCGCTGTTCGTCTCGATGTTCCTCCACGGCGGGTGGCTCCACCTCGCCGGGAACATGCTGTTCCTCTGGATCTTCGGGAACAACGTCGAGGATCGCCTCGGGCGGATCATGTTCGTCGCCTTCTACGTCCTCGGAGGACTGGCTGCGACCGCGCTCCAGGTCGCATTCGACCCGAACTCGGCTGTTCCGAACGTGGGCGCCTCCGGTGCGATCGCGGCGATCCTCGGCTCCTACCTCGTGATGTTCCCGAGGGCGCGGATCCATACGCTCGTGATCTTCGTGTTCATCACGTTCCTCGATCTTCCCGCCACCGTCGTACTGGTTGGATGGTTCGTCCTCCAGCTCTTCAGTGGAGTGGGCGAGATGGGGAGGGAGCTCGGGAGCGGTGGGATCGCCTACTGGGCGCACGTGGGCGGCTTCGCCTTCGGCCTGGCCGTGACGTGGCTCTTCTTCCGGTCGAGCGGACGACGGGATCCGTACGCGCTGCCACCACCACCACCGTATCCGTACTGAGAGCTATCCGAAGACTGCGCGAAGGTAGTAGAGCCAGAACGCCGGGATCTCCCTCGTGATGAGACCTTTGGTCTGTGAGATCGAGCCGGTCCTGGCCGGCACCGTCCACACTTCCACGCCGGCTGCCGCGTAGGCCAGCTTGATCCGAGGCAGGTGGTAGAACTGGCTGACCGCGAGGATGCGGTCCACGCCGAGATCCCGGAGCATCCGCGTCGTGTTCGCGACGCTCGCCGAGGTCGTATCGCCCTCCGGGTCGAGGACGATCGCGGTGGATGGCACACCGAGCTCCAGCGCAAGGTTGCGCATCACGACCGTCTCGTCGTACCCCGTGGGCTCGATGCCGCCAGTCATCACGATCGTGTCAGCCAGACCCTGGCGGTACACCTCGCTTGCGGTGATCACACGGTTCGCGAGCGTGATCGATGGCGTACCGTCGAGCCGCACGCGGGCACCGAACACCACGATCGCGTCAGCGGGCCGCCGGTAGTCCGTCGTTCCGAAGAAGGCGATCTGCAGCAGCGGGAGGCCGGCCATGAAGACGAGGGAGACGGCGGCGATAGTGGCGATCGCGGTCCTCCGCTGGATCGTGGGGGCGGGCCGGAGCATCGAGAGAACGACGAGGCCGAGAAGGGTCGCGATGAAGAGTGAGAGGGGCACCGGGCTCAGCGGCTCGATGCTACCGGTGCCCCAGATGCGGTAGTACCCGATCGCGTTCCGCACGACGATCAGTTCCACCACGGCGACCACAACGATGGATGCCGTTCGACGCCATCCTGGCGACGCAGGTCGGATGCCGTGCGCCATGAGCGCCGTCCCGACCGCAACCATCAGGACCCCACCGACCGGGCCCGGAAGGAAGCGGACGTCGACCCACCAGATGTTCGGATCGAACGCTGGGTTGCGGAGGCCGGCGAGGACGTTGAGCAGCGAGAGCGCACCGAACCACACCGCGACGACCCGAGCGACGAGGTTCAGCACCTCGGGGATCCCCGAGCCTCCCTGCGCCTGCTCGACCGGAACCGCTATGGGAGTAGCTGCCACCGTGGCACCGTATCCGCTGCTCACAACCGGGGCCAGGGTTCGTGCCGCGGTCGCACCGTCGCAGGTAGACTGGGCGACCGCCGGGCGGGGTAGCTCAGTGGTAGAGCAAGCGGCTCATAATCGCTGTGTCGGCGGTTCGATCCCGCCCCCCGCTACGAAGAGAGCCGAGTAGACCTCCGAGGAGACCACGAGATCATGGGCAAGAAGAAGTTCGAGCGGACGAAGCCGCACGTGAACATCGGCACGATCGGCCACATCGACCACGGCAAGACGACGCTAACCGCCGCGATCACGAAGCGCCAGGCCGAGAAGGGCATGGCGGACTTCACGCCGTTCGATCAGATCGACAAGGCTCCCGAGGAGCGCGAGCGCGGGATCACGATCGCGATCGCCCACGTGGAGTACGAGACCGACAACCGCCACTACGCCCACGTCGACTGTCCCGGCCACGCCGACTACGTGAAGAACATGATCACGGGCGCCGCCCAGATGGATGGCGCGATCCTCGTGGTCTCGGCTGCCGACGGCCCCATGCCGCAGACCCGTGAGCACGTGCTCCTCGCCCGCCAGGTCGGGGTCCCCTCGATCATCGTGGCGCTGAACAAGTGCGACATGGTCGACGATCCGGAGCTCCTCGACCTCGTCGAGCTCGAGGTGCGCGAGTTGCTCTCGTCCTACGAGTTCCCCGGCGACGACGTCCCCGTGGTGCAGATCTCCGCCCTGAAGGCGCTCGAGGGCGACGAGACGTGGAACGGCAAGATCGACGAGCTGCTCGCCGC
>DASSDW010000059.1:0-12071 GCA_035696925.1 Actinomycetota bacterium
GAGAGATCTCGACCTCGTCGGGGTCAGCCTCGTGCGACCAGGCGTCGGCCGAGCGCGTCGTTGAACGCCCTCGCGTCCTTCCGGTTCTCCAGCTCGAACGCCATGCCCGAACCGTCGATACCGATGATCTCGAACTGGTGCACGGCCGCGAGCCCCAGGGACCTCCGAGTTCTCGACTCGACACGGATCTCGTCCAGGCGTTTCGCGCGCCACGCTCCGCGCGAGTGGAAGGCGGACCGAGGTGCGTGGAGGAGCCGACGATCCGACACGGCGATCAGCGCCGCCCCGATCGACGACCTTGTGCCCGATACATAGGCGGCGCAGAGGACCCGCTCCCCCGGCTCGAGCGGTGCGATCGCTCCGACCTTGGCGATGAGAGAACCCATCCCTTCGAGTGCGCGCGTGCGCTCCTCCTCACCGGACAATCGGCCTCGGGATGGGCCGCCTTGATGCCTGCAGACTACGGAGCCCGCCCGCTCAAGCTCTCCGATATACATGCCGATGTCGTTGTGGTACAAGTGCGTTGCCCGACCGGCCGGCGGAGGGTGCCGGGGTCGTTGGGCAACTTGGTGTTCGAAAGGCAGGCGTTGGGAGGATGGGACTCTACGCTGCAGCGAAGGAGCGGATGGCTTCGGAGGAGGGAGCCACCGCGGTCGAGTACGCCCTCATGATCGCATTGATCGCTCTTGTGATCGTGGTGGCCGTGACGTTCCTCGGCCAGGAAACGAATTCCGTGTACGAGAACGGTGAGCTCATCACTGCTCTCACCTGATCACAACCGCGATGCGGGCTACTCCAGGTAGTCGCGCAGGCGCTGCGACCGTGAGGGATGCCGGAGCTTCGAGAGCGTCTTCGATTCGATCTGGCGGATCCGCTCTCGCGTGACACCGAACTCCCGGCCGACCTCTTCGAGGGTCCGGGGATGGCCGTCGGCCAGACCGAACCGGAGCTCGATCACCTTCTTCTCGCGCTCCGACAGCGTGTGGAGGACCGAGCCGAGCTGCTCCTGAAGCAGGATGAACGACGCCGCGTCCACGGGGACCACAGCGTCGGAGTCCTCGATGAAATCGCCGAGGTGCGAGTCCTCCTCCTCGCCGATCGGCGTCTCCAGGGACACCGGCTCCTGGGACACCTTCTGGATCTCCCGGACCTTCTCCGCGCCGATCCCCATGACCTTCCCGATCTCCTCGGGGGTCGGTTCGCGGCCGAGATCCTGCAGCAGCTGCCGCTGCACCCGGACGAGCTTATTGATCGTCTCGACCATGTGCACGGGGATCCGGATCGTCCGCGCCTGGTCCGCGATCGCGCGCGTGATCGCTTGGCGGATCCACCACGTGGCATACGTCGAGAACTTGAAGCCTTTCGAGTGGTCGAACTTCTCGACCGCCCGGATCAGACCCAGGTTCCCCTCCTGGATCAGGTCGAGGAACAGCATCCCGCGGCCCACGTAGCGCTTCGCGATCGAGACCACGAGCCGGAGGTTCGCCTCGATCAGCTTCCGCTTCGCGAGCTGACCGTCCCGCTCCACGCGATGGAGGTAGGAGATGAGATCGTTGTCCGTCTTGGGTCGGTAGGACTTCTTCTGGGCGAGCGGGTCCCGGCCGATGCCCTCTACCTTCCCGAACGCCCGAACCTGGTGGTCCCAGATCTCCCAGACCCGCGTGGTGGCGAGCCGGAAGCGCTTGGGATCGGGCTTGCCCTCCACCGAGATCTGGGCCTGGAGCTCGGTGCAGAGCTCCCCGGCCTCGATCCGGCGAGCCAGGTCGACCTCCTGCGGCGCGTTCAGCAGGGGGACCTTCCCGATCTCCTTCAGGTACATGCGGACCGGATCGTTCGTCGGCGCCTTGAGCGCGTCCACCTCGATCCGGATCTGCGTCACCGCGTCGGTGTCGTCACCGGGCAGCTCGATGATCTCGATGCCCTCGGTGTTGAGGTGGTCCGTCAGCTGCGCGAGGACGTCCTCGACCTGATCGGGTGTGATCTCGGGGAGCGCCTCGAAGACGTCGCCGGAAGTGACGAAGCCGCGTTCGCGGCCGAGCACGACGAGCTGTTCTTTGACCTCGTCGAGGCTCTGCGGGTCAGGGGTTGGTTCGCGGGCCGCGCTCAACGGGGGTCTTCCAGCTGCGTCGGGAGCACGGAGGACAGTGTACGGAACCCGCGGCGGCGCCGACCCGGAACGAGCGGCGCGCTATCCGGCGTCCAGGAGTCCCTGTCGGATCCTGCGGAGATCACCGTCGACCGCCACCAGCTCGTGGAAGAGCTCGTCGTAGCCCGCTTCGGTCTGCGGATTCAGTTTCTGCAACCGGATGCGCAACTCGTCGCTCTTCGCCTTCAACACGAACTCCTGCAGTCGCGCGAGCACGTGCGACGCGTACTCGGGCGTGGGCTCACCCTCGATCGGCTCCACCGCGAGCGCGCTCACCGCCGATGCGATCTTCGGGTCCTCGGAACCGGCCAGCCCGCTCACGTCGCCGGCGTGCTCGCGAAGACCCGTGAGCACCGCTCGCCCGCCCGGTGTGCGCACATGGTCGTGGGTGAGTTGGGGCGCGAACTCCTCGAAGATCGCGCGATCGCGGACAACGAGGCGAAGCATCTCCCGCTCCACACGGTCCCGCGCGGAGAGCCGCTTCAGTGTCTTCGCGACCTGCTCGGGGTGACCGCCCAGCCGGCGTTCCAGCGCCGTCCGCACGGAGTCCTCCGAGACCCCGGTGAGGTCCGCCAGCAGATGCCCGTACTCGCTCCGACGGACCGGATCCGTCAGCTCCTGGAGGATCGGCAGGGCGCTCGCGACCGCCGCCGACTGTCCCTCGACGTTGGACAGGTCGTGACGCTCCACGGTCCGCCTGACCATGTACTCCACCAGCGGGCGAGCGCTCTTGGCCGCCTCCCGGACCTCGTCCGGCCCGTGCTTCGCGACGAACTCGGCCGGGTCCAAGCCCTCGGGCATGATCATCACGACGGCCTGGACGGGGTACCGCTCCTGGTAGCCGAACGCCCGCTCCGCGGCACGCGCCCCCGCCTCGTCGGAATCGAACGCCAGGACCGCTTGCTGTGCGAACCGAGAGAGCAGCCGGAAATGCCCCTCCCCCAGGGCCGTGCCGCACGTGGCGACCGCGTTCTCGATCCCCGCCTGCGCGAGTCCGATCACGTCCGTGTAGCCCTCGACCACGAACACCTGGCCGGACCTCGCCACCGCTTGCCGTGCCTTCTGGAGGTTGTAGAGGATCTCGCCCTTCTTGTAGATCGGCGTCTCCGCGGTGTTCAGGTATTTTGCCTGCTCGGCCGCGCGCGCGTCGCTCGGCAGGACGCGCGCCCCGAAGCCGAGGTAGCGGCCCTGGAGATCCTGCACCGGGAACGTCAGCCGGGCCCGGAACCGGTCGCGGACCACGCCGTCCTCTCCCTTCGTGGCGAGCCCTGCTTCGATCAGCGTGTCGGGACCGAGGTCCTGCGCGAGGCGTCGGAGCAGGAAGTCCGGATAGCCGGGCGCGTAGCCGATCCCGAACGCCTCCAACGACTCCGCCGAAAGACCACGCTCCTTCACGTACGCGCGCGCGTCCTCCGCCTCCCGCCCGTCGAGCAGCATCCGCCGGTAGAGCTTCGCGGCCTCCTCGTTGGCGTGGAACAGCGCGTTCCGCCTCGCGGCCGCACGCCGCTCGGCCGCGGAGTCGCCTTCGTAGCGCAACGTGACGCCGGCCTGCTGCGCCAACCGTTCGATCGCCTCCACGTAGGAGAGGCTCTCCAACTGGCGGAGGAACTTGATCGCGTCGCCGCCCTCACCGCAGCCGAAGCAGTAGAAGACGCCCTTCGCTGGCGAGACGCTGAACGACGCGGTCTTCTCCTGATGGAAGGGACACAGGCCCGAGAGCGAGTCGTGGCCGGTTTTCTTCAGCGTGAGGTACTGCGAGACGAGCGCGACGATGTCCGTGCGCTCCTTGACGGCGTCGATGTCCTCCTGCCTGATCCTGCTCATGTGCTCTCGGCCATGCCCTACCCCTGGTCGTGCAGCCACCCGTGGGGAAGGAACAGTTGCTCGTACGTCCGGATCGCGTACCGGTCCGTCATGCCGGAGATGTAGTCGGCCACGCGGACCGGCAGGTCGCCCGGCGCCCGATGGTACTCCTCGGGAAGGTCATCGGGGTGATCCAGGAAATGCTGGAACAGCTCCCGGATGAGCCGGGTGGCCCGCGCGTGCTCCCCCTGCGAGTCCTCGCGGAGGTAGACCTCCTCGAACATGAAGTCGCGGAGCCCGTCCAGCGCGGCGAAGACCGGCTTCGTGAGCTGGACCTCCGGCTGGTCCTCGCTCGCCGAAACGAGATCCGTGACCAGCGTGTTGATCCGGGCGGAGTGCGTCGCGCCCAGGACCTTCATCGGCCCACCCGGGAGCTCGGCCTCGGTCAGCACGCCGGCCCGGAGCGCGTCGTCCACGTCGTGATTCAGGTACGCGATCCGGTCGGCGAATCGGACGATCTGCGCCTCGAGGGTGGACGGAGGCGGCATCGACCAGGGGTGGTTCACGATCCCGTCACGCACCTCCCACGTGAGGTTCAGCCCCTCGCCGTCGTTCTCGAGGTGATCGACGACCCGCAGCGACTGCTCCGAATGCCGGAACGGCCGGCCGAGGAACGGGGTCAGCGCCTGCTCCCCCAGGTGCCCGAACGGCGTGTGCCCGAGGTCGTGCCCCAGGGCGATCGCCTCCGCGAGGTCCTCGTTCAGCCGGAGCGCGCGGGCGGCCGTCCGAGCGATCTGTGAGACATCGAGCGTGTGCGTGAGTCGCACCCGGTAGTGGTCGCCTTGCGGTGAGAGGAACACCTGCGTCTTGTGCTTCAAGCGCCGGAACGCCTTGGCGTGCACGATCCGGTCACGGTCGCGCTGATAGACCGTGCGGAGGTGGTCGTGCGGCTCGTCGCGCTCACGTCCCTTCGTGGCCGACGCGAGCTGGGCGCGCTCCGAGAGCACCTGCCGTTCGATCTCTTCGGTTCGCTCACGGGGGGTCGTCACGGCCCCATGGTAGCCGTGGTGAACGACAGGTCATCCGCGCGGCGGCGCCTCCGATGTTTGCGCGGTGAGTCCCTCGGGGTAGACGGTCCGCGAGTGGAACTGAGAAGGAGTGGAAGATGGCAGTGATGAAGAAAGCGATGCGGGCGGGCGCGAAGGTCGGGAAGAAGGCCCTCGCGACGGACGCTGGGCAGAGTGTGGTCGGGACCGTCGTCGACAAGGTCGAGGAGATCGTCGTCGACAAGGCGGACGACGTCGCCGATACGGTCAAGGCTCGTGCGGCCAAGGCAGGCGGCCGCTCACCGAGGAAGCCGACCGGTCGGAAGAAGACCACGGCGCGGAAGAAGACCGCGGCTCGGAGATCACCGGCGCGGAAGAAGACCACGGCGCGCAAGACCACGGGCCGGAAGAAGACGGGCGCGCGGAAGTCGCCGGCGAGGAAGCCGTCGGGCCGGAAGAAGACGTCGGCTCGGAAGTCTCCGACCCGGAAGAGGACGGCGGCGAGGAAGCCGTCGCGCCGGAAGAAGACGTCGGCTCGGAAGTCTCCGACCCGGAAGAGGACCACGGCGCGCAGGACCACGGGCCGGAAGAAGACGTCGGCGAGGAAGCGCTCGTCGAGCTAGCCGCCGAACACCCGGTAATAGAGGTACGCGAACGTCTCGCGGACGTACCCCTCGAATCGCGTCTCCTGTGACGTCGCCGCGGACTGCCACGTCGCGGAGGTGTGCCCGTCGATCCCCAGGTCCCCCGCCATCCGCTCCACGCGGGCGTTGTGCCACGGATCCGACACGAGGAACGCCGAGCGCATCCCGCCATCGCGCAACACGGGCACCGCGGCCTCGAGCGACTCGAGTGTCGTGTGCCCTCGGGGCACCGGGATGATGGCGTCCGCCGGCACGCCGTGGTCAATCAGGTAGACCCTGCCCGCCTCTGCCTCGGTGGACCGGTCGCCCGGCTGCCCCGCTCCGAGGACGAGCACCCGCTCTGCCCTTCCCTGCTCGTAGAGGAGCGCAGCGTGGTCCAGGCGGCCCGCGAACACGGGTGAGGGCTCCCCGTCGTACTGCGCCGCGCCGAGCACCACGATCGCATCCGCTCGGTCGATCTCCGACGCGTCGTCATGGTGGGCGGCACGCCACACCACGATCGCGCATCCGGCGACGAAACCAAGCGACAGCAGCGCGACGAACGCGACGGTGGCCAGGACCGGGTGCCGACGGAGACCCCTCACCGACCAAGGCTAGCAACGCATCCTCGGAAGCTAGTCCGTACAGAGGATCGTCACGTTGGCGGTGAAGGCCACCGTCTCCCCCGCATCGACGACGGCCCGTTCCACCTCCGATCGGGAATCACCCACGGCGCCGATGACATAGCCGTCGCTCGCTGTCTCCGGCAGGCCCTCGAAGCAGTCGGCCGGAGCGACCATCAGGGCGGCTCCCAGCGGCTCCAGGAGCTGTTGGGTCAGGGCATCGAGGTCGTCGGGATCGGCCGCGACCTCGATGACCGCGATCCACGTTTCCCCCTCCGCGGAGGGGGAGGCGGATGGCGGGGAGGCGGATGTCGTGGCGGCCGTCGGCGTGGAGCTCGGCCCTCCTTCCGGATCGTTGGCCGGATCGTTGGCCGGATCGTCGGCGCAACCCGCCGGAGCGATCATCAGCACGAAACTCACCGCGATCAGCGTCGCCCGCATCGTCGGCGCCCTCACGGCGTCACGATCCAGCTGTTCGAAGTGTAGGCGGGAAGCGTGGCGCGGAACTCGGCGATCGCGACGCTCGCATCGGCGTCGTCGGGAAGATGTAGCAGTGCCCCGAAGACGCCGGGACGGATCGCGAGAGGGGCGTCCCCGCTGTTGACGACATCCACGATGGACCCCGGGTACGCGCGCCTGATCACTCTCGCCACGCCCTCGGCTTCGGCCGCGGTCGGGAAGTCACCGACGATCACCGCGACCTCGTCAGCGCCGGCCTCCGCGACTCCGCTGAGCGCGGGGTGGTCTCCCGGGGGCGGCGCGTACGAACCCCCGGCCCGCCGGTCGGGATCGGCCACATCGATCGGATCGACCATCACGGCGCCGCACCCGATCGTCCGCATGCCGCCCGCAGCCTCGATCTGGAGCAGGTGTCGACCGTGGGCCGGATCGGGGCGATTCCAGACGAGCTGCCCGTCGAGCCGGCCCGCGAGGTACCGCTCGCCGTCGAGCCGTCGCACGCGCGATGCCGCGCCGTCCTCGTAGCGCCAGAGCTCGAACCTGGGCGCCTCGGTCGACGACGCTCGCGCACTGACCCGCACGAAATCAACCACGCCTGCGTGGACGATCGGGGTCCGGATCGTGACCCATCGGTCCGCGCCGGCTTCGAAGTGGGTGAGCCGACGCCATCCCTTGCCGGAGACGTTCGTCGCCCAGAGATCGTCCAGCCGCTCTCCCTCTGGCACGCGATCGTCGGGCGGCGCCGACACCACCGCCGCGACGCGGCGATCCGAGAGGAACACCGGTGAGAACACCGTCGCCCCCCGGACCGGCGCCGGGCGCTCACCCATCTGACCAGTCGCCGGGTCGCGGACCACGACGGCCGAGCCCGTCGACCAGGCGAGCCGGCCGCCGACCGACCACGTGGGATGCGATATCTCCGCAGTCTGCGGCACGACCTCCACGCCCTCGCTCGTCACCGCGATGAGGTCGTCGTCGCCCGCCCGGTCGATGACGAAAGCGGTACCGATACCCCTCCTGACGGCGACATGTTTGATCGCGCTTCGCTCCAGCGACCGCGCGAGCGCCTGCGGCGCCCCCTCCGAGGCGAACACGTCGCCGGACACCGCGCGCCCGGCACCGACGGATACGAGCTGCCCACGAGCCACCGCCCAGACCCCTCGCCCGGAAACGAGCCCCGGCGCTCGTCGGGGGAATGCCACCAGGCCGGGGCAACCTCTCGGATCGGCCACCCGGGAGGTGCCCACCGGTACGCGACCGGCCCCCGCCGTGAGCAGTCCGGCCGTCGTCGACGCCATCACGACCGCCGCGATCACGAGTCTCCGCATCATGTCGACCTCCCTCAGTAGTCCGTGACGTATTGGAAGTGCATGGGATCCGGCGCCGAGTCCCAATTGAGTCCCCAGAAGAAGCGATGGCCGGGGAAGCCTCCACGCCAGACGTCGGGGATGTAGGTGCCGTAGTTGGTGCCGTCGATGCCCTTCCCGTTCCAGTGCGTCTGGAACCGCGGGTTCCGCTGCCAGTTCGTGTCGATCGCGGCTCCCCACGAATGCACCGACCAAGACGTCGACCCCGCGATCTGCCGGCAGTTGTAGCCGCCGATCCCCGGATACAGCGCCCCGTCGCGGTGCGCGGCGTTGATGTGGTTACGGACGTTGAAGCCGATGTTCCGCGCCAGGTACGTGTGGTAGAAGACGTACTTCCCGGCCCCGAACGGATCCGTGTCCGCGTGCGGCCACCACGACCGGGCATTGTTGGCCTTGTCGCTACATCGCGGACCGAACACGTCGTTGAGGCCTGCGAGACCGCTCGGCCGCGGCGGGACTCCCGCATCCGAGTGGTCGTGCGTCCAATCGGAGAGATGGCCCGCGAGCGCAGACGAGGCAGCGAACAACGTGATCGAGAGGACCACGGTCAGCGTGACCGATGCGGCTCGAGCACTGCCGAGGGAGCGTGTCACGACATCCCCTCCTTCTTCGCGGGGGAGGAGGGAGGACGCGCGACGCTATCCCATGCGCGACGGCGATACCGTGACGCACCTCACGACGACGTCGATGCCGATCCTCCGTGCGAAGGCTCGGCCCGTCGCGGCTATCCGCGCTCGGAGACGAGGTGCTCGTCGAACCAGGCCTGCGTCCGGACGATCGCGTCCAGCGCGTGGGCTCGCTCGATCGGCACGTGCCCCTCGCGCGGGTAGACCACGAGCTCCACCTCGGCGCCGGCGGACGCGATCGCGCCGAACAGCTCCTCGGCCTGCCCGAGCGGCGTGCAGCGATCCTCCGCCCCCTGGATGATCAGCGTCGGTGTGGTGCACCGGTGCGCATGCGTGACCGGTGATCGCTCCGCATATTGGCTCGTCGGGTCGTTCCACTCCCCTCGCAGGATCGCCTGGTCGTACCACCACACCTCCGAGGTCAGATGGAACGAGACGTAGTTCGAGACCACGGACATCGCGACGGCCGCGCGGAACCGATCCGTCTGCCCGACGGCCCACCCCGCCATGTACCCGCCGTAGGACAGGCCCGCGATCCCGAGGCGGTTCGGGTCCGTGATGCCCTCGGCGATGCAGTGGTCGACGCCGGCCATGATGTCCCGGTAGTCGATCCCGCCCCCGTCGCCGATCACGCCTCGAGCGAACGCGTGGCCGCGCCCGATGCTCCCTCGCGGGTTCGGGAGCAGGCACGCGTAGCCGGCGGATGCGAGCAGCACCGCGTTCGGCTCGGAGTCGGAGAAGTAGGCGCCCCAGTTCCACGTGGGTCCGCCGTGCACGCAGACGATCGTGGGGAACGGCCCGGTGGCGCCCTGGGGCGTCATGAGGATCCCCTCGATCTCCGTACCGTCCTCGCCGCTCCAGGAGATCGTTCGCGAGTCCGGGAAGATGCGGCCCTCGACGATGCGGTCGTTGAAGGTCGTGAGCCGCTCCCAAGACGCGGTCGGGTGATCGAATCGGGCGAGCTCGGGCCCGACGGCGTGCGCCTGGTGGGTGGTCCAGATGTGGGTGCCGCCCGCCGAGACGTCGCAGGCGGGCGTCGTCACGGCGTCGCCGATGAAGGCATCGTCGCGCCACGGTTCCGAGCGTCGGCCGTCGAGGCGGAGCCGGCCGCAGGCGGTCCCGGTCCCGTCCGTGCGTCCGTACCAGAGCGAATCGTCGTCGCACCACGAGGCGAGTCCGACCGTCTGCAGGTCGGGCCACGGGTCGGCGGTGGTGCCGGTGGCGAGATCGATCACGATGATGCTGCCGGCGAGCAGACCGTGGTCGCTCGCGTAGCCCTCGACGACGATCGCGCGGGCGGCGTCCTGCGAGAGCGCCAGGCTCCCCGTCTGCCAGCGCGGTTCGTAGAGCGTCTGCGCCGTCCGGGTGTCGAGAGACAGGCGAGCCACGACGGACTGGTACCAGCCAGAGCCGGAGTGGTCCTCCGAGACCAGCGCGACGACGGTGTCGTCGCCGTCCCAGTCGAACTCCCACACGCTGCGATCCTCCGGGCCGACCTCCTCGGCGCGGTTGGTCGCGAGATCGACGAGGAACAGGCGGCGGCGCGCGTCGCTCGGGCGTCTCGTGGTCGGGTCGGGATGTGGAGTGGCGCCGTTGACGGCGCGGGCGCTCCAGTCCAGGCCGTAGGAGCCGGGATCGGCCGCGAGGACGAGGAGGCGAGTGCCGTCGCTCGACCAGGCGACGCTCTCGGCGGAGCCAGTGAGGGTGGCGACGAGGCGCGGCGCTACGGCGGCTCCGGCGGTGCCGGTGGCCTGCAACGTGTACGGGAGCTGATGGCCCGGCGTGACCCGATCGGAGAGGAACGCGAGCTGCGATCCGTCCGGCGACCAGGCGGGTGTCCGGTCGCTCCACGGGCCGGAGGTGAGCTGAACGGGCGGGTGGTGCCCATCCGTGTCGATCACGTAGAGGTCGCTCGGGACGAACGAGCCGTGGTCCGCGACGGTGGCGTGGAGCGCGAAAGCGAGCCGGGTCCCGTCGGGCGAGAAAGCGAGCTCCGCCGGCGTACGGACGTCGAGGAGGAGCTCGGGGGTGGGTGCGTCAGCGCGTGCGTTCGGCGACATGGCGCGTATCTTCCCGGAGCCGGGGGGTTCCGTCGCGTCCCCGATACCGGAACGCTCGTCGGACGTGCTCCGAGCTAGCCCGTCCGCGCTTCCCGGAGACGGCGCGCGGCTTGCCACGCCGTCCATTGCGAGCGGAACGCGAACCGGTCCTCGTGCTCCTCGCCGTCCCGCGTCCACCGGAGCACGATCGAGACGTCAGCGTCGGGCTCGAACGACTCGCGGAGCGGCTCCGGCACGTGCTCCCCCGCCGCATCCACGACGTCGACCTCGGTGAGGTTCGATCGCGGTATCCGACCCACCTCCAAGACGTCGTGGACGGACGCCCCCGGCGGTGTCTCGGCGAGGAACGCGATCCCGTCGGGCACGATCGCCACGAGCACCGGGACGGCCTCGTCCTCGACGTGGACGACGCCGCACGGGAACGATGCCTCCGCGCCGTTCGCATGCAGCCACTTCGTCCGCGCCAGCTTCTTCGCGTCGCCGGCGAGCTGCTCCTCACGGAGCTCCGCCATCTCGCTCGCGAGGCTGTTCCGGACGGCCTGCCGGCCGCGGGCATGGATCACGAACTGCGTGAGCATGGCCGCCTCGAAGAGCGGCATCCCTACTTCGAGGCGGACTCGGCCGCGCCCACGGCCGCCTGGCCGGCGGCGAGGCGCGCCGTCTCTACGCGGAACGGCGAGCAGCTCACGTAATCGAGTCCGATCTCGTGGCAGAACATCACGCTCGACGGGTCGCCCCCGTGCTCGCCGCAGATCCCGACGTGGAGCTCGGGGTTCGAGCCCCGGCCCTCCTCGCTCGCAATCCGCATCAGCCTGCCGACCCCGTCGACGTCGATCGTGACGAACGGGTTCGCGGGCACGAGCTTGCGCTCCTCGTACATCCCCACGAACTTGCCGATGTCGTCGCGCGAGAACCCGAAGGTGGTCTGCGTCAGGTCGTTGGTCCCGAACGAGAAGAACTCCGCCGTCTCCGCGATCTCGCCGGCGGTCACAGCGGCGCGCGGCAGCTCGACCATCGTCCCCCACTCGAGGTGGGAAAGCTCCGTATCGCCCAGCGCTTCCGCCGCGACCGGTTCCAGCTCGTCGCGCATCTGCCTGAGCTCCGGGGCCGTCGCGACAAGCGGGATCATGACCTCGACCTTCGGATCGCCACCTTCGCGTCGCAGCTGACCCGCGGCCTCCAAGATCGCACGCACCTGCATCGCGTAGAGGCCGGGCTTCACGATCCCGAGCCGCACACCACGCAGACCCAGCATCGGATTCGCCTCGTGCAGCTCGTTCACCTTCTGCAGCACGGCCTTCCGCGCCTCGACGTCCTC
>DASSDW010000060.1:0-2727 GCA_035696925.1 Actinomycetota bacterium
CGTTCGCGCCGTTCGTCGCGTGGGCCGAGAACCAGGATGTGCCGATCACGGTCGTGTCGGACGGGTTCGGGGTCCACGTCCGCCCCATGCTCGCGGCGGCCGGGCTCGAGCGTCTCCCGGTGGTCACCAACACCTGGGATCGAGGCACTGGGGCGTGCGCTGCAGCCCACCTGGTCTGCGTGGGCTGCGGCACGTGCAAGAAGCAGGCCGTCGAGCGAGGGCGTGCGTTGTACGGATCGGTGGCCTTCGTGGGCGACGGGGTGAGCGACCGGTTCGGCGCTCGGTACGCCGACATCACGTTCGCGAAGGACGAGCTCGCCGAACACTGCCGACGCGTGTCGATCCCCTTCCTCGCCTACGAGGACTTCGACGACGTCCGGACGTCGCTCGAGGGACTCGACGTCGTCACAGGACCGCTCGGAGGGGAGCCGTGTCCCGGCTGGCGCGAACCGGCCTGACGCGAGAGCGGTGGCCGAGGGATTCGAACCCTCGAGGGAGTCATCCCCCCTACACGCTTTCCAGGCGTGTCCCTTCGGCCGCTCGGGCAGACCACCGCGACGAGTCTACCGAGGCGAGATCGCCCACCGATCAGGCCGTCTTCGTCGCGACGAACGCCGCGTACCTCGCCTGGCCGGTCGGCGAGAGGTGGAAGCCGTCCGCCGCGAACCAGAAGGGGTGGTCCCGGCTGAAGAAGAACCACTTGACGAGCACGGTGTTCGCACGCCGCCCGGCACACGCGGCCAGTCGCCGGTTCTGGACCGAGCGATACCACCGAGGGATCTTGAGGTTCACGAGAGAAACGGTGCGGTTCGGACCCGCGATCTCGGAGATCCTGTTGCAGTCGGCGGCGTCGATCAGGATCCCGTTGTTGCCGAGATGGATGATCACCTTCCGGCGGAGCCTCCCCGCCGACTTCATCTGCTCGAGGAGCGGGACGACGTCACGGAACTGGCGGGAGACGGTGGCGTTCACCCGGAACCCTCGGGCGACGAGCTCGTCCTTCGCCCCGAGCATCACCGAGTCGCCGATCGCGACACGCCCCGGCGGGATGCCCGCGACCGCGGGCGGCAGTGTGAGCGCGATCGATCCGATCGCGACCACCGCGAGCACGAAGCGGACACGGGTCACCGCTCGAGCGTACCGGGACGAGGACCCACCGATCGATTCCCCACAGTTCTCAGCCTGGTACAGGTTTGATCCTGTTCTCACTCGGGTCGTCGACGCTCGGGTCCTCCTGGATGGTGCGACGTCGCCGAGCGTGACCTTGCACCCTCCGAACTGGCTCGCCCACGCACCCGAGCGCAGGTGACGAGTCCTCTATGCGGCGGAGGCGGCGTGATTCGAACACGCGAGAGGCGGATTAGGCCCCTAACCGCTTTCGAGGCGGTCCCGTTCGTCCACTCCGGCACGCCTCCGTCCACGAGTCTAGCGGGCGAGCCGGGGCTGGGCGCGAGCGTGACGGCGGACGGACGATCGTGCGAGGATCCACGAACGTGGATGCGAAGAGCCTGGAACGTGTGCCCCTGTTCGCGGGTCTCTCCCCCAAGGAGCGCGAGAAGGTGGCGCGCTGGGCCGACACCGTGGATCTGCCACCGGGCAAGCATCTCCTCGACGAAGGCCGGCTGCCGCACGAGTTCTTCGTGATCGTCGACGGCGAGGTCGAGGTGCTGCACGACGAGCAGCGTCTCGCGACGTTGGGTCCCGGTGACTTCTTCGGGGAGATCGCGCTGATCGAGCACGGGCGCCGGACCGCCTCGGTCGTCACGACCGTGCCCACGACCCTCGCCGTGATGAGTCCGGCCTCGTTCGCAGCGATGCGCCGTGAGATGGCCGAGGTCGCACTCAGGATCGACGATGCGATCCGTGAACGGCTGGAGCGTTAGCGCCGTTCCCGGAAGAACGACCGCAGCAGATCGCCGCACTCGTCGGCGAGCACGCCTCCGGTGGACGCGACCGCGTGGTTCAACCGCGGATCGTCGAGGAGGTTCCCGAGCGATCCGACGAATCCCGCCTTCGGATCTGCCGCTCCGAACACCACCCGATCGAGCCGCGCGAGGACGGCGGCGCCGGCACACATGGCGCAGGGCTCGAGCGTGACCGTGAGCGTGCACCCTTCGAGTCGCCACGAGCCGAGGGCCGCGGATGCGGCGCGCAGAGCCAGGATCTCCGCGTGCGCGGTCGGATCCCCGTCGAGCTCGCGTCGGTTCCCCACCGCGGCGAGCAGGTCGTCGCCTCGAGTGACCGCGGCGCCGATCGGCACGTCGTCGTGCTCGAGGCAGGTCCGTGCTTCCGCGAGCGCGAGCCGCATCACGCGCTCGTCGTCCGGCTCCGCGGTCAGTCCCACCCCAGGGCCTCGAGCCGCTCGTCCGAGATGCCGAAGTGGTGCGCGATCTCGTGCACCACGGTCTCGGCGACCTGGGCGCGGAGCTCCTCGTCGTCCTCGCCCGCCTCGGCCTCGATCGTGGAGCGGAACAACGTGATCCGATCGGGCAGCGCTCCCACGTAGAACTCGCGTTCCGTCTGCGCGATCCCTTCGTAGAGGCCGAGGAGGTCGGGATCGTCGGCGGGCGGGTGGTCCTCGACGACCACGGCGACGTTGTCCATCGCTTCCTGCACCCAGCCGGGCAGCTCGTCGAGGGCGTCCGACACGAGCGACTCGAACCGACGGCGGGAGCGGTGCGACATCGCTTGTAGCCTACGTCGCATGCCCGGCGGGCTCAGCACGGA
>DASSDW010000061.1:0-5330 GCA_035696925.1 Actinomycetota bacterium
CACGCATGCGGGCCGCGGCACGGTCACGCCAGGTGTCGAACCCGGCGGCAGAAGCGCGATCGTAGGCGTCCTCCGAGGTCCACGGCACGGCCGTTGCGATCGCCTCGACCTCCGGATCGCGAACGCTCGCCACGACGAGGAGGTGCCTCGACACCAGCACCGGGATCGCGCGGAGCAAGGGTTCGAGGACTGACTCCTCCGAGAGATCCGTGAACAGGACCAGCCAGGAACGGCGACGGTGCCGAGCCAGCAGCGTGGCGAACGCAAGCGGGTAGTTGGGGGCGTGCAGGCCCTCCTCGAGATCGAAGAGGAGCTGCAGGATGCGCGGTGGCTGCGACGGGCCGCCGCGAGGCTCGACGAACGCCCGCACGTCCCGGCCGAAGGCGAGCGCGCCGACGTGATCGCCGACGCGGGCCGCGAGGTCCGCGACGGCGATCGCGGCGTCCAGGGAGTGCTCGAGGCGGGACACGCCGGCCACCTGGCCGGCCGTGGCCCGGCTCGCGTCGAGCAGCATCACCACCTGCTGGTTGTGCTCCTCGCGGTACTCGTTCGCGATCGGTCGCGGCGATCGCGCCGTCGCCTTCCAGTTGATCCTCCGGAACTCGTCGTCGGACCGGTACTCGCGGAGCGAGTCGAACTCGTCGCTCCCGCCCCGGTACACCGTCGATCGCAGCCCCGACTGCAGGAGCTGCGCCCGCCGGAAGCGGAGCTCGACCTCGGCGCGACCGCGGAGGGCCGGATAGACCTTCACCTCGTCGACCAACGAGACCGTCGACTGGCGTCCGGCGACCCCCAGCGGTCCGGCCGTCCGGATCGTGAGCGGCCCGATCGAGGCGCGCCCCCGACGTTCGGGTCGGATCGATGCCGGCAGCTGCGACCAACCGCCGGGCTCGATCGAGACGTGCTGCCGACGGGGTTCGCGGTCCATCGACGGTGGCGTCGCATCGTGGATCTCGACCGCGAGCGCCCGATCGGTCGGGTTGTGCAGCTCCACGAGGAGGTCGGCGGGCCGGCCCATCCGCAGCACGGCGGCGACCGTCCGGCGCGGCTGCAAGGCGCTCGCCCTCGGAGCCAGGACGACGTCGACGGCCACGAGGACCGCGATGAGGACGGTCGCGCCGACGAGAACGAGGGTCGGGTCGGCGGGAGCGAGGGCGGCGAGGACGCCGGCTCCGAGGATCGCAACGACGAGCCGGCGTCGAAGATGCATGCCTAGCGGGGAACGGCGACCCGTTCGGCGATACCGTCGAGCACCGAGTCCGCCGTCGCTCCCTCGAGCTCGATCTCGGGACGCAGGACCACGCGGTGCCGCCACGTGGGACGGAGCAAGGTCTTCACGTCGTCGGGCGTCACGAAGTCCCGTCGCGAGAGGAACGCCCATGCCTTCACGGCCGTCAGGAGCATCGCCGCCCCGCGGGGGCTCACCCCGAGGGACAATGCGGGCGTCCGGCGGGTCTCCTCCACGAGGTCGAGCATGTAGGACAACACCTCGTCGTCGACCCGCACCTCCTTGACGGCGTCCGACCCGGCGCGCAGATCGTCCGGTCCGGCCACCGGCCGGACCCCGAGCGCATCGAGGTCGTGTGGGTCCCGACCCGCGTGGTGCATCCCCAAGATGGCTCGCTCCGCTTCACGACCCGGATAGGACACGGAGAGTTTCAACAGGAATCGATCCAGCTGCGCCTCCGGGAGCGGGTACGTCCCCTCGAACTCGATCGGGTTCTGCGTCGCCGCGACCAGGAACGGCTCCGGGAGCGGGCGACTCTCCCCTTCGGTGGTGACCTGATGCTCCTCCATCGCCTCGAGGAGGGCGGCCTGGGTCTTGGGTGGCGTGCGGTTGATCTCGTCGGCGAGGAGCAGATGCGTGAACACCGGTCCGGGCCGGAAGCGGAACTCGCCGGTGCTGCCTTCGTACACCACGTTCCCGGTGACGTCGGACGGCATCAGATCCGGCGCGAGCTGGATCCTCCGGAAGTCGAGGTCAAGGGAGCGAGCGAGCGCCTTCACCATCAGGGTCTTCGCGACGCCCGGCACCCCCTCGAGGATCACGTGGCCCCGGACGAGCAACGCGACGAGGAGTCCCGAGACGACGAGGTCTTGACCGACCACGGCCTTGCCGACCTGCTCGCGCACGGCCCCCAGCGCGTCTCGCGGCTCCGTCACGGTCGTTCCCCCTTCGCGTCGGCGCCGGTGCCGGCCGCTGTGGTCATCGTCCTCGACTCGATCTCGGACAGGAGGCTACCCAGTCGGATGAGCTCCTCGTCCGTGCCGGGATCGGGCCCGCTCAGTCCCTGCTCCACGCGCTCGGGCGGGAGGCCGGTCACGTGCGCGGCCACCGTCGGCAGGGCCTCGCTCTCGGGGGGGACGCCGAGTCGGCGACCCACGCGAGCCCGCGTCGCCTCACGCATCATGCCCGCGGCGTGGCCGAGGCCTCGGGCACGCCGGTAGAGGCGCGAGGTGGCTCGCACCAGCTCGCTGGCCGGGATCGGCGCGATCGGTTCCTCGGCAGGAGGCCGTCCCAGCCGGCGCGATCGCAGCGCGGCGAACGCGAGGGCCGCGACGGCGATCGCGAGGATCGCCACCTTTGCCCGCTCGGGCAGCGCGCCCCACACGCCGGTCGCCGGGGCGGCCACCTCGGCGGGGACCGGCGGGCCGAACACCACCGGACCCTCAGAGCCGGCCAGGCGCAGAGCCAGCATCGCGTTGTCCGCCGTGCGGAGGTGCTCGTTCGTGAGCGCCGTGAACCCCCCGAGCAGGACGAGCGTGCCCCGATCGTGCGATCGGACGAGGAGGTGCCCGTTGAAGCACGACACGAACCGGTCGCCGGCGCGGAGCGACCGATCCGATGCCCGGACGACGATCGATCGCATCCCCAACGCCTCCTCCGCGAGGCACGCGGGTTCCAGCGACCGCGCGCCGACCAGGCCGACCGGATCGCCCACGGACGCGCCGGAGAGCGTCACGAGCGTCGACCGAGGATCGGCGACGACCAATCGACCGCCGGACGCCGCCCAGGCGAGGAGGGACCGGGCCTCGTCCGGCGTGCGGAGGTCGTGGAGGATCACGTAGGTCCCGCCTGCCTCCGGAGGCGGGCCTCCCTCCGAGACCTCCCTCCCCGACGCGGCGAGGAATCGCCGCAACGCGAGCGTGGACTCCGTGGACTCCGCACGCGGCACCATGGCGACGAGCACGCCCAGCAGGAGGACGATCGCGATCCAGACGATCACCATCCTCCGGCTCATCTGGACCTCGCCAGCGCGACCGCTCGACGGAGCGTGTCCACGTCGCCCGGCTCGGGCACGGCGCCCCCGTAGGCGATCTGCTCGAAAGCTCCGGTCGCGTCGGCGACGGCGTCGAACAGCTCGGGACGGACGGCGCGCACGGTGGACCGACATTCGCCGGCGGTCAGGCCGGGGGCGTCGATGAGCAGCCCCCGGCCCGACAACGCACCCAGGAGCCCTCGGTAGAAGGCATGGACGGCGAGGTGGAGGTCACCCGCTCGGACCGCGTCCTCGGCGCGCGCGATCCAGTCCACGCGCGGCGTGTCCGTTCCGCCGCCCGCCACCTCCATCGACGTCTCGGGGACGAGCCGGAGCCTGCGGATGAGCCAGACGGCGAGGATCCCGAGGCCGACGAGGACGGCCCAGGCGACGATCGTGCCGGCCCCCTGGAACGAGAAGAGGCGGGCGAGCAGACCCTGGATCAACTCCCCGATCGCGCGGCGGATCCGCTCGATGATCCCGGGATCCACCTGGAGGACACCGCGATAGGCGTCGGTGAGCGCCGACTCGACGACGTCGGCGTCGACCGGCGCGGCCGAGGTCGCCCGTTCGAGCGAGTCGCGCAGCGCTCCGAGGCGGTCGGCCGCCCGACGGAAGTCGCCGCCGCTCGAGCCCGTCAAGCTCGCCATCACCGGATCGGCCGGGACCGCCATGCCCGTTCCCTCGATCCGGACGACGGTGGGGAAACCCATCGCCTCTTCCACTTGGCGCATCCGAGCCGGTGACGGGTCCGCGACTCCATCCTCCGCGAGCACCGCGGCAGCTTCCAGCCGATCGAGGAGCTCCTCTGGCGAGATCGCCGGCCGAGGCTGCGCGCCCGCCGGCGCGACGAGCATGAGGCCCATCGCGAGGGCGACCCACAGGTGCCCGATGCGCCTCACTGCTGCGAGGACATCTCCTGGGCCATGATCTCGAGGTCGAACGCTTCCTTCCGGATGCGCAGGTCGAAGTACAGCAGCACCGAGATCAGCGTCGTGAACGGCGTGGTGAGGATCGCGGCGAGCGAGAGGCCGATCGCGTAGAAGGGCCATCCGGCCGTGCCGATCGCCGCGAACGCCGCGCTCCCGGGGATCGACAGGACCCCCTCGACGACGCTCGCGAGGATCGTTGCGAGCAGGATCGTCCCGAGGATCTTCCAGAAATGCCCCTGCGCGAGGCGGAAGGATCGACCGAGCGCCTTCGACCCTTTCTGTCCCTCGACGACGAGCACCGTCGTCCCGAAGTAGAAGCGCACCAGGAGGATGACGCCCGGGACGATCAGGAGCACGAACCCGAGGAGGATGGCGAGTCCCGACAGGATCGAGATCCACAGGATCGAGTGGATCCGCGAGACCGCGAAGCGGAAGGTCGTCCCCACGAGCACCGGCCGGCCGAGATAGACGTCCGCGGACGCCTTCGCCACGGCGGCGATGAGGAACGGCTGGACCACGAGGAACTGGATCGCGCCGAGGACGATCGACGTGAGCACCGTGCCTTCGAGCTCCGCCCGGGTGAGTGTCGGCTCGGTGAACGGGCTGCCGATCTCCCGCGTCAGGAAGACCTGGAGGAATGTGATGGGAACGAGGGCGATCGCGACGATCGCCATCAGGGTCTTCCATCGCGAGCGGTAGAGCTTGATGGCCGCGTCGATGAGCTCTCCGACACCCATAGGTTGCAGGCTGAACGGGCGGTCCCCCGGTGTCCCTCCGAGCGGAGGCGGAGGCGGGGGAAGGGGGCGAGGGGGACCCCAGGATGCTGCGACGGAGGGCTGCCGGACGGGTGGCTCGGGGAAGTGTGGCGGCGGCTGACCGTCCATGCACCGGCATCCTACGACGGCCCGGTCCGGGGGCGGCGTTCCGGTGCCTTCGCCGGTCGAAGGACCGTCGTTCCGTGCCCGGGGTGGGATTCGAACCCACACGCCCCTTCCGGGGCAAGCGCTTTTAAGGCGCCGTCGTCTACCGATTCCGACACCCGGGCTCGGTCCGATGCTATCGCTCCGTAGGAAACGCGGGGCTCAGGTCGCTCCCCCGGAGCGCCGATAGTTGGCAGGTGAGGAACGAACGCGGCTTC
>DASSDW010000062.1:0-2622 GCA_035696925.1 Actinomycetota bacterium
CTGGCGAGCGCGTCGTCGCGACGACCTCGTGACCGCGGGCGACCAGCAGCGGAACGAGCTCTCGACCGATCGCTCCGGTCGCACCTGCAACGAATACCTTCATGACGTCCTCCCACTTCGAGCTGTCAGTTCCCGAGACGCGCGAGGTGGCGGCCCTGTGACAGTTCGGGAGACTTGTCACGAGATGGATGCTTCGCGCGTCTCGTCTGCGAGATGACGGGGAACGGAGCCGGCGTGGTCCGGGCCGATGAGGAATTCGTCGAGCTACGGCCGCTGCTGTTCTCGATCGCCTACCGGATGCTCGGGAGCATCACGGAGGCCGAGGACGTGGTGCAGGATGCGTTCCTCCGGTGGCGACGGGCCGCCGAGGAGGGCGCCGAGGTCGACTCGGCGAAGAGCTACCTGGCGGCCACGGTGACGCGACTCGCGATCGACCACCTCCGCCGCGCGAAGACGCGGCGGGAGACCTACGTCGGCCCGTGGCTCCCCGAGCCGCTCGTGGCCGGAACGGAGGACGATGTGGCGGAGCAGGCGGAGATGGCCGACTCGCTGTCGATGGCGTTCCTGGTGCTCCTCGAGAGCCTGAAGCCGGTGGAGCGAGCGGTGTTCCTGCTCCGCGAGGTCTTCGAGTACGACTACGCGGAGATCGCGGAGATCGTCGGGAAGAGCGAGCCGAACACCCGGCAACTCTTCGTGCGTGCGAGGCGACGGATCGAGGCCGGGACACCCCGGTTCGAACCGTCGAGCGAGGAGCGCGACGAGCTCGCGCAGCGGTTCTTCGCCGCGTGCACGGACGGCGACATGGACGGGCTGCTCGAACTCCTGGCGGCGGACTCGGTCGCCGTCGGGGACGGTGGAGGGAAGGTGTACGCCGCACGGGAGCCGATCCATGGCGCCCAGCGCGTCGCGACGTTCCTGGTGCGGCTCTTCGACCAGGGCCGGAGGATCGGTGCTCGGCTCGAGCTCACCCGCGTCAACGGCCAGCCGGGAGCGCTCGCCTACGACCGCGAAGGCCTGCTCCTCACCGTGCTGTCGCTCGACGTCGTGGACGGTCGCATCCAGGCAGTCCGGAGCGTCGCCAACCCGGACAAGCTCGGCCACCTCGGCCCGATCTCCTCGTACGGCCGCCGGGATCCCGACGAGTAGGCGACGAGCCACTCGACGGCGCATGCACAACCCGGCGTGACGGTGACACGGGCGGGGTGATAGTTCAGCGGCGTGCCTCGTGATCGCGACGAAGTCGTCACCGATAGCCCGACCGGCTGGGTCGCCAAGCACATCCGCAGGTACGTGGAGTCGGATGGAAAGAAGGGACACCGCTGGAGCGGCGTCGATACCCTCCTGGTCACCACGCGGGGTCGAACCACCGGGAAGCTCCGACGCACGGCGTTGATCTACGGCGAGGACCGCGGCCGGTACATCGTGGTGGCGTCGAACGGCGGCGCGAAGACACATCCGCACTGGTACCGGAACTTGGCGGCCGATCCTCACGTGTTCGTGCAGGTGGCCGGGGACCGCTTCGAGGCCCGAGCGCGAACGGCGACGGCTCGTTCGAAGCCGCGGCTCTGGCGCCTGATGGTCTCGATCTGGCCCGAGTACGAGCGGTATCAGACGAGAACTGCCCGCGAGATCCCCGTGGTCATCCTCGAACGACTCGACTGAGCTACGGGTCGTCTAGGCTCCCCACTCCATGGACGAGGCGTTCACCGCCGAGATGGCGGCCGGCTACGCGTTCGACGAGCCCTGCGTGATCCTCGGGCGACCGATGAAGGACGGAGAGGTCGAGACCGGCGCCACGGTGCAGCTACCGCTCGCGATGATGAATCGGCACGGGCTCGTCGCCGGCGCGACCGGCACGGGCAAGACGAAGACCCTGCAGATCATGGCGGGTCAGCTCTCGGCCGCCGGCGTGCCCGTCTTCATCTCCGACATCAAGGGGGACGTGACCGGGCTCTCGCGTCCGGGTGACGCGACGGCCGCGGCGATCCGCGATCGATCGACGCAGCTCGGGATCCCGTTCGAGCCGAAGGCGCATCCGGTCGAGCTGCTGTCGCTCTCCGGGGCGCTCGGCGCGCCGGTGCGCGCCACGGTGTCGTCGTTCGGCCCGCTGCTCCTCGGCAAGGTGCTCGACCTGAACAAGACGCAGGTGTCGGTCCTCACGCTCGTGTTCACCTACTGTGACGACCAGCGGCTGCCGCTCCTCGACCTGACCGACCTGCGAAGCACGCTGAAGTTTCTCTCCTCGGACGAGGGTGCGCCGGTCCTCGAGGAGTACGGAGGATTCTCGAAGGCGACGATCGGCGTGCTCCTCCGCTCGATCGTGGAGCTCGAGGCAGCCGGGGCCGACGCGTTCTTCGGTGAGCCGGAGTTCGCCGTGCAGGATCTGCTGCGGACGACCGGCGACGGGCGAGGGGTGATCTCCCTGCTCGAGATCGCTGACGTGATGGATCGCCCACGGCTGTTCTCGACGTTCATGCTCTGGATGCTCGCGCAACTCTACGCCACGCTGCCCGAGGTCGGCGACCTCCCCAAGCCGAAGCTCGCGTTCTTCTTCGACGAGGCGCACCTCTTGTTCGACGACGCCAGCGATGCGCTGATGGACCAGATCGAGCTCACGGCGCG
>DASSDW010000063.1:0-2218 GCA_035696925.1 Actinomycetota bacterium
GGCACCGCCTGCACGACATCCCGTGGAACCGTATGCTGAGATCCGCTGGAACGAAGGGTTCGAGCATGCCGGCGATCCAGGGACTTTCGAAGGCGGCCGCCAACTACCGGCGAGCCGACAACCCGAAGTTCAGCTGCCATGAGTGCAAGTTCATGTTCCCTCGCCTCGCGATCGGCGGGTGCCGGTACGTCCGCGGCGTGATCCACGCAGAAGACGTCTGCGACGAGTTCGAGTCTCGGGCGCCCCGAAACAACCCCGCGCCGTAGCCGGCCGCACGAGCGTCTTCGGGGAGCAACCGTCCCTACCGTTCGCCGGATGCGGCTTCGACACCCTCGTCTGTCCCACCCGGTCCGATCGACGCCAGTTCTTGTTCCTCCCCAGCGCCCGCGCCGGAACCCGCTCGCCGGGCGAGGACGGTGGCGGTGAACGCCGCGAGGGCCAGCGTTCCGACGACGCTGATCACGGCCACGATGTGCATCCCGGTGAGGAACGCGTCGTTCGCGGCGTCGAGGAGTGGAGCGCCGAGCCCGGCGGGGAGCTGCCCCGCCACCTCGACCGCACCGCCGAGCGTGTCCTGCGCGACCGCCGCGCTCGCATCCGGGATCCCGTCCGGGATCCCTTCGGCCACACCGCTCCGATAGAACGCGACCCCGATGCTGCCGAAGAACGCGATCCCGAGCGCCCCACCGAGCTCGGCCGTGGTCTCCGAGATCCCGGCGGCGGCGCCGGCTCGTTCGGCGGGGGCCGACCCGATGATCAGGTCGTTCGTCAGCGTGAAGACGGGGGCGGTGCCGAGGGAGAACGCGACCGAGCCGGTCACGATCATCGCGAACCCGGACGTCGTGTCGACCTGCGTGAAGACGACGAACCCCAGCGCCGCGAGGGCGAGTCCGGCGGCCATGATCGTCGTCGGAGCGAACCGCTGCGCGAGCTTCGGGGTCAGCTGGGAGCCGACGACGAACGCGAGCGCCCACGGGAGCGTCCAGAGCCCGGCTTCCAACGGCGACAGGCCGAGCACCAGCTGGAGATACTGCGGCACGAACAGGAACCCACCGAACACGAGCAAGATGCCGAACCCGTAGAGGAACAAGGACGAGGTGAAGGTGGGGATCCGGAACAGGCCGAGGTCGATGAGCGGATCGTCCAGCCGTCGCTGCCGGCGGACGAACGCCGCGCCGATCGCCAAGCCGAGCGCGAGCGAGGCCACGGGGAGCCATCCGATCCCATCCTGCGCGAACTGCTTGAGACCGAAGATCACGGCCAGGATCGCGACGAGGCACAGCGCGGCGCTCCGGATGTCCAGCCTCCCCGCGGTGGGGTCCTTGAATTCGGGCAGGAGCCTCGGTCCCAGGATCAACAGGAGCAGCATCACGGGGACGTTTATCAGGAACGCGGCACCCCACCAGAAGAACTCGAGGACGAGCCCGCCGAGCAGCGGCCCGACCGCGGCCCCCACGGAGAAGCTCGTGATCCACACGGCGACCGCCCTCGTCCGTTGGTCCGGGTCGAGGACCATGTTCCGGATCAGGGAGAGCGTCGAGGGCGCGATCGTGGCCCCCGCGACCCCCAGGAGCGCCCTCGTCCCGATCAACATCTCGGCGCTCGTGGACAGCGCGGCGAGCACGGAGGCGGCGCCGAACGCCGCGGCCCCGATCATCAGGAGGCGGCGGCGGCCGATCCGGTCGCCGAGCGTGCCCATCGTGATGAGCGACCCGGCAACGACGAACCCGTAGATGTCGATGATCCACAGCAGCTGCGTGCTGCTCGGCTGCAGGTCCGTGCTGATGGACGGGATCGCGAGGTGGAGCACGGTCAGATCCATCACGTAGAGCATGCAGGCGAGCGCGATCACGCCCAGACCGAGCCACTCCCGGCGACCTGCTCGGGGTGGTGCCAGGTTCTCGGTGTCGGTGACCATCATCCTTCCAACCGAGTCCGCAACCCTTGGATTCCGGCTCGCAGCCGTGATGCTCGGTACAACGTCTCCGGGGCCGCGACGCCCTTCAGCTCGACGGGGCCGCCGAGCGCCCACTCGATCTCGGCATCCTCGACCTGCCGCATGGTCTCCTCGGTCGTGAGCACGTCGCCCGCCTCGGCGAGATCGGCGATCCGCGAGGCGACGTTCACGGTCCGTCCGTAGACGTCGCCGTCCTGGAAGACGACTGGTCCCGACTGGATCCCGATGTGGGTGGTCGGCAGCCCGGCGGCCGGCGCACCC
>DASSDW010000064.1:0-14308 GCA_035696925.1 Actinomycetota bacterium
CTGCCCGACGGCCTCCGAGCGTGGATGAACGGGGTCTCGTGGCGCCCGGGCTGTCCCGTACCCCTCAGGAAGCTGCGGGTGATCGTGCTCCGATACTGGGGATTCGATCGGCAGGCCCACATGGGACGGCTCGTCGTCCACGCGCGGGTGGCGACGCGGATCGCGGGCGCCTTCGGCCGGCTCTACGACGTCTCCTACCCCATCCGCAGGATGCGCCTCGTGGACTACTACGGAGCCGACGATCGCACGTCGATGGAGCACGACAACACCTCGGCCTTCAACTGCCGCTGGCGCGCCGGTCAGCCGGGCGTGTGGTCCCAGCACGCCTACGGCCGGGCGATCGACATCAACCCGGTGGAGAACCCGTACGTGTGGAGCGGTGGGGTGTCACCGTCGAACGGCGCCCGCTACGTGGATCGGACCGATCGACGGCGCGGCATGATCTTCCACGGCGACGCCGTCTGGTGGGCGTTCCGCGCTCGTGGGTGGGAGTGGGGCGGCGATTGGACGTCCGTCAAGGACTACCAGCACTTCTCGCAGAACGGTCGGTGAGAACGGCCTCAGTCGCAGACGAGGGTGAGGAGGTAGTTGGGGTCCACCGCGCGCCCGTGCCACGGGTGCCACTCGAAGTGATCGTGAGGAGCGGTCGAATCGCCAGTGGCTCCCACGTAGCCGATGATCGTGCCCGCCCGGACCCAGCCGAGATCGCCGTAGGCGATCAGGTGGGCGTTGAAGACGTAGCCGAGATCGCCCCTGACGTACACCTGATACCCGCCCAACGGCGAGTACGACGAGGATGCGTAGCCGTCGAACGGTGCGCGGATCGGCGTCCAGGTGGGAGCTTCGATGTCATTGCCCATGTGGACGTGAGGCTCGACGCCCTCCACGCTCACGATCTCGCCGAAGTCATCGTGGATGAAGCGAGGGCCATCCACCGGGCAGACCCTGAAGATCGCCCACGTGGCGAGCCAGGACTGCAGGTCGTCGCGGCGCGCGGTGAGGCCCCCGAGGCGGGAGTCGGTCCAGGCCTTGAACCGTCGTTCGTTCCTCCGGGCCTGACGCAGGGCCGTGAGGGTCTGCCGTCCCGGACGCGCGTCGTTCTCGCGCTGGGTCGTCGTCACCACCCGATGGAGGGCGCGGGATCGCGCGCGCGCCTCCCGCGTGATCTCGTGGATCCGGCGGTCGACCCGCTTGTTCGCTCGGAGAGCGTCGCTCACCTCGGAGGCCGCAACGGGTGCCGTGCCGGAGAGCGTCGCCAGCAGGACGGCCGCAGCGGCGCCCGCCGTCAAGAACTTCACGATCCCCCGCACGCCGATCCCACCCCCGGTCTCGTCCAGGGTTCCGGTATCGGCCCCGCGGCCGCGGCGCTTGAGAGGGTCGGCCGAGAGGGGTTGCCCCGCTATCGACCGAGGGCGCAGTATTGCAACTCCATGCAACCGAAGAGGACCCCCCCGATCGGCCGGAAGGGCGTCGCCGCCCTCTCCGAGCCCCCCCGTTCCGCCCGTTGGGCGTCCGAGCCGGCCGCCACCCATCTGAGAGCCGGAGGATGGGGGACAGGCCCATGAGATGGAAGCGTGACCCGGCGTGGGATGACGCGGGGATCGCCGAACTCCGACAACGGCTCGCACAGGCGAACGCGCGGGTGCAGGAAGCGGAGGATCGAGCCGCACGTGCGGAGGGACGTCCGGTCGCCGGCTCGCGGCTGGGTGAGCTCCTGCGGGACCTTGAGGCCCGTGTCGAAGCGGCCGAGGCGCAGGCGCGCGAGGCCGAGGAGCGCACGCGCGGCTTCGAGGATCAGGCCGCCGAGGGAGAGAGCCGCTTCCGCCAGCGCCTGGGACTCAGTGCGACCCGCAAGCTCACTCGGCCCGCGGCGGTGGAGGAGTCCGAGACCGAGATGGATCTGCGGGCCGCGATCGCGCGGAGCCTCCGCTCCCCGCTCACCCGTGCATCCGGACTGGCGCTCTCCTTGCAGGCGACCACGCAATCGAGCGAAGGGAAGTCCGTGCTCCGTCAGCTGTCATCGTCGCTCCGCCGACTGGATCAGCTCGCCGCGGACCTCCACGACGCGCATCGGATCATCAACGGGTCGCTCCGGTTGAAGCCCCGACGCACCGACATGGAAGCGCTCCTCACGACCACCTTGGATGATGCGACGCATCTCGAGGACCGCCTCGTCCGCCTCGATTCCGAACCGGTCAGCGCGTTCGTGGACCCCGTCCGAGCCCGGCAGATCGTCGAGGCGATGCTCGATGCCGCACGCGACCGGACGAGGGCGGGCGCGATGATCTTGGTACGGCTGCGTGAGGTCGAGACAGGAGCACGTGTCGCCGTGGAGGACGACAACAAGAAGGCCGCCGCGATCACCTCTGAGATGAGCTTCGCGGTGCGGCTCGCCGAGCTGCAGGGCACGGAGATCACGGTCGCCGGACCCTCCTTCGTGGTGGTCTTCCCGAAGGTCGAGCCCTAGCCCTCGATCAGCTCTCGATGGCCAGCGGATCCACCGCGTAGGTCTCGCGCAGACGAAGGTCGACGAGCGCGGCCGGCAGGATCCGCCGAGGTCGCATGCCGTTCGCCTCCGCCACGCCCAGGTGGTGCACGCACATCGGAACGAGCAGGTCCCGCGCGTACCAGGACACGACATCGGGGGTCGAGGCGGCCGCGCTCTCTTGCCAGAAGCAGAACTGGCAGATCAGGCGCACGCGCTGCGGGTACGCGAATCGAGCTCGGAAGCCGTGCTCGTGCTCGATCACCCGCCCCCAGAGCGCGACACGTCCGAGCACGGCTGGACAACGTGTCCGCCGCAGATACTCCAGGTCCCGAGTCGCGTGCAGGCCGCAGCTGCAATCGGCGTTCGGCGCCTCGTGCGACCAAGCGAGCCGGCACGTGGCCTGCGCGACTTCACGGGGGCGCCATGCCCTCGAGCCGGCTGTGACGGGTCGGAGCAGGAGGCCTTCGCCGTCCCGTCGCCCGGTGAGCGTCCACGAACGCCACGCGAGGATGGGTTCGAGCTCGACCTCGACCGGGAGACCTCGGACGACGGAGGTCGCGGTCCTCATCGGCGATCGGTCGTCGTCGTGGTCCTCGCCGGGCTCGCATCCGGAACGCCCTCGGGTGCAGGCTCCGGGACCGGCGCCGGACTCGGTTCCGGCAGGGGATCGACGGACGGCTCCAGGATGGGCGCGGGCTCGGGCACCGGCAGCGATGCCGGCTCGATCTCGATCACGCGTTTGGGAAGGCCGATGTCCACGTCGAGCCTCTCGGGCCGTCCTCGACGGGGCCGCCGCCCTCGACCTCCGCCATCGTTCCCTGGAGCGTACCCCGTGGAGGGGTTCACGCGCGAGGGGTATGTGCCTCTCAGGCTGGGGCGAGGCGGTAGATCGAGTCGAAGTCGCTGAAGAAGATCCGGCCGTTGGGCGCCACCTCGATCGAGAGCACCGGCCCCGGACGGTCGAGGACGAGCAAGGGGCCCGCATCGAACCCCGTTCGGTTCGCGTTCAGGTCGAACCGTCGGATCCGTCCGTCGTTCACGGCGCCGACCACGAGGTCCCCGTGGAACGGCGCACCGAGTCCGCATCTGTCGCAGAAGGCGAGCCCGGTCAGTCCCACCGTGTTCACGAACGTGTGCTTCGGCTTGATCCGAGGGATCGGTCCGCTGTTGTTCGTCTCGGGGCACGATTCGCTCGGTCCCCATGCGTGGTTGCCCCCCCGCACGATGCGATTCACCTCGTCGTTGCAGCCCGGGCCGTTCTCCGACTCCCAGAGGCGACCGTTCCGGGGGTCGAACGCGAAGCCGATCGAGTTCCGGATCCCGTAGGCCCAGATCCTCGAGCCGGACGGGTTCGTGGGCGGGATCGATCCATCAGGGTTCACGCGGAGGATCTTCCCGCGCAGGTTGCGGGTTCGATCCTGTGAGTTCGACGGCTGGGCGTTGTCGCCGATCACCACGTAGAGCTTGTCGTCGGGCCCGAACGCGATCCGTCCGCCGTTGTGGTTGCTCGCCGGACCGGCGGCCGCGGACAAGAGCCGCTTCACCCCGACCCCGTCCTCGTTCTCCACCTTGATCCGCACGACCTCATTCCGGAGACCTTTGGCGGTGTTCCGGGTGACGAAGACGTACACGAACGGCTTCGCAGGCCACGACGGATGGACCGCGACCCCGAGCGCACCCCGCTCCCCGTCCGAGTTGACGCCGAGGACACGGTGCACGCGCACGTCCACGTCGGTCTGGAGGTTGCGGAAGCGGAGCCATCCCGTGTGCCGCTCGAGGTAGACGAGGCGGCCTCCGGGCGTGAACGTGAACCCGACGGGGCTCGCCAGCCCGGATGCGACCCGGACCGCCCTGAAGCCGCCCGCGAGGACGGGGCCGGTCCCGTGGCCCCTGAGGCCGGCGATCGAGATCGCCAGCGACAGAGCCACCGAAGCTGCCAGGATCCCCATCTTCCGCATGTCGAGCGCTCCTTCCGATGCCAGTATCGGCGCCGTGGCGACGGCGCCTCCCTCCATGTTCGGCGTGCCCGCTCTCCGGTCGGAGGACCCCCGGTTCCTCCGAGGCGAGGGCCGATACCTCGACAACGTCGAGATCCCCGGCGCCCTGCACGCCGTCTTCGTCCGTTCCATCATGCCGCACGCGCGGGTCGACGGCCTCGACGTGACCGGCTGTCTGGCGTCCCCCGGGGTCGTGGGTGCCTACACCGCACGGGATCTGGAGCTGGCTCCCTTGCCGCCCTCCGGCACCGTCGAGGGTGCCGCGGACGGCGAGCTCGAAGGGCTGTTCAGCCGGGAGCCCATCGCGCACGACGTCGTGCGTTTCGTCGGAGAGATCCTCGCCGTCGTGGTCGCGGAGACCGTCGGCGAGGCGCTCGACGCCGCCGAGCTCGCCGCCGTGGACTACGAGCCGCTCGCGACCGTGGTGGACCCGGAGGCGGCGATCGCGGACGGTGCGCCGTTGCTCTGGCCGGGGTTCGGCACCAACGTCGCGCACGCGTTCGGAACCACCGGTCCCGACGATCCGCTCGCCGGCGCCGATGTCGTGGTTCGCGGCCGGTTCGTGAACCAGCGGGTGGCGCCGGCGCCGCTGGAGACGAACGGGATCGCGGTGGTGCCCGAGGAGGACGGCTCGTTCACGGTGTGGGTGTCGACGCAGATCCCGTTCGACGTGCGCGACGATCTCGCCGAGACCCTGGGGATCGGGCGCGATCGTGTGCGGGCGATCGCGCCCGATGTGGGCGGCGCGTTCGGCGCCAAGCTCCAGGTGTACGCGGAGTACCACGCCGTGGCGGCGATCGTCGCGCGCCTGGGCCGGCCGGTCCGGTGGCAGGAGACGCGTTCGGAGTCGATGGTCTCGCTCACGCACGGCCGCGCCCAGATCCAGACCGTGGAGCTCGGTGCCACGCGAGACGGAACGCTCGTCGGACTCCGCGCGGAGCTCCTCGCCGACATGGGGGCGTACCCGATCGGTGCGTTCATGCCGGGAACGACGCAGGAGATGTTGAGCGGCGTCTACCGGATCCCTCGGATCGCGTGCAGCGGGAGGAGCGTGGTGACCAACACGACCCCGGTGGCTCCGTACCGAGGGGCGGGCCGACCCGAGGCGACGGCGCTCGTCGAACGCGCGATGGACCTGCTCGCCGTCGAGCTCGGGATCGATCCCGTCGACCTGCGACGGAGGAACCTGATCGGACCCGACGAGTTCCCGTTCACGACGACCACCGGCGTCACGTACGACACCGGCGACTACGCGAGGCCGCTCGACGAGGCGCTCCGGCTGGTCGCGTACGACGACCTGCGCGCGGAACAGGCCGCGCGGCGGGAGCGCGGCGACGAGGTCTGCCTCGGCATCGGCGTGGCGATGTACGTCGAGATCACCGCGTTCGGCGGTAGGGAGTTCGCGGCGGTGGAGATCGCTCCCGATGCTCGCGTCACGGTCGCCGTCGGGACCACGCCAGCCGGTCACGGCCACGAGACCTCCTTCGCCCAACTCGCAGCAACGTCACTCGGGGTTCCGTTCGAGGACGTGACGGTCGTGCACTCGGATACGGGGCTCGTCGCGCGCGGAGAAGGGACCTGGGGGTCGCGTTCCTTGCAGATCGGGGGCTCGTCCGTCTACGAGCAGGCCGAAGCCGTCGTGGAGACCGGTCGTCGGACGGCGGCCGCGATGCTCGAGGTCGATGCGGAGGACGTGGAACGGGTCGAGGGCGGATTCGCCGTCGCCGGGGCCCCCGATCGGAGCGTCAGCTGGAGCGAGGTCGTCGTCGCGAGCGATGACGGAGCGATCCGCGCCGAGGGGCGCTTCCGGCAGCGCGGGTCGACGTTCCCGTTCGGCGCGCACGTGGCGGTCGTGGACGTGGACACCGCGACCGGGGCCGTGCGGCTGCTCCGCCACGTCGCCGTGGACGACTGCGGTCGCATCCTCAATCCGGTGCTCGTCCGAGGGCAGCAGCACGGCGGGCTCGGGCAGGGGATCGCGCAGGCGTTGTTCGAGGAGGTGCGGTACGACGAGAGCGGCAACCCGGTGACGTCCACGCTCGCCACGTACCAGATGCCGAGCGCCGCGGACCTTCCCGCGTTCGAGGCATCGAACACGGAGACGCCGACCGACCTGAACCCTCTGGGGGCGAAGGGGATCGGGGAGTCGGCGACGATCGGGTCGACGCCCGCGGTGCAGAACGCCGTGGTGGACGCGCTCTCCCACCTCGGCGTGCGGCACATCGATCTGCCCGTCACACCGGAACGCGTGTGGCGCGCGCTCCACGGGGAGCGGACGCCGCGGGCGAGCGAGACGTCGCTCCCTCGGGAGCAAGAACCAGATAGTTCCGAGGGTGGTTGACTGGCATGCCCATCCGTCGTGCGGATATCGTCAGCGGGTGGCGACCGTCATGCCGATCAGCGATCGGCGGGCTCGGCTCGGGTTCATCCTCGCGGTGCTCGGCGTGCCATCGCTCGGCATCACCGTCCCCGCGGCGATCTGGCTCGGCGTCCGCGCCGTCCGCGGGCGACGACTGTCGAGCGGCGCGGAGCCCGCGATGGGGTTCATCGCGCTGGTGATCGCGGGTCTGGACGTGATGACGCTGAACGCGGTGCTCCTGAAGACGTTCGAGATCCTCGATCCGATCAGTCTGTGGACGGGGATCGGGTGGGGGGTCGTCCTCGCGACGGCGGCCGCGATCTGCACGGCATCCACGCTCCGGATCCACCCGGAGCGATGGGGGGCGCTCCTCGTCGCGCGGGCGGGGCTGATCGCTGCGATGGCCGGAGGGACCGCCCTCTTCGTCCGGTTGATCGCGGTCCTCGACTGATCCGCGCGCTGCTACCGTTGCGCCGATGACGCCACGCTGGGAACGGCGATTCCGCGCGCCCGTCATCACGTACCCCGACTGGTCCCCCGCCGCCCCGTCCCGGCTCGCGTACGAGTCCACGGAGAGCGGGGTCTGGCAGCTGCAGGTGGCCGATCTCGACACGGGCGTCCGCCGGCGGGTCACCGATCACCCGGTGGGCGTGATCTCGGGTGCCTGGTCGCCGGACGGAGCCGACATCTGCTGGTGGCAGGACGAGACGGGTGACGAGTCCGGACGCTGGTACACGCAACCGTTCGAGGGCGGCGATCCCCGGCTCCTGTTCCCAGAGCTCGACCGCGGCTGGAACGAGGGGATCGCGTGGGTCCCCGGGATCCTCGCCGCCTCGATCAGTGCTCACGACGGCTTCGCGGTGTACGTCAGCGAGGATGGTGGCGCCACCGTGAAGGAGGTCGCGCGCAGCACCGAGCACATGCGCGTGGCCGGCCGACAGGGCGGCTACAACCGAGGCGGGCTCTCGGCGGACGGGTCCCTGCTCTGCCTGCAGCACGCGGAACACGGCGACGAGATGCACGAGGCACTTCGTGTGATCGACCCACGGTCGGGAGCGACGGTCGCCGAGCTGGTCGACGACGGGAAGCAGCTCCTGTCCTCCGCATGGTCGCCCGTTACGGGTGACGGTCGTCTCGCCATCGTGCACGAGCGGCGCGGGATCCCTCAGCCCGCGCTGTGGGATCCCGTGACCGGGGACTGGACGGAGATCGTGACCGGGCTCGAGGGAGAGGTCTCGGTCGCGGACTGGTGGCCGGACGCGAGCGCGCTGCTGCTCTCGCAGCTCCTGGACGGACGGCATCGGCTCCACCGGTTCGAGCTCGCCACCGGGACGTGGTCGGGGATAGAGCATCCCGAGGGTCAGGTCGAGTGGGCGCAGGTGCGGCCGGACGGCGCCGTCTGGTGCCGTCACTCGCGCGGCGCCTCGGCTCCGCGGATCCTGGACGAGGCCGGCGGCGAGGTGCTCCCGCTCGAGGGCGAGCCGGCACCCGCCGGCAGGCCGTTCGAGCTGCTGCGATTCGACAATCGACACGGTCAGTCCGTCCAGGGGTTCCTCGTGACGCCGGCGGGGAGCGGACCGTGGCCGATCCTGATCCGTCCGCACGGGGGCCCGACCTGGCTCGACGAGGACAAGTGGCATCCCGAGGTCCAGTCCTACGTCGACGCCGGACTCGCCGTCGTGCTCGTCAACTACCGGGGCTCGACCGGTCGGGGCGCGGAGTGGCGTGACACCCTCGTAGGCGACGTCGGCGGACCCGAGCTGGAGGACCTGAACGACGCGCTCGACCATCTGGTCGCCGCGGGGATCGCGGATCCGGAACGCGCGGCCGTCGGCGGGTGGTCCTGGGGCGGCTACCTCACGCTGATGATGCTGGGGAAGCATCCCGAACGGAACTGGCGTTGCGGCATCGCCGGCGTGCCGGTCGGGGACTACGAGCTCTCCTACGAAGACATGTCGCCCCTGCTCCAGGCGTACGACCGCGCGCTGTTGGGCGGACGGCCGGACGAGGTGCCCGACCTGATGGCCGAGCGGAACCCGATCAACTCCGCGGACGATGTGGAAGCGCCCGTCCTGTTCCTGATCGGCGAGCACGATTCCCGCTGCCCCTACCGGCAGGCGATGGCCTACGTGGACCGGTTGCGGGCGCGGGACCATCCGCACGAGGTGTATCTCTTCGCCACGGGGCACGGCTCCTTCGACATCGAGGAGGAGATCCGTCAGCAGCGGGTGATCCTCGGTTTCCTCGCCGAGCACGTGTCCGGCGTGGCCGTCCCAACGGACTGAGTCGCTATCGTGGGTCCGTGCCCATGTGGATCGTCGTGCTGACGGCGCTGCTCGGCGCGTTCGTGATCTGGCGCGTCGGCATCGCGATGTTGCGGTCCCTGACGCTGTCCTCACCGACGTCGGCCTCCGACGAGCCCGCCCCATCGGAGCCCGAGGACGTCGACGATCTCGACGTGTATCTCGTGTGCGGCGAGTGCGGCACCGAGCTCAAGGTCTCGCGTTTGGGGGAGTTGCAGATCCCACGGCACTGCGGAGAGAAGATGCAGGTCATCCGGCGTCCGGACCGCGCCTGACTCGCGTTTTCCACCGATCCCCACAGGACCTCCCCCTCGTTTCCACGGAGTTGTCCACAGCGGCGTGAAGGATGCGTGAAGATCGCACCGCCACGACGTCCCTTATCCCCGGTGTGGAAAGCGATGTGGAAGATCACACGCCTGTGATTCGGCCGGTCGACCTACTTCCAGAACGTGAGGCCGATGAACCCCACGCCGATGATCCCGAGGCCGGTCCAGAGGACGCCGTTGGTCGCGAAGTCGCCCCGGAGGTAGTTCCAGATCACGACCGCGACGCCCAGCCCGATCAGGCCGAGGACGAGCGGCCCGTACCAACGCGGACTGTGCGTCGTCCGCTTCTTCCGCTGCGGCTCCATCTGGTAGCGCTGGGGGCGCCGCTTCTTGCGGGAACGGGACTCCGGCATCGTCAGATGGTACCCCGGGCCTCGGATCAGCCCGGCAGCAGGGCGAGTCGCTCCGTGGCGGCTGCTTCGACGGCGGCGCGTGAGAACGGGAGGGGTCGCAGCGTGCCGGCCGCCCACGGCTCGGTCTGGTCGTTCCAGTGAGGGGAGGAGGGGTTGCCCGACTGACCGGTCGGGAGGATCCCGGCGCTCGCGTCGAGGTCCGAGAGGTCGTAGACGACCCGCCACGACGGGACGACGTAGACGCGGAACGGTCCCTCGCCCTCGAACCCCGCGTTATTCACGGTCTGCTCGTTCCCTCCGAGGGCATGGTCGGCCGCGACGAACAGCGGCTCGAGTCCCGGCATCCGGCCGAGCGGATGCGCGAACCGGGCTCGATGGATGTCGCCCCAGCGCCAGTCCTCGGGCTCGGGCCCCATGTCCGCGATACATCGATCCCACGCCGCGACGAGCGCGTCGTCGCGTTCGTCCGCCGTGAGGACGCCCTCGTCGATCATCGCCGGCAGCGCGCGGCAGCGGAACAGCTCGCGATCCGTCAGGTACTCCTCGATCAGGGGCTCGCGGCCGCCGAGCGCGCGCCGAGCGAGCTCGTCGAGGAAGACCTCCCAGAGCGCCGCGGCAGCCGATCCCGCGGCGACGTCGTGGTCCCAGCCGTCGAGGATCCCGCGGGCGCGGTCGTGCGCGATCGCGATCCGTGGCACCAGCGACCGCGCCGAGAGGGACACCGTGTCGGCCTGGATCCGGCGGGAGGTCTCGACCGTGTGGTCGCTCCGCTCTTCCAAGAGCTCCGTGATCCGGGTCGCGCGGTCGGACGCATGGAAGTCGTGGCCGATCAGATGCGGGTACCGGTCGTCGTGGATCCGGTCGTTCGCCGTCACGAGGTACCCACGCGCGGGGTCGACCGCGGTGGGGAGGTCCTCGAACGGGATGAAACCCTCCCACTCGTGCTCGGCGGTCCAACCGGGGACGGGCGCCGTGCCGTCCCCGGTCCGGCGGAGCGGATGGAGCCCCGTGCACTGGTAGCCGATGGTGCCGTCGACGTCTGCGTAGACGAGGTTCTGGCCGGGACACTCGAGGGCACGTGCGGCCTCCCGGAAGCCCTCGAACGACGTGACGTTCGCGACGTCGATCAACGCGGCCGGGCGGATGCTGTGCTCGGCGCCGACCCATCGCAGCGCGAAGGCTCCGTCGAGCGGGTGCTTCGCGGGGCGGAGCCGGCCGGTGAGATAGGAGTCGAGGAGCGGCCCGTGCCGGGTGGCGCGGACCTCGTGGACGAGCGGCTCGTCGCTCCCACGCACGCGGATCTCCTCTCGATGGGTCGTGAGCGGTTCCCAGGCGTCCTCGTAGCGTGCCGCGGTGCCCTCGTCGTTGAGGCGCTCGACGTAGAGGTCCTGCACGTCCCCACAGACGTTGGTGGCGCCCCACGCGTGGTGGGCGGTCGTGCCGAGGACGATGCCGGGAGCGAACGGCGCCGCGACGCCTCGGGCCTCGTATCCGGGCGCGCGCAGGTGGAGCTCGAGCCAGGCACCCGGCTGCTGGACGAGCAGGTGAGGATCGTTCGCGAGCAGCGGCAGGCCCGACGCGGTCCGGGACCCGGCGATCGCCCACTCGTTGGAGCCCTGGCCGCGCGGCGGGCGGGGGAGCTCCCGGAGCAGCTCGCCCGCGAGTCGGCCGGCCGCCGGCGCGGTGGGATGGGCGACGAGCGGAGGGAGGAGGCGGCCGGCCGCCTCGTCGCCGAGCTCGGCGGCGAGGTGGGTGCGCAGGAGCTCCATGTCCCAGTTCCCCGAGAGCGCCCACGAGAACATCGCCCAGCAGGCGGCCCACGAGGCATCGTCGGCGGGGAGATCGGGCCGCGCGTCGAGGAGGACGTACTCCACCGGCGGCGCGGGCATCGCCTCGATCCATGCGCATGCGCCCTCGCGGAAACGGGCGATCATCGATCGGGAGGGCTCGTCCCACCCCGCGGCGATCGCCGCGCCCGCCCGGTTGATCCCCACCGTGCGCGTGAAGCGGTCGTCGTCCAAAGTGAGCTCGCCGAACAGCTCCGAGAGGCGTCCGTTCGCCTGCTTCAGGGCGAGGTCCAGCTGGAAGAGGCGTTCGCCGGCGGTGACGAAGCCCTGTGCGAACCACAGATCGTCGAGCGATTCCGCCGAGACGTAGGCGACGCCGTAGCGGTCGCGGAGAACCTCGACCGGCGCCCGGAGACCGGTAACGTGGAGCTCACCCGTGAGAGGGAACAGGGCGGCTCCCGCCGCCGCCCGGAGCCCGTCGAGGAAATCGGCCATCTACCGCGCCCGGACGTTGCCGAGCCAACTCTCGAACAGCGCCGCGTACGTCCCGCCGGCGCCGACGAGCTCCTCGTGCGTGCCCGTTTCCACGAGCCGTCCGGCATCGAACACGAACACGCGGTCGGCCCCCTCCGCCGTCGACAGTCGATGCGCCACCGTGATCGTGGTGCGCCCCTCGGACAGCCGCCGGAGCGCCTCGGAGATCCGCCGCTCGGTCGCCGGGTCCACGGCGGACGTCGCCTCATCGAGGATCAGAAGGCCCGGGTCCGCGATCTGCGCGCGGGCAAGTGCCACGAGCTGTCGCTCGCCGACGGACAACGCCTCGCCTCGCTCACCCACGGGCGTGTCGAGCCCTCGGGGGAGCCCGGCCACCCATGCGCCGAGGCCGAGCTCCTCGAACGCCGTCTCGACGTCGCGATCGGTCGCGCCCTCCCGGCCCGCCCAGACGTTCTCGCGTACGGTCGCGTCGAACAGGAAGCCGTCCTGCGGCACCATCCGGAGCGAGCGGTGCCGGGAGTCCGCCGAGATGTCACGGAGGTCGATCCCGCCGACCTCGATCCGGCCGGTCTTCGGGTCCGCCAGCCGCGACACGAGCTTCACGAACGTCGTCTTCCCGCAGCCCGTCTCACCCACGATCGCGACGTGCTTCCCGGCCTCGATGTCGAGCGAGATCCCGTGCAGGACGCGCCCGCCTTCCCGGTACCGGTACTCGACGTCCTCGGCGTGGACCGAGAGGGCGCCGGACGGCAGCTCGACCCCGGGGGTCGGCTCCTCGATCTCGACGGGGAGGTCCAGGACCGCGAGGACCTTCCGCCACCCGGCGATCGCCGTCTGCGTCTCGCTGTAGATCTCCGGGAGATCGGTGAAGACGTGCAGGAACGCGTCCGCGAGGAACAGGAACGCGGTCACCCGGCCGAACGTGAGGCCCCAATCGGGCCCGAACCCGGCACCCAGCACGACCACGATCGAGACGGCCATCGCGTAGAAGACCGTGGACAGGGGGAACAGCGTCGCCGCGCGGAAGTGCGCCACGACCTCCGCCTGGTACCGGCGGTCGATCGCGCCTCGGACCCGGCCGAACGTCTGCTCGTCGAGCCCGTAGGCGCGCACGACGGCCGCGCCCATCACGGACTCCGAGACCTCGGAGAGCATCTCGCCCACGCGGGTCCGAGCTGCGTCGAAGGCGGCCGACAGCCGGGCCTGGAGCGACCACACGATCAGGATCAGCGGGATCACGAGGCCGACGATCGCGAGCGTGAGCTGCCACGAGAACACGAGCATCAGGACGAGGGACCCGGCCACCTGGAAGCCCGCCCAGATCCAGGCGATGCCGCCCCACTCCATGAACTGCTGCATCGCGTCGATGTCGGCCGTCACGCGGGCGACGAACACACCGCGCTTCTCCTCGGACTGCTCCGCGATCGAGAGGCTGTGGATGTGGGCGAACGTCCGGATCCGCAGACCCAACATCGCGCCCTCCGCGGCCCGGACGAGGCGCCGGGCGGCGGAGCGGGAGGCGACGAAGGTCAGCGCCACGAAGCCGAACGCGACCGCACAGATGGTGCCGACGTAGACCGGCCGGAACCCGCCGTCGAACCCGTGGTCGAAGACGAGCTGGATCAGCACCGGCGTGGTCAGGTGCGCGACCACGACGCCGAGCGAGATGATCACGGTGAAGCCGAGGCCGGCGCGGAGCTCGGGGCTGTCCCGGATGCCGCGCCGAAGGACGGCGAAGGAGCTGCGGAGCTCCTCGGGGATCTCCAGGCCGTCCTCGTCGACGACGGCCTCCACGGCGCTCATCGTTCGCCCCGAGCGTAGGCGTGGATGATCGCCGCGTAGCCGGGAGAGGTGGCCATCAGCTCGTCGTGCGCGCCGGTGCCGGCCACGCGGCCGTCCTCCAGATAGATCACGCGATCGGCAAGCTGGATCGTCGAGAGTCTGTACGCGATCACGACCAGGGTGGTGTGCAGCTCCTCGCGGAGGGCCGCGAGGATCTGCGCCTCGACCGAGGCGTCGACCGACGACGTCGCGTCGTCGAGGATCAGGACACGGGGCTCCCGGACGATCGCGCGCGCCAGCGCCACGCGCTGGCGTTCGCCACCCGACAGCGTGTAGCCGCGCTCCCCGACGACCGTCTGGAACCCGGCGGGCAGGGTGTCCACGAAGCGGTCGACCGCCGCGATCCTCGCGGCGCGGT
>DASSDW010000065.1:0-20718 GCA_035696925.1 Actinomycetota bacterium
GCATCGAATTAAGCCGCATGCTCCGCCGCTTGTGCGGGCCCCCGTCAATTCCTTTGAGTTTTAGCCTTGCGGCCGTACTCCCCAGGCGGGGTGCTTAATGCGTTAGCTTCGGCACGGACGGGGTTGATATCCGCCCACACCTAGCACCCAACGTTTACGGCTAGGACTACCAGGGTATCTAATCCTGTTCGCTCCCCTAGCTTTCGCGCCTGAGCGTCAGGTAAGGCCCAGAGATCCGCCTTCGCCACCGGTGTTCCTCCTGATATCTGCGCATTTCACCGCTACACCAGGAATTCCGATCTCCCCTACCTACCTCTAGCCTGACAGTATCGAATGCAGTCACGGGGTTGAGCCCCGGGATTTCACACCCGACTTGCCAAGCCGCCTGCGCGCTCTTTACGCCCAATGATTCCGGACAACGCTCGCCTCCTACGTGTTACCGCGGCTGCTGGCACGTAGTTAGCCGAGGCTTCTTCTGCAGGTACCGTCACGGTGTCGCTTCGTCCCTGCCGAAAGGGGTTTACGACCTGAAAGGCCTTCGTCCCCCACGCGGTGTCGCTGCGTCAGGCTTTCGCCCATTGCGCAAGATTCCCCACTGCTGCCTCCCGTAGGAGTCTGGGCCGTGTCTCAGTCCCAGTGTGGCTGGTCGTCCTCTCAGACCAGCTACCCGTCGTCGCCTTGGTAGGCCGTTACCCCACCAACAAGCTGATAGGCCGCGGGCCCATCCCCGACCGGCGGACCTTTCCTCTTCCGAGCATGTGATCGGAGGAGAGTATCCGGTATTAGCTCCGGTTTCCCGGGGTTATCCCAGGGTCGGGGGCAGGTTGCCCACGTGTTACGCACCCGTTCGCCACTGATCCCCGGGCCGAAGCCCGGTTCACCGTTCGACTTGCATGTGTTAGGCGCACCGCCAGCGTTCGTCCTGAGCCAGGATCAAACTCTCCGTAGAGATCGATCGGAACCGACGGATCGGTTCCGTTCGACTTGATGGAGGTTCGGCCCTCCGAACGAGGCACTCGCTCGCAGGGCCTTTCCCCGCCAGACGTCTCCGTCTGGACGGATGAAGCGTGCCACCCTTCCCGAGGCACGGCGAACCGTGCCGATGTGAACGATGGCAAGCATCGGCTCTTTGACACGCTGTTCAGTTCTCAAGGTGCGGCCAGACGCGAAGTCCCTGGTCAGAGCGTTGGACACCCTCGGGGAACCGCGCCGGATGGGTAGGATAGCAGTCCCGGTCTCTCCGTCAACCGAGCGTATGGGCTCGAACCGCCGTTCGGAGGGTTACCTCGGAGAGGAACCCCCCTCCGTCTCCACGCCGTCGAGCCGCGCGAACTTCCGACGACCGACCTGCCAGATCGACCCGGCCAGCTGACCCGGCGGGGGTCCCTCGACCCGGATGTCTTCGGCGGGCACGGGCTCCCCGTCCATCCGGACCCCGCCCTGGGCCTGCAGCCGCCGCGCCTCGGACCGGCTCGCCACGAGGCCCAGCGCCTCGAGGAGCGCGGGTACGTAGACGACCGAGGCCGCACCGTCGGCGGGTCCGAAGAGCGCCGCGGGCACGGTCACACCGGGAACCTCCTCGGGCAGCTCGCGCTGGCGGTGGACGAGGTCGAAGCGCTGCTCTGCGGCGGTCCCCTCGCCGGGCCCGTGGTACAGGCCGACGACCTCCCGAGCGAGCCGGCGCTTCGCATCGTTCGCGCCCACCGATCCTTCCGCCAACCCCCGCTCGACGGCATCGACCTCGGCCGGATCGAGCGGCGTGCAGAGCCGGAGGAACTTCGCGATCAGCCCGTCCGGGATCCGCATCAGCTTGCCGAACATCTCGTCGGGCGGCTCGGTGAGCCCGATGTAGTTGTCGAGCGACTTCGACATCTTACGGATGCCGTCGGTGCCCTCGAGCAGCGGGAGGGTCAACACCACCTGCGGCTCCTGCCCGTACGCTCGCTGCACCTCACGACCCATCAGCAGGTTGAACGTCTGGTCGGTGCCGCCCAGCTCGACGTCCGCTCGAATCGCGACCGAGTCGTAGCCTTGCAGGAGCGGATAAAGGAGCTCCACCACGCTGATGGGTCGCTCCTCCGTGTAGCGCTCCCGGAAGTCCTCTCGCTCGAGCATCTGCGCGAGCGTCGCGGTCGCGGCCAACCGGATCACCTCCGCGGTGTCCAACTCCGCCAGCCACTCCGCGTTGCCGTGGATCTCCGCGGCGTCCACGTCGAGGACCTTGCCGGCCTGGGCGAAGTACGTGGCCGCGTTCGCCCGGATCTCGTCCTCCGTCAGCATCGGACGGGTCTCGGACTGGCCCGACGGATCTCCGATCCGAGCGGTGAAGTCCCCGATGATGAGCACCGCGACATGTCCCGCGTCCTGGAACTGCCGCAGCTTCCGGAGGACGACGGCGTGTCCCAGCGTGAGGTCGGGGCGGCTGGGATCCACGCCGAGCTTCACGCGAAGCGGTCGGCCCGCCGCGAGCCGATGCTCGAGACCACCCGTCGGGACGAGGTCGACGCTGCCGCTGGCGAGCGTCGTCAGCACGTCGGCGGCCATGGCGCGGCGATGCTACCGCACCTCCCCGATCCGCCCCAGGACGCGGGGTACACTCGCCCGCGATGACCCGCCGGCACTTCCCCCTGGCGGCCTTCACGGCAGCCTGCGCTGTGTTCTCTGCTGCGTGCGGCGTCCACCTGGAGGACGTCCCCCGACGCGAGCTCGCGCAGACGTCGTTCGTGTACGCGGCCGACGACAGCGTGATCACGCAGCTGCACGCCGTCGAGGATCGCGTGGTCCTGCCCTCGTCACAGATCCCGTCCTGGATCCGGGATGCGGCGGTCGCGATCGAGGACCGGCGCTTCTACCAACACCACGGGATCGACGGGCGAGCGATCCTCCGCGCGTCCTACGTGAACCTCCGGGACGGGAGCATCGAGGAGGGCGGCTCGACGATCACGCAGCAGCTGGTGAAGAACCTCTACACCGGGGGCGAACGCACGCTCGCCCGCAAGCTGAGCGAGGCTTCGCTCGCCTGGCAGCTCGAGGATCGCCTGTCCAAGGAGGAGATCCTCACGCGGTACCTGAACACGGTGTACTTCGGGCAGGGCGCCTACGGTGTCCAGGCGGCGGCCCGGACGTTCTTCGGCGTCGACGCCGTCGACCTCAACCTGGCTCGGTCCGCCCTGCTCGCCGGACTGATCACGAGTCCCGGGCACTTCGACCCGTACGAGTACCCCAGCCGGGCGAACGGGAGACGGCGCGTGGTGCTCCGCCTGATGCACGAGTTCGGGATGATCACGGAGACACAACGTCGTCACGCCGGCAGAGGGCCGATCCGTCTCCACCCGGTGACGACGTACGGCCGCTACGACTATCCGTACTTCATCGACTACCTGAAGGAGTGGTTCCTGACGAACCCCGCCTTCGGCGACACGCGTGAGGACCGGTACAGGCTCCTATTCACCGGCGGCCTCCAGATCCACACGACCCTCCAGCCCGCCGTGCAGTCCGCCGCCCAGCGCGCCGTCGATTCGGTGCTCTCCTATCCGGACGACCCCTCCGCCGCCGTGACCGTCGTGGATCCTCGCAACGGCTTCGTGCTGGCGATGGTCGGTGGCGACCAACGCGACTACTGGCGGGATCGTGACGCGGGTCGCGTGAACCTGGCGACGGCGATGGGCGGGACGGGGCGGCAGTCGGGCTCATCGTTCAAACCGTTCGCGCTCGTAGCGGCCCTCGAGGCCGGCCTGTCGCCGTCGGAGACGTTCCCCGCCCCCTCGACGCTCCAGCTGGCCCTCGAGACCGGCGAGGTCTGGGACGTCACGAACGCGGAGGGAGCGGGCTACGGATCGATGACGCTCCGCTCGGCGACGATCCACTCGGTGAACACCGTGTACGCGCAGCTGATCGACCGGCTCGGTCCCACCACCGTCGTGGAGGTGGCCGAGCGGATGGGGATCCGCTGCTGCCGCCGCGTGAGCAACCCCCGCGGTCGGTTGGAGCCGTATCTCTCGGCGGTCCTCGGAACGAACGAGGTCAACACGCTCGAGATGGCAACCGCGTACGGCACCCTGGCGACGGGCGGCGTCCGGTCCCGGCCGGTCCCCGTGTCCCGCGTCACCGACGCACGCGGCACGGTGCTGTGGTCGGCGAACGCCACCGGCGATCGGGTCCTCGATCCACAGATCGCATCGGTCGCCAACGAGATCCTGAACGAGGCCGTCCTGTACGGCACCGGCACCGCGGCGAACATCGGCAGGCCGCAGATCGGCAAGACCGGCACCGCGATGGACCACAACGACGCCTGGTACGTGGGTGCGGTGCCGCAGATGGTGGCGGCCGTGTGGGTCGGGTTCCCTCAGGGGCGGATCCGGATGGAACCGCCGAGGACCAGGATCACCGTCTTCGGGGGAACGTGGCCCGCGCAGATCTGGCGGCTGCTGATGCTGGAGGCGACCGCCGGCCTGCCGGCGATGACGTTCCCGAACCCCGAGGTGGGGTTCGTCTCCGTCTCCGTGGATGCCTCGCAGACCCCCAACTGCCTGCCGAACCCGTTCACGCTGCCCCAGAACATCGAGACGTTGCAGTTCATCGAAGGAACGGAGCCGACGGAGATGTGCACGTCGCCGTCGTCGCTGCAGGAGGTGCTCGTCCCGTCCACGGTCGGTTCCTCGGAGTCGATCGCCATCGAAGGCCTCACCCAGGCCGGCTTCTACGTCGAGGTGAAGACGGCGCCCTCGACGCAGCCGAAGGGCACGGTGATCGCGCAGGTTCCATCGGCGGGCACCGAGGCCTTCCAGACGAGCACCGTGACGATCACGGTGTCATCGACCGTGCCCGAGGGGTCCGCCGCTTCGCCGTAGGCGGCCCCGGCCGTCCGCGCGACACGAACGGACTCCCGTCGAGCCAGTAGCGCCAGTGGCGGCTCGTCTCGTGCACACCCACGCGGGTCCCCGCAGCGATCGTTCCGACTCGCGAGGCCCTCTCGAGCCAGAGACCGTCCCCCGCGACCAGATCGGCCCCGTCGTCGCGTCGATCGACCGCGAGCGCCTGCGCGAGCCGGCCGGGTCCCGAGCACAGATCGAACCGTCCCTCCCGCCCTCGCCGGACGACCATCTCGTCCTCGCCCTCCAAGGGCTCGGCGGCACGCAGGAGCACCGCGCTCCCCTCCGCAACGCCTCCGGTCACGACGTTCATGCAGTGATGCATGCCGTAGGTGAAGTACACGTACAGATGTCCGGGGGGACCGAACATCACGGCGTTGCGCGGCGTCTCGCCGCGGAACGCGTGGCTCGCGGGGTCGTCCGGCCCGTAGGCCTCGACCTCGACGATCCGCACGGAGGCACGCGACCCGTCGGGGAAGATGCGGACGAGCACGTGGCCCAGGAGATCCGGCGCGACCTCATGGGCCGCCCGTGCGTAGAACGATCGCGACAGGCGCCGGGTCACGGGCGTCCCGCGGCGAGGAACCGCTGGAGCTTCTTGAGCGGCCACGCGTTGATCACGTCGTCCTTCGTGAGCCAGCCCCGCTGGGCCATGCCGACGCCGAACCGCCGATGGTCCAGATGCGGCACGGCGTGCGCGTCGGTGTTCACGGCGAACCGCACCCCGTGACGACGCGCCCAGAGGACGTGCTCGTCGGAGAGATCGAGCCGATCGGGATGCGAGTTGAGTTCCATCGCCGTGCCGGTCCGGCCGGCGGCTTCGAACACGGCCTCGAGATCGAGGTCGACGGGCGGTCGCTTCCCGATCTGCCGCGTCGTGAGATGGCCGATGACGTCGACGTAGGGATTCTCGATCGCACGGATCACCCGGGCCGTCATCTCGTCGCGGGACTGTGTGAAGTGGGAGTGGACGGAGGCCACCGTGAGGTCGAAGCCCGCGAGGAACTCCCCGTCCCAGTCCACGTCGCCGTCGGGGTCGATGTTCAGCTCCGTGCCATGGAGCAACGTCATCGTAGGGTACGTCGCCCGCAGCTTCTCGATCCGGCGCCGCTGCGCCAGGATCTTCTCCTCGGTCATGCGCTGCATGTAGAGGTTGGGCGCGTGATCGGTGATCGCGAAATACGCGTAGCCGATCTCGGCGGCGCGGGCGACCATCTCCTCCAGGCTCGCGAGGCCGTCGGTCAGGTTCGTGTGGGTGTGGAGATCGCCCTTCAGCTGTCGCTCCGTCACCACGACGGGGAGCTCACCGGCGAGCGCCGCCTCGACCTCACCTCGATCCTCGCGGAGAGTGGGTTCGACGTACTGCATCCCGAGGTGCTCGTACACGCTCTCCTCGGACTCGGCCGCGAGCAGATCGCCCGACTTCGCGTCGAACAACCCGTACTCGCTCAGCTTCAACCCCCGACGGACGGCCATCTCCCGGATCCGGATGTTGTGCGGCTTGGAGCCGGTGAAGTAGATCATCGCCGCCCCCCACGCCTCCTCCGGGATCACGCGGAGATCGATCTGGAGGCCGAGATCGGTCACGACGGAGGTCTTGGTGTCACCCTTCGCGACGACGCGGGCGACCGAGGGGTGGCTCACGAACGCCTCCATCACGGGCGGGGCGTCGGATCCGGCCACGAGGAGATCCACATCGCCGATCGTTTCCTTCATGCGCCGGAGGGATCCGGCGTACGCCGCGCGTCGGACCTCGGGCAGGGAGCCGAGGAGCTCGAGGAAGGTCTCCGCGACCCCGAGCGCGACATCGATCTTCACGCGCCCGCCGGCGGCCTGCATCTGCCGGATCCCTCGGGCGATGTTCTCCTGCGTCTTCGCCCCGAACCGCGGCAGCGCGGCGACGCGGTCCTGTTCGATCGCCGCCACGAGTTCGTCCACGGAGCCCACGCCGAGCTCCTGGTGGAGCACCATGGCCTTCTTCGGGCCGAGCCCGGGGATCGACATCAGGCCCCGGACACCGGGCGGGATCCGCTCCCGGAGCTCCTCGAGCTCGGCGAGCCCACCGGTGGTCAAGAACTCCTGGATCTTCTCGCCGATCGAGCGACCGACCGAGGGGACCTTCAGGATCTCGGGGAGATCTTTGCCCTCGAGGTCGACCGGATGGCCGCCGACGGCTCGCGCGGCCTTCTCGTAGGCGCGCGGCTTGTAGGGGTCCTCGAACAGGATCGACAGCAGGTCGGCGTACTCGATGAGCATCGCCTCGATGGCGTCGTTCGCCCGGGGCATCGCCTCAGGCTACGCCGAAGAGGCGGAGCAGCAGCGCCTTCTGCGTGTGGAGCCGGTTCTCGGCCTGGTCCCACACCACGGACCGCGGCCCGTCGATCACCTCGTCGGTGATCTCCTGCCCGCGGTGCGCGGGCAGGCAGTGGAGCACGATCACGTCGGGGTCCGCGAGGTCCACGAGCTTCTGACCCAGTTGGTAGCTCGGGAAGACGAGGGCGCGCTCATCCGCCTCGAGGTCCTGACCCATGCTCGTCCAGACATCCGTCGACAGGACGTGCGCACCGATCGCCGCGCCCTCGGGATCGTGCGTGAGCTCGACGGAGCCACCTGTCTCGGCAGCGATCTCCTCGGCCCGGTGCACCACCTGGGGGATCGGCTCGAAGCCCGGTGGTGCCGCGACGCGGACGGCCATGCCGGCCTTCGTCCCGGCCAGGAGCAAGGAATGCGCGACGTTGTTCCCGTCCCCGAGGTAGGTCAGGACCCGTCCGTGGAGATCGCCGAGATGCTCACGGATCGTGAGGAGGTCGGCCAGCGCCTGGCACGGGTGCTCGAAGTCCGAGAGGGCGTTGATCACCGGGACCGTGGCGGTGGTGGAGAGGATCTCCAGCCGCTCCTGCTCGAAGGTACGGAGCACGATCGCGTCGACGTAGCGTGACAGGACGCGACCGGTGTCCTGGATCGTCTCGCCGCGACCCAGCTGGAGCTCCGCCGAGGACAGCACCACGGCATGCGCGCCGAGCTGCTCGACACCGACCTCGAACGAGACCCGCGTGCGGGTGGAGGGCTTCTCGAATATCAGCGCGATCGATCGGCCGACCAGCGCTTGGGCGTGCGCCCCCCGGTCCGCCTTCAGTGCCGCGGCGAGATCGAGGAGATCGGGGAGCTCGGCCGTGGAGAGGTCATCGACGCTGAGGTAGTGACGCATGACGCCCGAGTCTAGTGGGACCGCCGACACGGGGTGGTGCGACCTCAGGCTCGGAGCTCGGCCCCGAGCTCCGATCGGACTCGGTCCACGATCGCGGCCACCACCGGTTCGACCTCCTCGTCCGTGAGGGTCCGGTCCGGCGCTCGGAACTCCAGCGCGAACGCGAGGCTCTTCCTGCCTTCCGGGATCGCGCCTCCTTCGAACACGTCGAACAAGGTGGAGCGATCGAGGAGCGCTTCCCCCGCGTCGTCGAGAACCGCCTGGAGCGCGCCCGCCGAGACGCCGGTCGGCACCACGAACGCGAGGTCCCGCCGAACCGGAGGGAACCGAGGAACCTCGACGAGCTGGAAGGCGCGGGCGGCCGCCGCCCGCACGGGTTCGAGCTGGATCTCCGCGGCAGCGACACGGCCCTCGATCTCGAGCGACGCCGCGATCCGCGGGTGCAGCTCCCCGAGGGCCCCGACCGGTTCATCGCCGAGAAGGATGCGCGCGGACCTGCCGGGGTGGAACGGGTGCGCGAGAGGCTCGCCGAGCGACCAGTCCTCGACGCCCAGATCCCCGAGGAGCGACTCGAGGGTCCCACGGGCATCCAGCACGTCGAGCGTCCGATCGTCGGCGGCCCACCCTTCGCCTGCCGCCCCGCAGTGGACGAAGCCAGCGTGCCGGCGCTCCTCCGCCGGGTCGCCGGACCGGAAGACCACACCGACCTCGAAGATCGACGCAGTCCCCGATCCCCAGCGCTGGTTCCTGGCGACGGTACGGAGCAGACCCGGGAGGAGACTGGTCCGGAGCCACGCCTCCTCGGCACGGAGCGGGTTCGCCAGTGGGATCGCCTGGCCGTCGCCCATCAGCGCGAGGTCCTCCTCGGAGGCGAACGGAAGCGGCTTCGCCTCGCGGAGCCCGGCCCGGACGAGCGCGTCACGGACGCGGCGGCCGAAGGCGTACGTCTCGGGGACACCACCAGGCTCCGGCGACCGCGGGATCGTGGCGCCCACGCCCTCGTAGCCCTGGATCCGGACGACCTCTTCGATCAGGTCCACCTCTCGTTCGATGTCGACGCGGTAGCCGGGCACCTCAACCTCGACCAGCTCGGCGATTTCCCGGTGACTCATCCGGAGGGCATCGAACACGGCTGCGGCATCCGATGAGGTGACGGGGTAGCCGAGGAGGGCCGTCGCCCTGGACGCCCGCATCGAGACCCAGCGCCGGTCGGGCGGGCCGCCCGCCTGCGCGACGCTCTGCAGCACGCGGGCTCCCGTCCACCGGGCGATCAGCGCGGCGCACCGGCGGGCGGCCAGCTCAACCCCCTCGGGATCGGTCCCCCGCTCGAACCGATGTGATGCCTCCGAGTGCAGGTCGAGTCGTCGCGCCGTCCGGATGATGCCCGTCCTCGTGAAGTGCGCCGCCTCGAGGAGGACATCCCTCGTCTCGCGCGAGACCTCCGAGGACCGCCCGCCCATCACGCCGGCGAGCGCGACCGGCTTCTCGAGGTCGCAGATCAGCAGGTCCTCGTCGATCAGCTCGCGCTCGACGCCGTCGAGCGTCACCAGTCGCTCACCGGCATCGGCCCGCCGGACCACGATCCCCGGCCCGGCGAGTCGATCCAGGTCGAACGCGTGCAGCGGCTGCCCGAGCTCAAGCATCGCGTAGTTCGTGGCATCGACGATCGGCGCCACCGGCCGCATCCCGGCCGCCGTGAGCCTGGCCTGGGCCCGGACCGGGGTCGCGCCGCGGCTCGCTCCGCGCAGGACTCGGGCGAGGTAGTACGGGCACCCGTCCGGCGCGCGCAGCTCGATCGGGGCCACGGCGTCGGCGCGTTCGGCGTCCTCATCCACGTCGGTCTCGGGCTCCGCGAGCGGGAGTCCGAGGATCGATGACGTCTCGCGCGCCACCCCGTAGATCGAGAGGAAGTCCGGACGGTTCGGCTCGACCTCGATGTCCAGGAGGGCGTCGTCGAGACCGAGGGCCGTCTTCAGGTCGGCTCCAGGTGACAGATCGGGAGGAAGGATCAAGATCCCGGTCTCGTGTTCCTGGGAGATCGCCAGCTCCCGGGGTGAGCAGAGCATCCCGTTCGACATCTCACCGCGGAGGGAGCGGCTGCCGAGCGGCTCCTCGAGGAGCGGAACGCGGGAGCCCGGCTTCGCCCAGGGCACGAGATCGCCCGGCGCCATGTTGCGGATGCCGACGACGACCTGGACCGGGCCGTCCCCGGCGTCGACTGAGGCCAAGCAGAGCTTCTCGGAGTTCGGATGATCGCGCACGTCGATCACCGTGGCCACGACGACGCCGTCGAGCCCATCCCATGGGCGTTCGATCCCCTCGACCTTGATCCCGCGCGCGTCGATCCGCGCCGCGAGCTCCTCCGCGTCCAGCTCGATCGGCACGAACTCCCGGAGCCACGAGAGCGAGACCTTCATCGGCTCGCTCCGAATTGGGCGAGGAAGCGGATGTCGCCCTCGACGAGGAGCCGGATGTCCGGGATCCGGTACTTGAGGATCGCAACCCGGTCGATCCCGAGACCGAACGCGAACCCCGTGTACCGCTCGGGATCGTAGCCGCAGTTCTCCAGGACCCGCGGATGGACCATCCCGCACCCGAGCAGCTCGATCCATCCGTTCCCACAGACGGGGCATCCCACTCCGTCGCAGCGCATACAGGTCACGGCGAGCTCCGCGCCCGGCTCCACGAACGGGAAGAACGCCGGACCGAGCTTCGTCTCGCGATCCTGACCGAACAGCGCTCTCGCGACGGCGTCGAGCGTTCCCTTCAGGTCCGCGAACGTGATCCCCTCGTCCACCACGAGCCCCTCGACCTGGTGGAAGACAGGCAGGTGGGTGGCGTCGGCTGTCTCCCGCCGGTACACGCGGCCGGGCGCGATGATGTAGACGGGCGGCGGCTGGGACTGCATCGTGCGGATCTGCACGGAGGACGTCTCCGTGCGAAGAAGCAGCTCGGGGTGCCCGGGGATGTGCACGTAGATCGAGTCCTTCATCGTCCGCGCGGGATGGTCGGGCGGGATGTTCAGCGCCTCGAAGTTGTGCCACTCGTCCTCGATCTCCGGCCCCTCGGCGACCCGATATCCGAGACGGAGGAAGACGTCAACGATCTCGTCTTCCGCGAGCGAGAGCGGGTGGAGCGATCCCGGCCGGGGCCTCCTGCCCGGGAGCGAGAGATCCACTTTGTCGGCGGCGAGGAGTGCGTCCTCCGCTCCAGCCTCGAGCTCGGCGCGACGCGCGTCGGAGGCGCGCTGCAGGACGGCACGCGTCTCGTTGACCACCCGGCCGACCGACTTCCGATCGTCCGGCTCGAGCGCCCCCACGGCTCGCTGCACCTCCGAGAATGGGGCCTTCCGCCCGAGGACCGCGACCTGAGCCGCGTCGAGCTCGGCCATCGTGGCCGCCTCAGAGAACGCCCGGAGGCCGCGCTCCCTCTCGCGCTCGAGGGACCGGAGCATCTCGTCGGCGTTCAACGCGCGTCCTTCTGCCGAGCGCGTCCGTGGGCGGAACGTCGAAGCGCGTCCATGAGGTCGCCGAGTCTACGGTGCGAGAGGTTCGGGGCCGGCGGCGGGGAGCTCCACGCGGAGCGTCAGCCGTCCATCGGCGAGGTCGCTCGCGACACTCCCTCCTTGGGCCTCGGCCACGCGTCGCGCCACGTACAAGCCGATCTTCGAGCCACCGCCCGCCCCCGGACGCCGGGCTTCGAACAGCGAGGCGACATCCACGTCGCCGTGGGCCTCCCGTGAAGCGGACACGACCAGGTGTCCGCTCCGCAGCTCGCCCTCGATCCGGATCGGCCCGTCGCTCGCCCACCACACCAGCGCCTCCGTGAACGCGAGGAGCGTCGTCTTCAGCCGGCCGCCGTCGAGCATCGCCTTGGCCCCGGCCCCTCCGGCCCACTCGATCGGGGGGTGCTCCGGGTCACGAGCCTGCTGCTCGGCGATCTGACGCACCACGTCGGACACGTCCACGAGCTCGGCGAACGACTGGAAGGTCCCGCTCATCACCCTGGCGGCGTCGAGGAGCTGCCGGACGATCGTGTCCATGCGGTCCGCGTCGTGGACGATACCGGTGAGCATCAGGTCGCGCTGCTCGTCCGTCATGTCCGTCCACCGCCTGCCGAGCGCGTAGCCGAACCCCTTCATGGCCGTCAGCGGCGACCGGATGTCATGCGCGGCGGCCGCGACCAGCGCCTCGAGGGTTCCGGTGGTCGCACGGCTTCGCCGGACCCATTCGAACAGGCAGACCGTGGCGGCGGCCGCGAGGTTGAGGCTCTCCGCGCGACCCGCCTGGGGCACGCGCACGCGTCGCTCGGCCGTCCCGAGGATCTCGACGGGGAGGCCGTGCGCCTCGTTGCCGAAGACGAACGCGGGCGAGGGCGGGAGCTGCGCTTCGAACAGGTCCTCGTCGCCGTGCATGTCCATCGCGACGATGGTGAACCCTCGGTCCCGGAGGGTCGCGATCGCGACCTCCGTCGAGACGTCCCGCACCACCGGGACGTGGAAGATCGAGCCGGCCGACGCGCGGACGCTCTTGGCGTTGTACGCGTCCACCGAGCTTCCGGCGAACACGACGCCAACCGCGCCGGCAGCATCGGCCGAGCGGAGGATCGTGCCCGCGTTGCCCGGATCCCGGACCTCGTGCAAGAGGGCGACCGCGCCCGGTGGGCCCAGCGCCTCGAGGGGCACATCGACGAACGAGGAGATCCCCACGACACCCTGTGGGGTGACGGTGGACGTCAGCCGTTCCATGACCCGCTCCGTGACCTGGTCGACGGTCACGCCTGCCTCTTTCGCGCGGATCGCGAGCGGATCGAGGTCGTCCTCCACGAACAGCGATTCGAGGCGTCCGTCTTCGGCCAGCGCCTCGGCCACCGCCTGCGCGCCCTCGACGAGGAAGCGACGATCCACCTCGCGGAGGGCTCGCTTCTTCAAGCGGACGGCGGCGACGACCTTCGGGTTCCTGCCGGACGTCAACACGGCGGCTCGCGCACCCCTCGCACGGGCGGAGTGTACGCGGGCCCCAACGACCCGCTAGGAGTCGGAGGGACCCGACGCCTTCGCGGTCTCGACGAGCTGCGCGAAGGCCCCCGGGTCACGGACCGCCAGGTCGGCGAGGATCTTGCGGTCGACCTCGACGCCGGCGGCGTGCAGCCCGCTCACGAAGCGGGAGTACGACAGCCCGTGGGGGCGGACCGCCGCGTTGATGCGCGTGATCCAGAGGCGACGGAACTGTGCCTTGCGGTCACGGCGGTCGCGGTACGCGTACATGCCGGAGTGCATGACCTGTTCCTTGGCCACCCGGCGCCGCTTGCGCCGGCTCCCCGTGTAGCCCTTCGCGGCCTCGAGGATCTCGCGGCGCTTCTTCTTCGCGTGCACCGAACGTTTGATACGCGCCATCGATCATTCCCCCAGCAGCCGCTTGACGGTCTTGGCGTCGGCTTCCGAGCCGACCTCGGCCATGCCCTCGACGCGGCGGCGTCGCGACGACGACTTCTTCGTGAGCATGTGGTTGCCCGTGGCCTTGCGATGCAGCACCTTGCCGTTCCGTGTGATCCGGAACCGTTTCGCGGTGGCTCGGTGGGTCTTGTTCTTCGGCATCGGCTATCCCTCGTCCGTCTCTGCTGCGGTGGCGACCGGCTCGGCATCGACGACGGGTGCGGATTCGCGAGCCCGGGCGCGGGCGAGCTGCTCCATGTATCGCTTGTTGGGCGAGATCACCATGATCATGTTCCGCCCCTCCTGCTTCGGCATCGACTCCACGGTCACCATCTCACCCAGGTCTCCCACCAGCCGGTCCAAGATCTTGCGCCCGAGCTCCGTGTGGGTCATCTCTCGACCCCGGAACATGATGGTGACCTTCACCTTGTGCCCGCCCCGGAGGAACCGCTCGACGTGGCCCTTCTTCGTGCCGTAGTCGTGCGCGTCGATCTTGGGGCGGAACTTGATCTCCTTGAGCTCGGTTCTGGCCTGCTTCTTCCGAGCTTCCTTCTGACGGATGTCTCGCTCGTACTTGAACTTGCCGTAGTCCATGATCCGACAGACCGGTGGGTTCGCCTGGGGTGCAACCTCGACGAGGTCCAGGTCGAGCTCGCGTGCCCTGCGGACGGCTTCCTGTGTCGCGACCACCCCGATCTGCTCGCCGTCGGCGCCGACGAGGCGCACCTGGGGAGATCGGATCCTGTCGTTCAAGCGTGGCTCGGTCGAGACCCCGCATCACTCCCTTCGAAAACGAAGCACCGGGCCAGCCGGTGCTTGTGGCGGATCAGACGGAACACGTGCGCAGAGTATAGGGCCAAAATCATGGGGATCACCTCTGACCCTGTCGATGCAGCTCACCAGTCCGGCTCGAGTGAGCGTCCGTACGCATCTTGGAGACGCTGCGTGTCGTCCTCGGTCGTATAGCCGTACGCGACCTCGAGGATCCGTCCCGGACCGGAGCCGTTGCAGCGGATGCGATGCGCTTGCTCGGCGGGGATCACGAACTCCTCCCCCGGACCGGCGTCGACGGTCCGATCACCGATCTCGATCGAGAGTCCCGGGTCGAGAACCACCCACGTCTCATCGCGCATCCGGTGGTAGTGGACGCTCGTCTCTTGACCGGGCTCCACCGTGATGACCCGGACCGACGACGGCTGGTTGAGCGCGTACGTGACCACTCTCCCCCATGGCTTCTCCACGATCATCTCGTGCTCCCTTCCCTCTGTTCCCGTTCGTTCGCGCCGGGCAGCCGGTCGAGCAGGTCGGCCATCTCCAGCGCGGCCTCCGCAGCGTCCCAGCCCTTGTTGCCATGGAGGCCGCCCGCCCGGGCCTCGGCGTCGGCCAGGGACTCCGTCGCCAGGACCTCGAAGACGACGGGGATCCCGGTCGTCTTGCTGACGTCGGCGATCCCACGCGCCGCCTCGCCGGCAACGAGATCGAAGTGAGCCGTTTCGCCCCGGACCACCGCGCCGAGACAGATCAGGGCGTCGTAGGCGCCGCTGGAGGCCAGCCGTCGGGCCACGAGCGGGATCTCGAACGCACCGGGAACCCAGGCGACGTCGACCGCATCGTCGGGGACGCCGCGGGCACGGAGCCCGCCGAGCGCACCTTCCAGGAGCTTCGCGGTGACGTGCTCGTGGAACCGGGCGACGACGACGCCGACGCGGCGCCCGGCGCCCTCCGGGGCGCCTCTCGACACCGTCATGCTCGCGCTTCCACCTCGTCGATCGCCGGCCCGTCCACCTCGGGGAGATCGAGGAGATGACCGAGCTTCTCCCGCTTGGCCCGGAGGTAGCCGACGTTCTGCGGCGTTGGAGCCGTCTGCAGCGGCAGCCGCTCGTTGATCGCCAAGCCGTGTCCCTCGAGGCCCGCCCGCTTCTCCGGATTGTTCGTGAGCAATCGCATGGATCGGACCCCGAGGTCGTACAGGATCTGCGCGCCGATGCCGTAGTCGCGTTGATCGGCCGGGAACCCCAGCTCGATGTTCGCCTCCACCGTGTCACGACCGCGATCCTGGAGGGCGTAGGCGCGGAGCTTGTGCGTGATGCCGATCGCGCGGCCCTCGTGCCCCCGGACGTAGAGGATCACGCCGCGCCCCTCACGGCCGATCAACCCCATCGCCCGATCGAGCTGCCCCCCGCAGTCACAGCGGAGCGATCCGAACACATCACCGGTGAGGCACTCGGAGTGCACGCGGGTCAGGACGTTCTGGCCGTCACCGATCTCACCCATCACCAGGGCGACGTGCGTCCGCGCGTCGGTCACGCTCTCGTACGCGATCGAACGGAACTCGCCGTGGCGCGTGGGGATGTTCGCCTCGGCCACCTTGGTCACGAGGACCTCGTTCTGGCGGCGGTGCTCGATCAGGTCGGCGATCGAGATGATCTTCAGATCGTGCGCACGGGCGAACCGCTCCAGGTCCGGGAGCCGCGCCATCGTGCCGTCCTCGTTCACGGTCTCGCACAGGACGCCGGCCGGGAAGAGACCGGCCAGCCGCGCGAGGTCGACGGCGGCCTCCGTGTGTCCGGCCCGCTTGAGGACACCGCCTTCCCGATAGCGCAAGGGGAAGACGTGACCAGGCCGCGACAGGTCGCCCGGCTCGGTCTCGGGATCGATGATCGCCTTGATCGTGCGTGCGCGATCCGCGGCCGAGATGCCCGTCGTGACGCCCATCCGCGCGTCGACGGACACGGTGAACGCGGTCCGACGGGAATCGGTGTTCGCGGCCACCATCAGCGGGATCTCGAGCTCGTCGAGTCGTTCGCCGATCACCGGCATACAGATCACCCCGCTCGTGTGGCGGACGATGAACGCGATCGCCTCCGGCGTCACGCGCTCCGCGGCCATGATCAGATCGCCCTCGTTCTCCCGATCGGCGTCGTCGACGACGATCACCATCCGACCCCGGCGGATCTCGTCGATCGCTTCCGGGATCGAGGCGAAGACGCTCGTTTCGCTCAGCGCGCTCATGCCGTTCGTTCCTTTCTCGGTCGGACGACGGTCGCGCCGTCGGTCGTGAGGTACTCGAGGTTCCGGGCGACGTACTTGGCCACGATGTCGACCTCCACGTTCACCCGGTCGCCCTCGCGGACCGAGCCGAGCGTGGTGGCGTGGAGGGTGTGCGGGATCAACGCGATCTCTATCTCCTCGCCGTCGAGGGCCGCCACGGTCAGGCTCACGCCGTCGAGCGTGATCGACCCCTTCTCCACGACGTGGCGGAGCAGCTCCCCGGGGAGTCGCACCGAGAGTCGGACGCCGTCCTCGCCCTCGGGTCGGACGGCGGTCACCTCGGCGACGCCATCCACGTGTCCCTGCACGAGATGGCCTCCGAGGCGAGAGGCGAGCGTGGCCGGTCGTTCCAGGTTCACCACGTCCCCGGGACCGAGCGAGCCGAGGGTCGACCGCGCCAACGTCTCGTCCGAGAGGTCGAAGGAGAGCTGCTCCCCCTCGAGCTCGACGACCGTGAGGCAGACCCCGTCGATCGCGAGCGAATCTCCGATCGCCGCGTCCGCGGACGTGACGGAACCGAGCACGACCAGGCGCTCCCCGTCGCGTGAGACAACGGTTCCGAGCTCCTCAACGATCCCGGTGAACATCGGCCACCACCTTCAGGTCCCGGTCGAGCCGTTCCACGGACACGATGTCGAGCTGCGACGCCTTCGCGAGCGTGGGCGCGCCCGCCCCGGCCAGCCACCCCGGCGCGTCGCGGCCGCCGATCAACGTCGGCGCGAGGTACAGGACGATCTGATCCACGACGCCGTCGCGGATCGCGCTCCAGGCGAGCGTCGGGCCGCCCTCCACCAGCACACCCTGGATGTCCCGCTTGCCGAGGATCTCCACCAGCGCCGGCAGCGACACACCGCTCTCGTCGCGGTCCACCACCGCCACGTCCGCACCGGCGTCGAGCCATCCCTGGCGCCTCGACGGCGATGAGAGCTCGGTCGTCGCCACCAGCGTCGGCGCGGCCTCGTCGAAGGCCCGCCCCCCACCGGTCACCCGGCCGGACGGATCCACGATGACCCGGAGCGGGGGACGCGCCGACGCGTACGCAGCGTCTCGCACCGTCAACCGGGGATCGTCGGCGAGGGCGGTCCCCGAGCCCACCACGACGGCATCGGACCACGCGCGCAACCGCTGGACGTCCGCCCTGGCCTTCTCGCCGGTGATCCACGTCGACGAGCCGTCACGGGCCGCGGCCTTCCCGTCGAGCGACGACGCCATCTTGAGCACGACGAACGGGCGGCCCGAGCGCACGTGCGCCGTGAACGCGAGGTTCTGCCGGACGGCCTCGAGCTCGAGCAGCCCCTCCTCGACGGCGAGACCCGCCTCGCGGAGCGCGCGGAACCCACTTCCGTCGACGATCGGATTCGGGTCGCGAGTGGCCGCGATCACACCCTCGACACCCGCGGCGATCAGGGCTCGCGCACACGGCGGCGTCCGGCCGTGATGATCACACGGCTCGAGGGTCACGAACGCCGTCGCACCGGAAGCTCGATCTCCCGCGAGTCGCAGGGCCATGGCTTCGGCGTGCTCCGTGCCGGGGCCCTCGTGCCACCCCTCGCCCACCACCCGCCCATCGCGCACGAGCACGCAACCGACGAGCGGATTGGGTGAGACGCGCCCCCAGCCTCGCGTCGCGAGCTCCAACGCCCGACGCATGTGCCGCTCCCGGTCCACGCTCCTCCGTTCTCCGGGAGCGGGAGTGGACAGGAGGAGGAAGGCGCTGCGAGACCGCACGCGGCGGCCCCTCGCGCCTGTTCCCTCCCATCCCGACTCTCACGGTCGGTCCCGGGATCGCACCGGGTCAACCCTCGCGTGGCTCGCGAGGGGTCGCGGACTGTCACCGCCGGTGGGGAATCGCACCCCGCCCCGGAAACAGGCTTTCGCCCAGTATAGGCGGGTGCCTTCGGTCGCGCCTCCGCCGAGTCCCGGCGCGATGAACGAGGAACGGAGGCTACGGCGCGCGACGGTCGACGGCGTAGGACGAGCCGCCGTCGCGCTTGGCGAACTGCTTCATCTCGGTGGCCACGGCGACGGCTTCGCCGTAGTGGGCGAACGCGCGTTTGGACGTGGTGGCGATCCCCACGGACACGCTCACCAACGGGATGTCCTGCTCGACGCCCTTCCGGTCCTCCATCCGGACGAAGCCCCGATCGAGATCGTCGTCCTCGTAGTAGAGCGCGCGATCCGTGTCGAAGCGGTCGCAGACCGCCTTGGCGACGTCTTCCGCGACGTCCGGCTCCACGACCGCCACGAAGTCGTCCCCGCCGACGTGACCCACGAACCCGTCGGTATCGTTCGCCATCACGGCGTCCTGGATCATCCGGGCCGTGCCCTGGATCAACCGGTCGCCGCGGACGAACCCGTACTTGTCGTTGTACGTCTTGAAGTTGTCGAGGTCGACGTACAGCACCGCGAACGGACGGTGCTCGCGCACCTGGCGCTCGATCTCCTCCTGGATGCGGATGTTCCCCGGCAGGCCCGTCAACGGCGAGAGGTTGCGCATCTCTTTCGCGCGCCGGAGCGTCCCCTTCACGCGGGCGAGGAGCTCGATCGGATCGAAGGGCTTGATGATGTAGTCGTCCGCGCCGGACTGCAGGCCCGTGACCTTGTCCGAGGAGAGCGCCTTCGCGGTGAGCATGATGATGCTGGTGTTCGCGGTCTGTGGATTCTTCCGGAGCCGCTGTGCCACCTCGAAACCGTCGAGCCTCGGCATCATCACGTCGAGGAGCACGAGGTCGGGACGGATCTCGGTCGCGCGCTCGAGCGCCTCCTCGCCGTCGCCGGCGACGGAGACCTCGTAGCCGGCCGAGCGGAGGTTCACCTCCACGAACCGCGCGATGTCCGGATCGTCGTCCACGACGAGGATCGTCTCCGGCATCAGTCCGCCTCTCTGCCGTGGTCCGAGTATCCGTGCGATCCTGCGTCGTCGCCGCGGGCGATCGCGGCGAGCGTCCGGGCGGCCTCCACCTTGTCCGGAGCCTGATAGATCCCGGACGCGGAGACGAGCACGGTCGCACCCGCGTCCACGGCTCGCTGCGCGTTGTCCACTTTCACCCCACCGTCGATCTCGACGTCGACGGGGAGCCCTCGCCGATCCACCTCCGCCCGGACGGCGGCGATCCGCGGATAGACGTCCGGATCGAGCTCCTGGCCGCTCCATCCGGGCCGGATGCTCATCAGCATCAGGTCGTCGAGCTGATGCAGGTACGGGAACGCGGCGTCCACCGGCGTCTCGAGGTTCAGCGTCACGCCGGTGCGGAGGCCGGCGGCGCGAGCCTTGGCGATGGCCGGCTCCGGATCGTCGACCGCCTCGTGGTGGAACGAGACGACGTCGAGGCCCGCGTCCGCGAGCTCCTCGAAGTACGCGGCCGGCTCATCCACCATCAGATGGCCGTGAAGCGCACGATCGGTCCATCGGCGAAGCGAGGCAACGACAACCGTGCCCAGCGAGATCGGAGGAACGAAGTGCCCGTCCATGATGTCGATGTGGATGATGTCGGCATAGGGCTCGACCAGCTTGACCTCGTCGGCCAGGTGGGCGAGGTCCGAGGACAGGATGGATGCCGCCAGCTTCCCCATGTGTGCGCGATTGTAAGCGGCGATGCCTACCGGCAGCGTCAAGCGGTCCGCTCGAACGCCGCGACGAACATCCCGTCCGTGCCGTCGCGATGAGGCCAGAGACGGTGACGGATCGCCGGAGCGGCACCCGCCGGGCCCGGGGTGGCGACCGGGGTCAGGTCGGGACGGTGCCGGGCGATCGCGTCGCACGCGGCGTCGGTCTCCGCGCGTGGGAACGTGCAGACGGAATAGACGAGGCGCCCGCCGGGCCGGAGGAGCTCGGCACCTGCGGCGGCGATCGCGACCTGGAGTCGCGCCAGGCGTGAGAGTTCCTCACGCCGGCCGCGCCACAGGAGCTCGGGCCGCCGCCGCGCCGACCCGATCCCGGTGCAGGGGGCGTCCACGAGCACGCGGTCGAAGGGACCTCGCAGGGCGAGGCGAGTGGCATCCTGCGCGAGGAGATCCGCGCGGAGCCCGAGCCGCGCGAGGAGGGACGCGATCAGGGCGACCCGCTCCGGGCGGAGGTCGGCGGCGACCGTGCGTCCCTCCGCTCCGACCCGGCAGGCGATGAAGGCCGTCTTCCCCCCCGGTGCGGCGCACAC
>DASSDW010000066.1:0-3105 GCA_035696925.1 Actinomycetota bacterium
ACCGCGTGGTCCGGTCCTGGGCGCGGAGCCCGTTCGTGAGCAAGACGCCCCCCCAGAAGACCAGCAGGCCCGCCAGGAACGCGGCGAGGGCCTGCACCCCTCGCCGCCGCAGGAACGGCACCGGGACCGGAACGGGGCCACGCCGAGGCGCGCGCACCGGTTGCCTCGTCTTCGTCCGTCCCTTGCCCTTGATCGCCATCGTCTCGTCCTATCGCTTCATCAGGCGGCTGACGATGATAGCTCCCTCGTAGAACAGGTAGAGGGGGATCAACAACGCGAGCATCGAGATCGGGTCGGGGCTCGGCGTGATCACGGCCGCGAAGATGGCGAGCCCGAGGACCACCTGGCGCCGGTAGCGCCGCATCGTCTCGTTCGTGAGCACGCCCGCGGCCGAGAGGGAGATCAACAGGATCGGGAACTCGAAGCCGAGCCCGAAGGCGAGGATCGTGAAGATCACGAAGCCGATGTACTTGTCGACCGTGAGCAAGGGGCTCACGAAGTCGCCGCCCAGCCCGAGCAGGAACCCCAGGGCCTTCGGCAGGGTCAGGTAGGCGGCCAGTCCGCCCAACAGGAATAGGATCAACGAGAGGGCTACGAACGGGATCGCCCAGCGACGCTCGCGATCCGTGAGGCCCGGCACGATGAACGCCCATAGCTGGTAGAGGATCACGGGGAGCGCCACCACGAGGGCCAGGAAGACGATCACCTTCACGGTGACGAGGAACCCGTCGATCGCGCCGAGGAAGACCAGCGAACACCCCTGTTGCGGGACCGGGTTCTTGTCCGGGTTGTCGCGGAGGAAGTCGCAGTACGGGCTCTGGATCAAGCGCATGGCCGGCTCGTAGAGGAGGAAGCCGGCCACCGAGCCGCCGAGCAGGGCCCACAGGCAGATCAGGAGCCGGTGGCGGAGCTCCTTGAGGTGGTCGATGAGCGACATCGCGCCCTCGCGCTGCTCGGGGGTCTTCCGGCGCCACCTCGGGAGGGTTCTCATGGGCCCGGTGTCGGCTCGGGGTCGGGTGGCGTGCTCTCGGAGGTGTGAGCGTCACCGGAGGCCTCATCGGACACGGGCGCGGTCCCGCCGTCCTCCACGAGCCGGTCGGCGGGCGGTCCGGCCGCCTCGGTGGGCTCGGCCGGGGGTTGTTCCGGAGCCGAGGACGAAGGAGCCTCCGCGGGCTTCGAGCGCGGGCGCGGCGTCCGGAGCGCGGCGGTCTCGTCCCGGACCGTCCGTTCGGCGCGGCGGACGGCGCCCTTGACGTCGGTCGCCCGCTGGATGCCACCGGTGGCCTGACGGAACTCGTCCGCCGCCTGCCGCATGTCGTCGTCGACCCCCGACGACACCATGTCGCGGACCTCGTCTTGGACCTCCCGGAACTGACGGAGCACGCGGCCGACGGAACGGGCGAGCTCGGGCAGGCGTTCCGGCCCCACCACGATCAGCGCCACGGCGAGGACGACGACGAGCTCGAGGGGTCCTACGTTGAGCATCGGTCTCGGGACGTGCCCGGCAACGAGTCTATCGGGGACCCCTGCGGCGGGCGGATGCCCCCTGAGGGGACGCGCGCTCCGAGAGGCGGGACGCCGTGTCGGCGGCCCGGGCCGAGGCGGCGGCCAGCTCGTCGGCGATCGGCTGCAACTCCTCCTGCATCCGCCCAGCGGTCCGCCCGAGCAGGATCACGTGGCGAACGAGGAACCCCAGCATCACGAGCAGAGCGACGGTGGTCACGAGACCGATCACGAGCCAGACGACGAGCCAGGCTTCCACGGGAGGGATGCTACCGGGCGAGCGCCTGATGGAGAGGTGAGCGCTGGGAACCTCGCGCCACGAACAGGGAGCTACGACTCTTCCGAGCCGGCCAGGAATTCCTTGAGGTAGTGGTCGTCCTCGAGGAGGAAATGGAACTCGATCACGTCGTCGATCGAGAAGGCGGGACCGTCCATCGCGTGTTCGAGCGGCTCGACGGCCTCCATGGGCTCCTGATCGAAGAGGCTCTCGCTCATCTCCGCGCTCCCTCTCGGTTCGAGATCCACGCCGGCGGACACGAGCAGTGCCACGATCTTGCGATCGGCCCGCTTCTCGACCGCGTCGTCGCAGCGAGGGCACGTGAAGCGGTAGCTCCCCTCCCGGCCGCTGGAACGGACCGAGAGCGAGATCGCTTCGGGGCCCATGTCGACCTCTCCGCAGCGGGGGCATGTCGTCCGGATGGTGGTCATCTCACGACAGCTATCGGCCCTCCGGCGACGCGGCTTGAGGCTCGCGAGCGTTGTCGGGGCTAGACCCGTCTGACTAGGTCTTGTGGCCGTAGCCCGCGAGGGTCTCGCGGGCGAGCCGTCGCACCTCGTCTCTGAGCTCGGCGGGCTCGACGACCTCGGCGTCGTCCCCGACGCGAACCAGCAGCCGCGCGACCCAGCCGAGCTGTCGTGCCGGAAGCGTCGCCTCGACTCCCCCGTCGTCGAGTTCCTCGAGCTCGGTCGTGGCGTAGTACTCGGCGATCCAGCGCGCCGCCGGTCGCAGTCGCAGGCGCACGGATACGTCCTCCCCGGTCGGCGAATACAGGTCCCGCCCCGCTCCCCGCAGTCCGCGCGGCACGAACGTCTCGCCGGTCGGCGCTGCGCTCCGGACCCGATCGGCGCGGAAGAGACGCTCGGCGTCCGCGTCCACGTCCCAGGCCGCCACGTACCAATGCCCCATCCCCGAGAAGACCTCCTCGGGATCGATCTCGCGATGGCTCCACTCCCCCGTCGACGCCGCGAAGTAGTCGATCGACAGTCGTTCGTGTGCGCGCGCGGCCGCGCGCAGGAGATCCAGGTGCTCCGGCGCTCGTCCCCGCCGCGCGATCTCGATGCGTCCCTCCGCCTCCCGTAGCGCGTCCGCGCCGAGGGAGCGCTGCAGCTTCTCCAGCGCCTTCGCGAGGGCGGGAGCGTCGGGCATCCCCGGCAGGGCGAGGAGCTCCGTCCCGCGGAGGTAAACGGCGAGCGCTTCGATCCTCGTCAGCTGGAGGGGTCGAGAGAAGTGGTCGGCCATCGAGATCCAGATGTGGCCGTCCTCGTCCACGTCCACGTCGATCAGGTCACCCGGGCCGTACGGAGGGAGGCCCGACATGAACA
>DASSDW010000067.1:0-2632 GCA_035696925.1 Actinomycetota bacterium
CGCGAGGAGCTTGAAGCGGGTCGTGCTGATCCCCATCGCGTCGGCGGTCTGCTCGTCCTCACGCATGGCGGTCCACGCCCGCCCGATCCGCGACGTCGCGAGTCGCCACGACAGGAAGGCCGCCAGCGCGACGAACGCGAGTGCGAGGTAGTAGAAGCGCTGCGGGTCGCGGAACGCGAATCCTCCGATCGCGGCATCCGTGATCCCACGCATCCCGCTCGGCCCGCCCACGAGCGGGACCAGCCAGGGGCTCCCCACGAGCACCGTCACCATCTCGCCGAGACCGAGCGTCACCAGCGCGAGGTAGTCCCCGCGCAGCCGGAGCACCGGGGCGCCGACGAGCAGGCCGGCGGCCGCCGCGATCATCATCACGATCGGGATCGCGACGTAGAAGTTCAGGTCGCCCGAGACGGCGGGCTCGGGGGGGATCCCGTACGCGTTGAGGGTCGCTCCGGTGAGCAGCGCGAGGGAATAGGCACCGAGCGCGAAGAAGAACACGTAGCCGAGGTCGAGCAGGCCCGCGTAGCCGACGACGATGTTGAGCCCGATCCCGAGGAGCGCGAACACCATCACCGTGCCGAGGACCTCGGAGATCACGGAGCCGAGCAGGAACGGCGCAACGATCAGGAGGGCGAGGGCGACGACACTCGCGATCAGCCGGACGGGGCTCATCGCGAGCCCGCTCCGACCACCCGTTCCGGCGAAGCTTCCTCGGACGCGCCCCCCGTACCGCGCGTTCAGGAGGCTCACGCCCGCGCTGACCGCGGCCACAACGAGGGCGCCGATCCAGGTGAGGCCGTCGTAGATCGGGTGGTAGAGCCAGTCCCGTTCGAGCGACAGCTGATCGAGCGCGATCGGGATGACCCGCTGCAGGAAACCGAACAGGATCGTCACGGTCAATGCCGCGGTGATCGCCCGGCGAGTGGTCGCCGAGGTCACGCGGAGGAGACCGCCCAACACGCCCGCCACCGCGGAGATCACGACGATGATCGCGGCGCCGACGGGGGTCGACCGCCCGAAGGTCACGAAGTCCATCAGGACTTGCGTGACGTTGAGGAAGATCGGCCGGATGCGCTCGACCCCGATCAGGTCTGCGAGGAGTACGGCCAGTCCGAACACGGCGCCGGCCGAGGCGGCCGCGAGCGCGGCCGCGAACGCCGCCCCGCTGAGTGACATCTCTCGGCGTTCGCCACCCTCGACCCGTGGTGCGGCGGCGACGACCCCGGCGGCGAAGGCCGGCAGGATCAGCATCAGGCCGGCGAACGAGACCTCGTCCCCGATCATGAACACGTCCGTGAAGCCCCCGATCAGGCCGACGAGGGCCAGGAAGATCGTGACGATGCCGGCGAACGCTCCCGTGCGGACGTGGCGTCGCACAGCTCTCAGACCTTTTCCGCCTCGCCGGTCCCGAGCAGCCCTCCCGGCCGGAAGACCAGGACGAGCACGAGGACCAGGAACACGAACGCGTCCCGCAGCGAGAAGACGCTCGGGATCCCGAACCCCGTCAGGAGCAACGGCGGCCCGACCGCCTGGAGCAGGCCGATCACGAACCCGCCGAGGGCAGCGCCGCCGATGCTGCCGATGCCCCCGAGGACGGCGGCGGTGAACGCCGCGATCCCTGGACGGAAGCCCATCGTGAACTGCACCTGCTCGAACGTGAGCGAGAATAGGATCCCGGCGATCCCGGCGAGCACGCCGCCGATCGCGAACGTGACGACGATCACCCGGTCGACGTTGATGCCCATCAGACTGGCGATCTCTCGGTCCTGGGCGACCGCTCGCATCGATCGCCCCGTCCGCGTCGCCGCCACGAACCACTGCAGGGCGATCATGCAGATCAGCGCGACGACGAGCACGAGCAGTTGCGTCCGCTGGATCGTGACACCCAAGACGATGATGTTCCCCGCCAGCACGTCGGGCTTCGGGTACCCGTACGGCTGCGGGCCGAAGAACCCTCGGAACGCATTCATCAAGAAGAGCGAGGCGCCGATCGCGGTGATCAGCGGGACGAGCCGGGGAGCGTTCCGGAGCGGACGGTAGGCGAGCCGTTCGAGCAGAACCGCCGTCCCCACCGACACGACCACCGCGACGAGGGTCACGATCGCGAGCGCAAGGATGGGGCTCCGGTTCAGGAAGCCGCTCTTCGCATAGGCGTCGGCGAAGAAGAACGAGCCGAACGCACCCGCCATGAAGACCTCGCCGTGAGCGAAGTTGATCATCCGGAGGATCCCGTACACGAGGCTGTAGCCGAGCGCGATCATCGCGAAGATCGCGCCTTGCGCCGCGCCTTGCACGATGAAATCGCGCCACGCGCCGGCCGAGTACCCCCCCTCCGCGGGATCGAGGGTGAGCGTGCGGGCGGTGCCGATGACCACCACGCCGCCGACGACGATCCCCAGGACGACGAGGATGATGCGCCGCCACGGCAGTCGCTCGAAGCGACCGAGCCGAGCGACCGTCACGTGCGGGGCCTCGGTGCCCGCCAGGGTTCCCCCCTCTCAGGGAAGGGGCCACGGGCGAGCCTCTCGGCTCGGCCCGCGGCCCCTCCGCCGTGGTTCGTGGATCGCTAGAGGACTTCGTCCAGCGACTTGGTGTCGGTGTACACGGCAGGATCGTCCGTGCCGCCCTCGAC
>DASSDW010000068.1:0-5883 GCA_035696925.1 Actinomycetota bacterium
GAGCCGCCGACGCGGGCGCGATCAGGATCGAGACGGCGAGGGTCGACAGGAGGAGCCTGCGCACGTCCTTCAGCGTACCCTCCGGCTCAACGCCACTGGTGGCTGTCGTCCTCGCTGGTCGCGCGCTTGCTGTCCACTGCGCGACTCAAGCGGGCCCGGAGGTTCACGCCCTCGTCATCGGGGTCGCCCGCGAACCCGTTCGTGGGATCGTCCTCGGCGGCAGCCGAGACGTCCATACCCTTCTTGAGCAGGAGCACTTCGGCATCGAGCGCCGCGCTTCGTTCTTCGGCGGCCTGCGCCCGTTGGAGCGCGGCCGCGAGCTCCGCGCGGAGCCGACCGTCGTCGGGGGGCACCGGCACATCGCCGCGGTCGCGTGCGAACCTCAGCTCCGCTTGCGCGTTCTCGGCCTCCGCGTAGGCGTGTCGCGCTCGCAGCTCCGTCTGCTCGAGACGCTTCTCGAGCTCGCGGATCTCGGCATGGAGCGCAGGGACGCGGCCGTCGTCCACGGCGACCGGTGTCGGCGCGTGGTCGGACGGAAGTGCATCGGCTCGCTCGGCGGCCAGCCGCGCGGCCTCCTCGGCCCGTGCGAGCGCCTCCTTCGACTCCGCGACGCTCGCCTCGAGCTCCGCGGCGCGGCGGGTCGCCTCCTGCAGCTCCCCCTCGAGGGCCGCGATCCTCGCCGAGCCGTCGGTGCTCGCGGCGTCCCGGGCGGACAGGTCCGCGCGGGCGGCCTCGAGCTCTTCACGTCCTGCGCGCAGCTGCTCCTCGATCGCACGGATCTGCTCGTCCTTCTGCGCGGCCTCCTGCTGCTTCGCGGCGAGCTGCTCCTCGGTGGTCCGAAGTGCCTCGCCTTGGCTCGAGCTCGCGGCCTCCAGCCGCGCCTCCAGGTCGGTCGCCCTCGATTCGGCCGCCGCGAGACGATCGCGGGCCTCTCGGAGCACGGTCGTGTGTTCGGCGAGCTCCGATTCCAGCGTGGCGACCCGCGAGGCGTCCTCGCTGCGGCGACGCTCGTTCTCCGCCTCGAGCTCCGCGATCAGCGTCCGGAGGGAATCAACCTCCTGCTGGTTCGCGCTCTCGCCTGCTTCCCGACGGTCGACCTCCTGTCGGAGCTCGGAGAGCTCCCGCTGGAGATGCGCGACGGTCGCCTCGCGCTCCGCGAGACGCTCTTCGGCGTCCGCGATCCTCGCTTTCGCCTCCTCTGCGCTCGCCTGCACCTCGTTGGCGTGCGCTTGCGCGTCGGCCGCCCTCGCCTCGGCGTCTCGGAAGCGGGCGTTCGCGTCCTCGCTCCGGGCGTCGAGCTCGTTCCGCGCCGCGTCCAGCAAAGCGACGATGTCACGGAGCTCCCGATCCTTGGCCTCCAGCTCCTGCGCGCTCCGGGCACCGGCCGCGCGGAGCGCCTCCAGCTCCTCGGTGCCGGCGGAGACGAGCCGTTCGCGCTGGGACAGCTCCTGCTTCACGGTCCCAAGCTCCTGGCGGGCCGACTCCAGCTCCTGGCGGACCCCGTGCAGCTCCTCTTCCTTGCGCCGTGTCTCCGACTCGTGGCCCGCGACGGCGGTCTTGAGGGCGCCCAGCTCCTCCGTGCTCGCGGACACCAGTCGTTCGCGCTCCGACAGCTCGTCCCTGATGGTCCCGAGCTCCCGGCGGGCTGCTTCCAGCTCCTGCCGGGCCTGCCCCAGCTCCTCGTCCTTGCGACGCGTCTCCGCTTCATGCTCCGCGACGCCGGCCTTCAGCGCCTCCAGCTCCTCGGCGACCACGGACGACGAGGCCTCCTTCAGAAGCATCTCGTCGCGAACCGCGGTCAGCTCATCCTGCATCCGGGTGACGGCTTCGTCGCGCTCGGTCATGCGGGCTTCGGCGCGCGCAGCCTGTTCGGTCGCGTCCGCGAGCGCGGACTTCAGCTGGGTGATCTCGCCGGACTCTTCCAGGAGGCGGAGCTCGAGGTCGGCGGCCCGCTCTTCCGCGGCCGTCAGGCGCGCTCGCGCTTCCTCCAGCACACCGCGGTGCTCGACCAACCGCGACTCCAGCATCTCGACGGTCCGGTCCCGATCCTCCTTCTGCGCCCGCAGATCACCGGTCGTGGACTCCATCTCGGACAGCGTGGACCGCAGTGCCGCGAGCTCGGTCTCCACGGCGGCCGCCTTCGCCTCGGCCTCTGCACGAACCGCGGACTCGCGAGCCTCGGATTCCGCGACCGCGGCCGCGATCCGCGGCTCCACGTCTGCGAAGGCAGCGGCCACGCGAGCCTCGGCCTCCGCGCGGATCGCCGTCTCCCGCGACTCCACTTCCGCAGCGGCACGGGTCGCCTCCCGCTTCGCCTGCTCGAGATGATCGCGGGTTTCCTCCAGCTCTCGACGCGCGTCGTCCAGGCTGGCGTGGGAGCGCGCGACCTCCCCGTCGGCCACCTCCAGCCGCTCGAGCAATTCCGTCTCCCGGGCCTCTGCCGTCGAGGCCAGGACCCGCAGCTCCTTCGCCGAGGCCTCCGCCTCGGCCGCCCGCGCGAGCAGGCCGTTCCGTTCGCCTTCGGCGTCGGCCGTGCGCGTCTCCAGCTCGCTCAGCCGTTGTTTCAGACCCTCGGCGGCGCTGCCGGCGTCCTTGGCCATCTCCTGGATCCGCGCCTCGAGCGAGTGGGATCGAGCGTCCGCTTCCTTCGCCTTGGCGCTGGCTTCCTCGAACCGAGATTCCAGCCCCGCGGCGTGGGCGACGGCCTCGTCGCGCTCCCTGACGGCCTCGGCAGAGCGATCCCGTGCCTCCACGAGGCCGCGCTCCAGCTCGGTGACCCTCGCCTCGGCTTGCACCAGACGTGCGGCGGCCTCGCCCTTGTCGCTCTCGACGTCACCGATCAGTCGTTGCCGTTCCTCTTCCAGGCCGGCGAGGCGTGCATCGGCGGACGCCAGCGCTGCGGTCGCTTCCCTCGCGATGGATTCTGACTCCGCACGCGCGCGCTCCGCCTCCACGAGGGCGGCCTTCGCTTCGTCGAGCGCCGGGCCGAGATCGACCGTTGGGCCATCGGCGTGCGATGCGATCGTCGCCTGCAGCTCGTAGGTCGTCGCCTGGAGGGCTTCCGTGGTGGCTCGAAGGGCTTGGACCTCCGCTGTCGCGCGATCGCGGTCTGCCGCGGTGCTCCGCAGCTGCTCCTCGAGGGTCCTGATCAGCTCCTCGGCCTGTTTCGTATCATCTGTCGGGGCGTCCATGAGCTTCTCTCTGAGGGTCGTGACCTCGCTCTCGGCCCGCACCGCTCGGTCCAGGAGCTCCTGTGCGCGGCGGTTCGCCTCCTGAGCGGCTTCCGCGGCTCCCGAGGCTGCCGAGACGTCCTCGGCTCGTGCCTCGGCCTCGACCGCGCGAGCGGCCGTCTCACGAAGCTGCACCTCGAGCGCCCGGATGCGATCGACGGTCTCGTCCTCCTGTTCACGGAGCTGCTCGCGGAGCTGCGCGATCTGGTCGTCGCGGGCCCCGATCAATCGACGGACCTTGTCGTCGTCCACCTCACCACCGCCCGTACGTGCGAAGCCCATGCCCTCACGCTTGCCGAACCGACCCGCTCTCTGCATCGCGAACGAAACCACGGTCATCACGAGGGCGATCGCCGCGAGTCCCCCGGCAACGGGTTGCACGAGCCCCCACGGCTGACCGGCGGCTTCCACGATCGGCGCGTACGCCTGCACGAGCTCGACGGCCGCGACGGGCTGGCTGTCGGCGGCACCGAGCCGGAGCGGCGTGTAGATCTCGAGGAGTCCGCCATCGCTGGACGGCTCGATCCACGTCGTCCTTCCGTCGTCGGCCGCAAGGCCGATCGAGCGATCGTTCCCGCCGTGGGTTCCGGTTTGCTCCCCGGTCGAGGAGAACACCAGCGTTCCATCCGCGGTCCAGATGCGCACCGTGCTCGTACGCTCGTCGAGGACCCTGGCCTGGACGACCTCTTGGAAGGCGTCGGATGCCTCCTCCGACATCGGCTCGCGTACGTCCGCTGCCGTCAGTTCCGGGGCGAGCTCCCTCTTGACGGTGGAGGCCGCGAGCTTGCCGGCAGCTCTCACGCCGTTCTCGAGCCCAGAAGACTTCAGGTACCAAGCGCCCGCGGCGAGGGCAGTGGACAGCACGGTGATACCGATCCACATGACCGGCCGCCCGACGGAGAACTGCTTGTTGGACGCCACCACTCCTCCTCCGGAGAACGGTTGGAGGGACCGTTCCCTGTTCAACACCCCTTCCTTCGGCAGGGCCGGACGCCAACCTGAGGGCCCAACCAGGGGATGCCCTTCCCCCCGACCAGGGGATATCTCGTGCTTGAGGGGACGAGATGCGGTGGGGCGGAGTGAGTTGGCGTGGTTGCGGCGGTCAGCACACGATCTGGGCCTGCGAGCCGGAACCCGTCTTCGTCGGCGGACGGTCGTGGTGGTCAGCCAGCCGCGTCCACGGGATCCGCCGATCCATGTCCAGCGATGAGTCGGATGCCACCCCGGCGACGTGGCAGACCGCGCGGCGCAAGCATCTGGCCTTCAGTGGGACGCCTGCGCGCCCGATGAACCTCTCATGGAGTCGAAGGTCACCGGCTACGTACTCGCATTCGTCGTCGCCGGAGCAACGGCACTGACGTGGCCCGCACCCGCAGCGATCGGAGCAACGTCGACGCCTGGTGCCTCGTTGCACGTCGACGTGGCACACACAGGTAACGCGAGCGGAACGGGTTTCTCGCTGCCGGTCGAGCGAGCGTGGTCACGCTCGTGGCACGGGATCGTCTCGTACCCCGTCATCGCCGATGGCAAGGTATTCGTTGCGGTGGGGAACCTGTTCGACACCGACAACCGGAAGGTATTCGCGCTCGATGCGACGACGGGCCAGACGGTCTGGAAGGTACGCGCGAACGGCGGCTACGAGTTCTTCGGACTCGCCGTCGACGGAGGGCGACTGTACACATTGGACTCGGGCGGACTGCTCTCCGCCCTCGACGTCGAGACAGGCGCTCTCGACTGGAGCGTCGCCCTGCCGGACCAGTACATGTTCACCTCGCCGCCGACGGCCGACGACGGGGTCGTCTACGTGGGCGGCTCCGGCTCAGGCGGGACCGTGTATGCCGTGGACGGCGCGACGGGCGACGTGTCATGGACCGCGGACGTGGCGAACGGGGACCACAGCGCCCCGACGATCACGCCGTTCGGGATCGTCGTGGGATACGCCTGCTTCCAGGTCTTCGCACTGGCACCGGCGGACGGCGGCCTCGTTTGGCACCACGACACGAGCTGCTCAGGTGGGGGAGGCCGCACAGCCGCGTACTTCGACGACCGTGTCTACGCTCGTGATGGCAGCGCCGGCGTCGTGTTGCATGCAGCGTCGGGCGGGAACGCGGCTTCGTTCACGTCGTCCGTGATGCCGGCGTTCTCGGGTTCGTCCGGATACTTCCTGGAGCACGGGACACTCCGAGCACGCGACCTCGGCACACGGGACGCGCTGTGGAGCTTCGCCGGCGATGGAACGTTGGTCTCAGCTCCGATCGTGATCAACAAGCGGGTCTTCGTGGCGTCCTCGTCCGGGAAGCTGTACGTCCTTCAGACCGACACGGGGCGTCGGCGGAAGACCTTCAGTCTGGGCGCACCGTTCGTTATCCCCGACGAGCACAACGTGGTCGTGCTAACGGACATGAACGCGGGAGCCGGTCTGCTCGCGGTCCCCGCCAGCGGTCGCCTCGTTGTCTTCCGTTGAACAGCGCGGCAGAACGGGCATCGGCGGAGACGCGCTGACTCGAACCGCCGACCTGCTTGCAAGGACGATCAGCCGCCGCGGCTATCTAGGGGCATGGGACGCTCAGGCTGGCATGCGGTAGGGAGGTACACGACACCTTTGCTGAGTCGGTGATCGTCCAGCAGCTCGAGCTCGGCGCGAGTGTCCCTG
>DASSDW010000069.1:0-45356 GCA_035696925.1 Actinomycetota bacterium
CGGCCTCGCACGTGAGCTCGAATCCCCCCACCGATGTATGGGGAATGGCCGACACACGCCGGACGCAGCCGGCGCGTAGGGTCGATGGACGGCGATGATCGGAGGAGCCATGGCACGCGGATCCAGCTCGCGCAAGTCGATCAGAGCGTTGGCAACGGCGGGGGTGCTGCTCCTGTCGGTGGCGGGTCCCGCATCGGCGCAGGACGACGGTTCGCGCGATGTCGAGAACGACCAGGTCGTCCTCACCGGACAACTCCTGATCGAGGCGGATCGGACCGTGGACACCGCGGCGATCTTCAACGGCCCGGCGACGATCGATGGATCCGTCCGGGAAGACCTGTTCGTCCTGAACGGCGACACCGAGATCTCGGGCACGGTGAACGGCGACGTGGTGGTGTTCAACGGCGACGTCTCGGTGCGATCCGGCGCCGAGATCGGCGGCGACCTCGTCACCCAAAGCTCTCCGCAGGTCGAGGACGGTGCGACGATCCGTGGCTCGCAGACCAACATCGCGACGAAGTTCGACTACGACATGGGAGCCTTCGCCGGCCGTTTCGTGTGGTGGCTCGGCTACACGGTCTCGGTGCTGATCCTCGGTCTCCTGCTGCTGGCCTTCGCGCCGTCCCTGGACGAGGCCGTCGTCGAGGCGATCCGGACTCGCTTGGGTTCGAGCATCGGTTGGGGCGTCGCCCTCTTCTTCCTGCTGCCCCTCGCCGCGGTGTTCCTGCTCGTGACGGTCGTGGGGATCCCACTGGGGCTGTTCGTGCTGTTCGCGCTGGGTTTGATCTACACGCTTGGGTACACGGTGACGACGCACGGAGTAGGGCGTTTGGTGATGCGATCCTCCTCGAGGTACGTCGCATTCCTCATCGGCCTAGTGATCCTTCGAGCACTCGCGCTGATCCCCATCGTCGGGGGACTCCTCTGGCTGCTCGCGAGCGTGTGGGGACTCGGGCTGCTCGCGGTCGCGATCCGCACTGGGCGCACGCCGCGGACGGTCGCGGCCGCCGGCGCGCCGCCGCCGATGCCCGTTGCCAGCTGATCCCGCTGGTCCAACCCCGCTCGCGAGGGGAACGTGGTGAAGCACGACCACGAAGAGAACGGGAGGTTGACATGGGTGAAGGGGGGCACGCCTCTGCCGTCACGCCGGGATTCGAGCCCGATGCGCAACATGTCTCGAGGAAGCTCGTCGGGCTCGTGAGAGCGCGGGACGTGCGGCTGACCGGCTCCGCTGCAGGATTCGTCGCAGCCGGAGGGGACCTGTCGGTCCTCAATGGTGGCTGTGGTCCGGTCCTGACGGGAGGGAGCATCACGATCCGGAACGGCGGCTGCGGCCCCGTGATCGCGAAGGGCGACGCGTCGATCGAGAACGGTGGCACGCAAGCCATCCTCGCGGCAGGAGGCGCCACGATAAGTAGGAAGGCTTTCGTCGGCGTGGTCGCGTCTCCGAAGGTCACGATCGAGCAGGGCGGGCGAGTGCTGCTGAGTTCGCCGTTGTCTCTCGCCGTGGGAGCCGGCATCGGGATCGCGGTGATGTTGTTCTCTCGTCTGATGCGAAGGTAGTCGCGGATTTGAGGGTCGTTCAGCTGCGGTAGCTGAGAGTTCGCTCCGATTGAGCGCCGAACGCCTACAGGCCTAGCCTCTCGATACCGCACCCGCCGCTGCGGCGGCAGGAGAACAGGGGTGTTCGGAATGGGATCGAACGACGGCGGCCACGCGACTCGGACCGTTCCCGCCCGCGGATTCCCGGACGGTTTCCACTGGGGTGTCGCGACGTCGGCGTACCAGATCGAGGGCGCATGGGATGAGGACGGCAGGGCGTATCGATCTGGACACGTTCGCCCATACGCCCGGCAAGATCCCCAACGGCGACAGCGGCGACGTCGCCAACGACCATTACCACCGGTACGAAGAGGATGTGGCGCTGATGAAGCACATCGGGGTCACCGCCTACCGCTTCTCGATCTCCTGGCCGCGGATCTTCCCCGACGGGACCGGCGTTCCAAACCCCAAGGGCCTCGACTTCTACAGTCGCTTGGTCGACGAGCTGCTGAGCGTGGGGATCGAGCCGTTCGCCACCCTCTTCCACTGGGACCTCCCTCAGACGCTGCAGGACCGCCACGGCGGCTGGCAGTCGGCCGAGACGTCGAAGGCCTTCGCCGAGTACGCCGGGTACATAGCCGAGCAGCTGGGCGATCGCATCAAGCACGTCTTCACCCTCGATGAATCCCGCTCGTCATCGACTACGGGCACCAGCGCATGGAGGCCGACATCGGTGGCGGCAAGACCAATCGCGTGCTCCTCGCGCGGGCGCTCCGGCTCTCGGATGGCGAGCTGAACCAGGTGCGGCATCATGCGGTGCTGGCACACGGCCTGGCGGTCCAGGCGATCCGTGGGCGCGGGGCGAGCGACATCAAAATCGGTTCGCCGAGAACATGGAGGTCGCGCTGCCGACGGTGGACACCGCCGCCCACGTCAAGGCCGCCGAAGCCTGCACACGCGAGACCAACGCGCCGTTCGTTACCGTGATGCTGGAGGGCGTCTACACGGATGCCTATCTCGAGTCGGCCGGAGCCGATGCGCCGCGGTTCACCGATGAGGAGCTCCGGACCATCGCAGCACCACTCGACTTCGTAGGGATCAACGTCTATCGACCGATGGTGTTCGTGGAGCCGTCCGACGACCCGCCGGGCTACCGCGCTATCCCGATCAACTCCTCGCATCCGAAGATGAAGTCGGGCTGGCACATCCTCGACCCGGAGGTTCTGTATCGGGGGCCGCGCCACGTGCAGTCATTGTGGGGCGCGACCTCGATCTATGTCACCGAGAACGGGTGCGCGGCCGACGACGCTGTCGCCGATGATGGCCGCGTCTACGACTCGGATCGGGTCATGTTCCCTCGCGGCTGCCTGGGGGAGCTGCAGCGCGCGACGTCAGAAGGCGTCCCCGTCGACGGCTACTTCTACTGGAGCTCACAGGACAATCTCGAGTGGAACGCCGGCTTCGGCAACCGTTTCGGGCTCGTCTATGTCGACTTCGACACACTCGAGCGCATCCCAAGCTGAGCGCCGAATGGTTCCGGGAGGCAGCGCTCCGCAACGCCGTCGTGTAGAGGACCGATCGAGCCAGCTGTACTTCGTGAGCCTCTTCCTCTCGCGGTCGCAGGCGCCGCTTGGCGCTGCCGAACGAGACTTGACCTGATGCGGCTCTCGAGCACGGATCAGGCAGCGGCCGGCGTGCTGGTCAGCGAACGCCGGAACAGGGGCACGGCAGCCGCGAACAGCACCACACCGTAGATCGCGAGGACGGTGAGATCGCGCCACGCCTCGGCAGGGGTGGCTCCGCGCGTGATCGCATCGTCCATCGCGCCCAATGCCCAGGCGTGCGGCGTCAGGTGCGCGATCCGCTCCATGACGGGAGGGAAGACCTCGAGGGGAACCATCGAGCCGCCGAGCGCGGCGAGCGCCAGTCCCACGAACACGCCGACCGCCCCCGCCTGCTGTTCCGACCGCATCAAGGCCCCGAAGAGCATCGCCGCTCCCGTCGCCGCGAGTGAGAGCAAGGCAATGCTGAGGACGACCGTGCCCAGGTTCCCCCAGTCGATCCCGAAGAGCACCGTCGATCCGAGCACGATCAGGAGACCCTGAAGGAGCGCGATCGCGAAACGACCGAGCGCCTCCCCGGTGAGCACGGTCGCGATCGATGTGGGCGAGGCGATCATCCGACGGGAGACGCCGAGTCGGCGCGATTCGACGAGCATCGACGCAGCCGACAGCGAGGTCACGAACACGAAGAGCGTCAGCTCCTGGGCGGCTGCCGTGCTCAGTCCGCTGCCTTCCGCGTTCCCTGCCGTCGATGTACGAACCTCGACGATCGGGACCGTTTCGCTCGCCGCGCGCGCTCTCGCCAGGGCCTCGTCGAACGAGTCCGCCGCTCCGCGCTCCTGCGCCAAGCGCGCTGCGTTCACGAGCGAGCTCTGCTGGTCGATAACCGACGCGACGATGAGCGAGAGGTCGCCGCCTGCGCCGGTGGGCAGAGTCACCCACGGGACCTCGACCGGTCGTCCGTCGCGGAGATCGGCGTCGTAGCTACGGGGGATCACGAAGCCGCCCTCAAGATCGCCGAGCAGAACCGCCTCGCGCATGGCATCCGCGCTCGCGAACGTCTGGACCTCGATCCCTTCCACCGAGCGCAGACGCTGCACGATCTCGTCGGCGAGTGGCGCCTGCGCCGCCGCGACGCCCACGCGCGGTGTGAATCCCGAGCCGAAGGTGGCTCCGAGGACGAAGATCAGCAGGAACGGGAAGATCACGACGAAGAACAAGCCGGTGCGGTCCTTCGACAGCCGCCGAACGTTGATCGCCGCGATCGCGAGCGCCTTGCGTGCGGAGGTCATGGGCGCAGCATCCTTCGGGCTCGGACCCAGGTGAGGATCCCGAACGCCATCCCGATCACGAGCGTGCCGGCCAGAGCGGGGAACGCACCGACGAGTCCGCCGCCCGTCGATAGCTCGGTGAATCCTTCCATCAGCCATCCCTGCGGAGAGAGGAAGCGAGCCGACGCGAGGAGTCCGGGGGCCTGTGAGATGGGGAAGAAGGTTCCTCCGAGGAGCCCGCCGACGACCGCAACGACCGATGCATAGTTTCCGGCTTGGGTCGACGTGGTGGCGAAGGTCGCGACGAAGCTGGTGACCGCCACGGCCGTCGCCACGCCCGTCACGACAAGCAGCGCGACGCCGACCAGCGGACCCCACGACGCATCGAGCAGCACCGTGGTGGCCACCACGAGCAGGCCGGTCGAGAGAACGCCCACCACGAAGCTGGCGAGACCCTTGCCGATCAGCACGGAGGCAGGACGGATGGGGGCGGCGAGCAGTCGCGCGAGGGTGCCCCGCTCACGCTCCTCGATCATGCTGCGGATGCCGAACTCGACCGTGAAGAAGAGGAAGAAGACCGCCATACCGATCGCCGTGAAGGTCGACGGAGTGGCGCCTTCGTCGGCGGTCACGCCGATGTCCAGGGAGGCAGCCGGGGGCAACCGCGCCGCCGCATCGGCGATGGCCGACCCGTCCTCGGGTGTCTCGCTTGCTGTCGCAACGGCGATCGCGAGGCCGTCGAGTCGCGCGGCGAAGGAGCGCGCGATCGAGGTGGCGACCACGGGCCCCAGATCGGAGTCGGGCGAGCCGATCACCTCGATCGACCCTCCGCCAACGGATGTGGACCGAGCCGAGAGGTCCACCGGAAGCACGAACGCGGCGTCCAGGGCGCCTTCCTCGGCTCGTCGTTCTGCCACATCTCGATCGCCGAGAAGGTGCACGGTCCCTACGTCGGCTGCTCGGAGGGTCTGCTCGAAGCGGTCTGCGACGGCCCCACCATCCAGATCAACCAGCCCGATGTCGAGATCGAGGTCGCCTTCGGCGGCGCCGCCCAGCGTGAGGGCGAGGATCGAGGCCAGCGCGAACGGGAGGAGCACGCCGACCAACAGGGCGGTGCGGTCTCGTATCCGCTGCCGAAGGTCCTTCTCCGCGATCGTGCGAGATGCCCGGCCTTGGGATGTGCCCATCGCCGCTAGTCGCGAAGCGCCTTGCCCGTGAGCGACAGGAACACCGCCTCGAGATCGGGCTCCTGAACCTCCACGGAGGACACGGTCCCGCCGTCGCTGGTGACGGTCTGGACGATCGACCCGAGTGCACCGCTGGCGTCATCGACCAGGAGGTCGACCTGAGCATCTCGTGCCGAGACCTCGACCACGCCGGGAACGCCGCGCAGGCTCATGAGGATCGGCTCGGAGATCCCCGGAGCGATCATCCGGACGTGATCGTGCGCCCCGATGCTCGACACGAGCTCTCGCCGGGTGCCCTCGGCGAGCAGTCGCCCCTCGTCGAGGATCCCCACACGGTCACAGAGTCGCTCCGCCTCCTCCATGTAGTGCGTCGTGTACAGGACCGACAGGCCACCCGCACCGAGCTGCTCGACGGAGTCGAGGATGGCATTGCGGCTCTGCGGGTCCACGCCGACGGTCGGCTCGTCCAGGACGAGGAGCTGCGGGCGATGGAGGAGTCCCAGGCCGATGTTCAGCCGGCGCTTCATCCCACCTGAGAACTCCGATGTCCGATCGTTTGCCCGGTCCTGTAGCCCGACCGTCTGGAGGACTTCTGCGACCCGCTCGCCGAGCTCGGGATCGTGAAGCCCATACAGTCGGCCGAAGAACGCGAGGTTCTCGTTCGCCGACAGATCCGGATAGATCGCGATCTCCTGGGGGACGAGGCCGATGGAGGCCTTCGCGTCGATGCTCGTCGTATCGAAGGGCCGGCCTTCGAGCAAGATCTCCCCGGTGTCTCGCGTCAACAGACCGCACACCATCGAGATCGTCGTGGTCTTGCCGGCGCCATTGGGCCCCAGCAATCCATAGGTCTCGCCGGCGGCGATTGAGAATCCGACACCATCGACCGCAACACGGTCGCCGAACGACTTGCGGAGCCCGCTACACACCAGCGTCGCGGTCATTCGCCGCAGCCTAGCGGACGCCTTCGGGATCGGTTTCTCGCCCGAACTCACTGTGCCCGCGATGCTGTTCGCAGCTGTCCCCTGCCCGTAGATCCACCGCAGGGTCGATGCTCCTACGGTGTTCGTCCTAGACAGCGTTTCGTCGGTGCAGTATGCTCGGGTTCCACGTGCGCGATATCGAGTCCAGCGCACATTCCCCTGGATGATCCCTGAGGTTCCTTCACGTGCGGATGATTGGCTCGCGTGCGATTCGTTGGAGCCTCCCGCTCGTAGAGGGGTGGGGGTGAGAAGGGAGTAGAGAGACCAACGACCAACGATATGGCCTCTCTCGCAACTAGAGCATCGACTCGCGGTGCTCGGCGGGGGGAGAGGGGTCGCGAAATCGGGCTGACCAAGATTCGTTGGCCGTTCGACATTCGCTTGATCGCAACGGGGAGGCGGCCATCGAAGCCGGCCCCGAAACGAGATGAGGAGGAGTTGCATGAAGAGGGTAATAGGAGTTTCTCTGGCGTTCACCGCCTGTCTCATGATGATCGGGACCCTCCCGGCTCGCGCAGCCGTCACGCAGGCGGTCGACAACGACGGGATGGCGTCACTCACCAACTGCAACGCGGCCACGCCGGCCCATAGCACGATCCAGGCCGGCGTGAACGCAGCTGCGCCCGGCGACACCGTCAAGGTCTGCCCCGGCACGTACACCGAGAACGTGACGGTGGATAAGGCTCTCATCCTGAACGGGGCGAAGCCCGGGGTGAACGGCACCCGTGTCGTCAATCCCGCAGCCGAGTCGATCGTTCATTCGGCCGACCCCAACCTGCCGATCTTCATGTTGGCGGCGAACGGGATCACGCTGAACGGATTCTTCATCGAGGGGAACTCGAACAACGCCGGTATCCAGACCTCGCCGACTTTCTCCGGCTACCAGATCCTGAACAACATCGTGAAAGACAACGTGTTCGGGATCTACCTCCACGGGAGCGGGGAAGCGACGACGCTGGTTCGGCGGAACCTGCTGGACGGCAACAACCGGCTGGGGTCCGCATCTGGGAACGGGATCTACTCCGACCAGGGGGCGCTCGGGATCACCGTCCTGGCGAACAGCTTCCGGAACCACACAAATGCCGGGGTCCTCTTCGCGACGGCCGGCACACAACAAGAGAGCATCATCATCCAGAACAACCGCAGCCTGAATGACAACACGTTCGTTGCGCTCTTCAACGTGCAGAATGCACAGGTCGTGGCGAACCAGACGAACGACGATAACGACGCCGACGACTCCGGATCCACGATCTTCGTCGGCGGTGAGGCTGACGGGATCCTCATCCAGCGGAACATCCTGGTGAACCCGGGGTTCTCGGGGATCGCCGTCCGGGACACGCTGCAGATCTTCACCGGTGCATCGAACGTGAACGTGGTGGGCAACACCGTCACCGGCGCGGAAGGTAGCGGTATCGACGTGACCGCGGACGACTTCGCCGCCGTCTCAGCCCGGAACAACACGCTGAGGAACAACGGCATCGATGGCATCTTCTTCGGCTCGGCGACCAACGGGAACCAGATCCGTAGCAACACTGCATCCGGGAACGTCAACCTCGATTGCGAGGACGACTCGCTGGGCTCGGGCACGTCGGGCACCAACAACACCTGGACCAATAACAACGGCGGAACGAGCCACCCCAACGGGATCTGCCCGTAGGCGCTCGGCACCGCTAACGAGGAGAACGGGGAGGCCGCGGGCTTAACGCCCGCGGCCTTCCCCAAGCTTCGTGAGGAGATGGAAACGACGGGGTGCTCCTCCCCGTTGGAGTGCACCGCTCCCTCTCACTCGGGCAGCGAGCCTTGGACCGTGACCGGAGGGCCGCGGATCGACCAGCGGCTCTTCGCTGAGCCATCGGGTCGCCTTGCCCCGCAACGGCGGATACCGGGTTTTTCCCGGGGCCACCCGGAACACCCCCCGGTCGATCCGATCCACGTCATCGATGCCACATCGACGGATGAGGAATCTCCGTCATCGCGCGGACCGTATGCCCAGGGTCGAGCGACAGGTAGTCGAGAGGCCGAGCCGGGTCGGCGGGGTGGCCGTTCTCGGGTCCGCGACCGAAAGGGAGGCAAAGATGAAACGATCCGTGTCCGTCATAGCGCTCCTCGCGCTCGTGGTGGCGACTCCGATCCCACAGGCCGCGGCGCAACCTCTGGACGACCCCATCCCGGCCCCCGTCACGCAGGGAGGCATACGGATCAGGCTCGAGCCTGTCGCCACGGGTCTCACCGCCCCCAACTGGGGCATCTCCGCACCCGGCGACGACGGCCGTCTCTTCGTCGTCGACCAACCCGGCATCGTATGGGCCCTCGACCTGACGTCCGGCGCGAAGAGCGTCTTCCTGGACGTCTCCGCTCGTCTCGTCCCGCTCGGAGCCTTCGGGCCGGGCACCTTCGACGAACGGGGATTGCTCGGGCTCGCGTTCCATCACGACTACGCCGCCAACGGCCTCGTCTACACGTTCACGTCCGAGCCCGTGACTGAGCCCGCCGACTTCTCGACGATGCCCGCAGGTGTCGCGGCGGACCATCAGAGCGTGGTGGCCGAGTGGCAGGTCCCGGATCCGACGAGCACGGCCTCGGTCGTGGACCCGAGCACTCGCCGCGAGCTCCTGCGTATCGACAAGCCGCAGTTCAACCACAACGCAGGAGGGCTCAACTTCGGCCCGGACGGCTTCCTCTACATCTCGCTGGGGGATGGGGGGAACGAGGACGATCAGGGCGTCGGTCACAGTCCCCAGGGGAACGCTCAGGATCTGAGCAACGTGTTGGGCAAGATCCTCCGGATCGACCCGGCCGGCTCCGATTCGGTCAACGGCAGCTATGGGATCCCCGCCGACAACCCGTTCGTCAACGAGGAAGGCGTCGTTCCGGAGATCTGGGCGTACGGCTTCCGCAACCCTTTCCGGTTCTCGTTCGATACGGGCACGGGCTCGCTCCTGGTTGGCGATGTGGGACAGAACCACATCGAAGAGGTGGACGTCGTGACCGCGGGAGGCAACTTCGGCTGGAGGGTCAAGGAGGGCTCGTTCCTGTTCGACCCGAACGGCGACCAGCCGGGCTTCGTCACCGAGAGGAGCCCCGGAGAGCCGGCGGGCCTCATCGACCCGCTCGCGGAGTACGACCATGACGAGGGCATCGCCGTGGTCGGTGGATTCGTCTATCGGGGCGATGCGATCCCGCAGCTCGAAGGACGCTACGTGTTCGGGGACTTCGCGCGCAGCTTCACGGAGTTCGGTCGATTGTTCTTCCTCGGCCCCGGCGGTCGAGTCCGGGAGTTCAGATTCGTGGGGCAGGACTCGCTCGGCCTGAAGCTCGACGGGATCGGGCAGGACGCGAACGGCGAGCTCTACGTGCTCGGGAACACCACCGGGACCCCGTTCGGAGAAACCGGTGTCGTGCTGAGGATCGCCCCTCGCCAGCGGGACAACGAGCTCGAGGCGGACCTCAACGGCTTCGCCGAGGTGGATCCGACCACGGGGGGCTTCGGGGCGGGCGACCTGAACGGCGACGGCCTCGCCGAGATCCGCCTCCGTCCCGAGGACGGGCGGGTGTGCTTCACGCTCCGGTGGGCCGATATCGACGAGCCGATGGCTGCGCACATCCATCCCGGCGTGGTGGGCGTCAACGGCCCGGTGGCCGTGGACCTCCTCTCCAACGCGGACACGTTCCGTCACGAGGATGGTGAGGGCAGAGCTGCCGGCTGCACCGAGGACGTGGACCCGGCCCTTCTGGACGACATCGGCGATCATCCCGGCGCCTATTACGTGAACATCCACACGGCGCGCTTCCCGGGGGGAGCGATCCGAGGGAACCTGGAACGAGACGAGGCGGGGATCTAGGGCCACGACGACGGCCGCAAGGACCCGTCACTGCAGGTCAAGGAGCCGACTGGGTCCGGCGATGCCGGCCGGACCCAGTGCGGAGGTAGCCAGAGGCTTTCACGACCCAGCCACCCAGTGCGGCTGCGATGACGAGCGCCGTCCCGGAGGCTCCGCGCAGCGGCAATCCGAGCCTGCCGGCGACCGTGCCGACGAGCGCGAGGACGGCCAACCCGAACGCCATCGCCAGTCCTGCCCGCGCCAACAGATCCCCAGGTGCGAGCGCGACGGACCAGCCGATCCCCACCGCCGCGAGCAGAGCGGCGAGCGCGAGCGCCTCGACGACGACGTCACTCGTGTCCGGCGTTGCAGCCGGCTCGATCACGCCGGAAGGCCCTTGCACGACGAATACGCCGGGTTGGACCTCCGGACTCGGGGGTGCTCGCCGACCCTCGTTGAAAGCGCTGAGGAACAGCACGATCGGATCACGGACGAACACATCGGCGATGAGTTCCCGCGCGGTCTGGGAACGACGATTGGCCCCCGGGTTCAGCAGCTCCTCCCCGGGGTTCTCTTGGAGGAAGCGGAGCTCTCTCAGCGTGCCGGGGAACACGTACACGTCATCGACGAACGAAGGTGGTACACCGGCACGGAGCATGTGGTCGGGGAACACGATCTGCGGGAGCGAGGTGATGTAGACGACGGGGCGCTCCTCGCCGGTGGAGGCGAGATACCGCCCGGCGGAGAGGGACTGGTCGAACTGCTCCTCGGGGATGGAGGGTTGGCTCCGCCAGTACTCGACGCTCCACGAGGTGGCCCACACGACCGCGGCGATCGCCAACGACACGCCGACGAAGGGGCCGAGGACCGACAGACTGCGGGCGACGAACCTGCCCAGGGTCGTGACGAGCAACGTCGCCAGGATCGGAAGCGCCAGCGCGAACGTGGCGTATCGGTACGGGGGTACGTTCCAGCCCATACGGAACAGGAGGGCCGCCACGACCACGGTCGCGCTCCATCCGATCAGGAGCACGCTGGTCATCCGCCGGCGGTTGTCCGTGGCGGACAGGGAGACGGCCGCACCAGCCGTCGCTGCCACCGCCCACACCGGAAGTCGCAAGGCGGGGAGGCGCAGGGCATTCTTCGCTTCGATCCTCTCGGCCTCGACCCATGGGATCTTCCGCGGGAGGGCCGGCGCGACGAACATGGAGGCGGTCCCCACCGCCACGCTCCCGCCGACGATCGCGGCGAGCCGGAGCGAAGGCGTCTCCCACCAGGACCCTCCGCTTCGGGTGTGCCGGAGGGACGGGACCACGAACACGACCCCGACACCGCCCAGCAAGGCGAGTGCGAGCACCGTGAAACTCCAATGCACGAGCGTGGCGCCCGCAACCAGCACGAGCGCCCCTACGTACCCCGACTGTCGATCCGCGAACGCGAGCGAGCAGACGAACAACGCCAACACGATCGAGTCGATGATCATGTTGTCCGCGCTGCCGACCGCGGTGCGCGCGACCAGGATCGACGCCCCGGTGGCGACGGCGAACAGAGGGAAGGCCCACCACGGCTGCCGAAGCAGAACCACGGCGAAGGCGCCGGCGCTGAGCGCGATGGCGACCGCCATCACCGCCGGAGTGACCGTCGCGAACTCGAGGGTGTCCATGTCGAGGACGCTTCCCGTGAGCGAGACGATCACCGGATGCCCCGGCCGCTCGGGATTCGTCCCGAGGCGCAGCGACGGGGGAGCGATGTCGTCGAGGGAGTCGACGCCGTCGGCCGCGACGGCGTTCGCTCGGTAGAGGTACTTGGTGGTGTCGAATCCGGAGGGATAGCGTTGGGCTCCGCTCGCGACCGGCCACAAGAAGAGCCCGCCGACGATCGCGATCGGCAGGACCACGCCGCCGAGCCGACCGAGCATCAGCCACCAAGCCCGATTCTGGGCTTGGCGGTGACGCCCTTCGCCCCGGCCCGCCCATCGCGAGGGCGACCGCTCTTCGTCAGATCGTCCCGTAGGCGCCGCCAGCTTCCCTACCTCGCAGGGTCGGCATCAAGGTCGTCGCCTGCGCCCACCTGGGGTCCTTTCCATCGGTCCGCTCGCCGGCAGAAGACTTCGCCAGCCGGCGAACGGTTCCGAGTCCGCTTCAACCGGACCTGTCGATCCGCCGGTCCGCTACCACGACCACCAACCGACCACGTCGATCGGCCCGCCCCGAGACGAGTGAGGATCAGCGCCTCTGAGATCGATCCGGAGCCAGTTTCGGACTTGGTCAACACGAGGTCAAGGAACCGAACCGAAGCCCCCGGATCCGACGGCGATCGCGCTCTCACGCAGGAGACTGAGACGGTTCCGACGCTTCCGAGTCGGCGCCCCGCTCGGTTCGGCCGCCGCCCGAGCGCGGTCCTTCCAGGTACCAGGTCTCCATCTGACCTTTCCCCTTGACCTCGATCGTCCCCCGCGACCTGCAGTCGAACTCATCCTTCAGCAGCTCGTAGGTCGCGCGCGTGATCTGGATCTCGCCGGGCGAGCCGTTCGACTCCATGCGGCTCGCGGTGTTCACGGCATCACCCCAGAGGTCGTAGAGGAAGCGCTTCGTTCCGATCACGCCGGCGGTGACCGGGCCGGAGTTGATACCGATCCTCAGCCTGAGCCCGTCTTGTCCGGCGATCGCGGACGACGCGACCGCGGCCTGTATGTCGAGCGCCAGGAACGCCGCCCTGCGGGCGTGGTCTGCGCACGGATCGGGCACGCCCGCCGCGGCCATGTAGCAGTCGCCGATCGTCTTGATCTTCTCGAGCCCATGCCTTTCCACGAGCGTGTCGAAGTGGGAGAACAGGTGATCGAGGGTGCCGACGACCTCGGCCGGCGAGAGCCGTTGCGCGAACGGCGTGAAGTCCACGACGTCGGCGAACAGGATCGAGGCTGCCTCGACGTGGTCGGCGATGGACCCCGTCGTGGCCTTCAGGCGCTCCGCGATCGAGCTCGGCAGAACGTTCTTGATGAGCGACTCGGACCGTTCCTGCTCGGCTCGCAGGGCCACCAACGCCTCATTGCGCTGCTTCGCGAAGGAGGCGAGCAGGGTGAAGGAGATCGCCCCGGCACCGACGATGTTCAAGGCCAACATCGTGCTGGGGAACCAGGGCGGGAATCCGGCGTCGAGGAAGAACAGCTCGCCCGCGACCCCCGTCAGGAGGACGATCAGCACGAAGGCGACGAACCAGCGGATGGCACGCCGCACCTCGAGGAACACGAGGGCGCCGAGCGGAGCCAGGATCGCCCACAGTGCGACCCCCCCGGACGGGAGGAACCCGCCCACGAACATCTGCCCGGCCGTCGGGGAGAGGAGGATGTCGACGAGCTGGGTGACGAGGAAGAGCCGGAATCTGCCGGTCCGCGCGAAGACCACCAGGGACCCGAGCGAGACGGCGAAGTAGATGAACGCGGTGATGCCGGCCCACGAACCGAAGCCGACATAGAGGGCGCCCCATACGCCGGACACCGGCAGGATCAGCACCGCGATGAGCACGAGGAGCGACTTCTTCTGACGCAGATCCGCGACGTCGCTGGGATCCGCGCCGATCCGGGCCAGCCGTGCAACCACGGTATCGATCCCCCCAGCGCGAGCTGGGGTGGTTCCGGGACCGTTCACGGGCGCATCTTGGCCGGTTCGCCTGGAGACGGCAACGACAGGTGCATCAGGCTCGTGGATCGTCTCCGTCGTCGATGCACCTTCCGTGCCCGATCGTGATTCGTGTGGAACGCGTAAGTCGAATGGGCTACTGACGACCCGGAGCCGTTCTGAAATGGTCGATGAAACCCCCCGAGGAGGTCTGTGTGCCAACACCTACGATCGGACGGACGACGTCGGCAACACGCAGGAGCACGTTCGGGCTCATCGTCGGGCTCGCGGCGATGGCGTTGGTAGCCACCACTTCCCCGGCCGCGTACGCCGGACCCCCCACCTGCCTCGGGGTAGTCGCGACGATGTCTGGGACCCCCGGGGATGACATCATTCTCGGGTCCCCCGGGGACGACGTGATCGCCGGTCTCGGCGGGACGGATCAGATCAACGGCGGCCTCGGCAACGACGTCATCTGCGGCGATGAAGGGAACGACCGCGTTCGTGGCAGCTTCGGTGCGGATCGACTGTCGGGCGGTACGGGGATCGATCTGGTGGGCGGCGGTGACGGCAACGACGAGCTGCTCGGCGATTTCGACGCCGACGAGCTCTCCGGGGGCGAGGGTCACGACCAGCTCTACGGCGATCAGGGGAACGACACCCTCGAAGGCCGTGATGGGAACGATCTGCTCAAGGGCGGAAGCGATGACGACGTGCTCGTCGGCGGAGACGACTCCGATGACATCTTCGGCAGTGAAGGTGTCGACAGGATCGGGGGAGGGAACGGCAACGACCGCCTGTTCGGAGGCCCCGACCGAGACATCATCCTGGGCCGCGCAGGGCACGACGATCTCTGGGGCAACGGAGGGGACGATGGCCTGTCCGGTGGAGTCGGAACGGACGCCCTGAACGGCGGCCCGGGATCCGACAGGTGCGACGGGGGACGTGGGCAGTTCGATTCCGCCGATCGGTGCGAGCGGAGACGCCGCATCCCCTGACCGATCACGGATCGAGCGGGATGCCACGCTTGCCGAGGGCCGAGGGTCGGTCCTCCCTCGTCCAGGTGCGTGGTCGTACGGAAGGTCGCCCGTTCGGATAGGCTGCGACCCGTTGAGCAACGATCGCAGAACCACCCCGCACTTCGGAGTCGTGCTCGCCCTCGGGGCGATCGTGCTCGCGTCCCTGATCCCTGCGGTGCGGGCCCCTGCGACACCGCACATGGAGGTCGCGGCTCGCGCGCCCGAGAACCTCCACGAGCAGGTCGTTCGTCACTTCGAGCAGCTCGACGAGGTGGCACAGGCGATCGAGAGCGTGCAGGCGGAGACGGCGTGGGTCCGTGAGCGGATCTCGGTGCTCTCACGACAGATCGAGGCGCGACAGGAACTGTTGAACCGACGCGCCGCCGAGGCATACATGGGGGAGCGTGCGGTCGGGTTCGACTCGGTGCTCGGTGCCGGGTCGTTCACGGACCTCCAGGACTCCCTCGAGTTCCTCGACGCCGTCTCTCAGCGGGACCACGAGGTGCTCGTGTCGCTGGAGGAACGGAAGCAAGAGATCGAGCGGCAATGGGTCCGCCTCGAAGCGCTCGAAGAGCAGCTTCGGGAGAAGCAGGAGCGGTTGGAGGCGACCGCCGCGAGCCTCGTCGAGAGATTGCGACAGCAACACGCTCGCCTTCGAGCGCTGCCCGAGAGCCCGTCGGGTGGCGGTTCCGGCGATCCTCCTCATCCGCCACCTCCTCAAGGTCCCCCCGTTCCGAGCGTGGTCCCAGAGAGGGCAGCCGTGGTGGCACTGATCCGCGATCACTTCGCCCCCCTCGGTTCCAAGAACGAAGCGGTGGCCCTGTGCGTCGCGGAAGCCGAATCCAACTTCGATCCCTTGGCCGAGAACCCCAGCACCGGGGCGGCCGGTGTCTTCCAGTTCCTCCCCTCCACCTGGGCGAACCTCTCCGAGCTGGCCGGCCAGGGCGGTGTATCCGTGTTCGATGCCCGTGCGAACGTCGCCGTCACCGCCTGGACCGTCGCCGAGTACGGGTGGCACCCTTGGAGCTCGGTCGCCGAAGCCTGCCAGGTCTGACGACGATCGCTCGTCAGATGCTCGGATCGACGGCGACGGCCGCACGCTGAGGCAGCAGCCGGAGCAAGGGCACCAGCAGTGCCGTGCCCAACACCCCGGTGACCCCGCCGAGGAGATAGGCGGCCTTCGGCCCGATCACGGGCACGACCGCACCGCCGATCAGGAACGCGATCACGAGCGAGACGTGGTTCGCGGCCTCCCATGCGCCCATCACGCGGCTGCGCACGACGTCGGGCGTCCGTCGCTGCAGGAGGTTCTGCTCGGCGACCTGTGTCGGACCGTCGGCGAGACCGAACAGCGCCACCCAGATGAGCACGAGCCAGAACCACGGCGACAGGAAGACGGCGAAGCCCGTGAACGCGATCATGGCGCTGCCCCCGACGAGCCACACGGCCTCCCGGTCCTCACGGATGTTCCGCCCCAGCCATGCCCCCACGATCGTCCCCGCCCCCCAACACGACGTGATGAGGCCGTAGCCGAGCGAGCCCCAGCCGAACTCGTCCGCCAGCACCGGATCGGCGATGATCGTCGACGCCATCCCCACGATGAAGACGACCCACGACAGGAGCAGCCAGGTGAGCACCCGGTCCCGTCGGATGAATCTGAAGCCGGCGGCGAGTCCCTTGTGCGATTCGGCCTCTTCCTCGACCCGCTCGGGATCGGCGAAATCCGCTCGCACGCTCGCGACCAGAGCCACCGAGACGAGGTAGGAGACCGCGTTGCCGATGAAGACCCAAGGAGCGCCGACCGACGCCACCAGGACGCCGCCCAGCAGCGGTCCCAGGGTGAGGCCGGCGTACCGGCCCATCGAGATCAGGCTGTTCGCCCACGACAGGTTCTCGGCTCCGGCGACGTTGGGGATCGCCGCGCCGGACGCGGCCGGGAAGGGTGCTTCGAACACCGAGGCGAGGAAGGCGAGGGCGAGCGCGATGACGGGAAGGTCGGTGAGGAACGCCATCACGAGCCAACAGACAGAGGCGGCCGACTCCCCGACGATCATCACGAGGCGCCGGTCGAAGCGATCGCCGATCGCACCGCTGATCGGTCCGAGCAGTCCGATGACGCCCCACGTGAGGATCATCGCGGCGGCCACCCAGGCGGCGGAGCCGGTCTCTGCATAGAGGGAGTAGCTCAGCGCGGTGCCTGATGCCACCGTCCCCGTGTAGGAGATGAAGCGGCCGAGCGCGAGCCGACGCACGGCGGTCCGAGGCGAGGTTCGCTTGACCGCAGGGATGATGGGGTCCACTCGCATCGATGGCTCCCTCAGGAACGGCCAAGCATAGAGGAGCGGTTCGGCGGGTGAGAGCGCTCAGGCTCGCGTGCTGTCGAGATGCTGCAAGAGGTTGTGCGCCGCCAGCTCCACGTCCTTGTGTCGCCATTCGGCCGCTCGGTACTGACAGGCGATCAAGCCGCTCCGATGGAGACGCCGGAAGTCCCCGTAGACGAACCCGTACCGAGCCTTGGTCTCATCCGTGGCGCCTTCCGTGAGCCCGAGGAACCACTCCGCGTAGTCGTCCCACGAGTGCGACTCCAGATAGGCGTTCTCGTCCTCGGCGCTCGGTTGCACGTCGCCCCACGTGCTCTCGAGGACGTACTGGTGGGAGTCGATGAGCTCCCTCGCCCGCGCCACGGCGCGCTTGTTCAAGGAGTACGAGGCCATGCCTGCATCCTCCCGCCGATCGATCGGAAAGGAAAGTCGCTCGTTCGCGGTTCGGGGCGTTGCCACTCGGGTACCACAGGCGAGTAGCGAACGTTCCGATCATGGAGGTCTGGGATGAGAAGGCTCCTCACGCTGGTACCGATCGCGGCACTCCTCACGGCATGCGAGGACGCGGGCAACCCGGGGAACGACAATCTCCTCACAGGGGGATCGCTCGTGCTCATCGTGATCATCGTCGTGGTGGTCATCCTCATGCGCCGGAGAGGGTAGCCCACCGAGTATCCCCAGGTGATTAGCAGGGAGGGAACAGTCCGCCGCGAGCGATCTCGGCGCGGATGTCGTCGAAGAGCGCGCCCTCGACGGCGAGCTCGCCGGGCGGGTCGGCGCCGCCGAGGACCCGGACCTCACGCACGTTGCCTCGAGGCGGGACCAGGAACCAGGCGCTGTCGTCCGGCCACCACTGGAGGTGCCAGTCGCCGGCGAGGTGTTCGTAGCCGGGAGCGGCGAGGATGCCGGGCGCTCTGAAGCAGCAGGGGTGCTCATCGCATCGTTCGACCGTGCCGCCGCCCGCCATCGCCGCTCACCCCCTCACGCGCGTCGGCGAGCGACGATAGCACCGCGCTGGAGCTCGTCCACCACAGGACCGAGGGCTCGGATCGATCCTTCGGTGATCGGATCGACGACCAGGATCAGCTCGTCCGCGCCGGCAGCCGCGATCTCCGTGAGGCCGGCGCCGATGGCGTTGGGGGGACCGTGGAGCGGCGTGACGCCCGCCTCGTCCGGCCGTTCGGCGGTATCCCCGAGTCGGACGAGGACGCACGCGCTCCGTTCCAGCGTGGCCGGGTCGCGTCCGGCCCGATCGCACGCGTCGTCGATCTCCTGGACCTTCGAGCCGAACCCCTCCGCCGTGTTCCCGTACCAGTCGTACCAGGTGTTCCAGACGTCGACGGTCGGCAGGGTGGCGGCGAGCACCCGCGCGCCGGTGGAGCCGATCATCATCGGGGGACGCCTCGCCGGGCGGGGGAGCAGCACGGCGTCGCGCGTCCGGTGGAAGCGGCCTTCGAACGTCACGCGCTCGCCGTCGAGGAGCCGCCGCACGATCTCGAAGCCTTCCTCGAAGCGCGAGGCGCGATGGTCGTACGGGATCCCGAACGCGTCGAACTCCGTTCGGTTCCACCCGGCGCCCAGCGCCATGACGAGGCGTCCGCCGCTCAGCTCGTCGACGGTCGCAGCCGTCTTGGCGAGGACCGCCGGGTGGTGGAAGTTGAGACACGCGACCAGGGGGCCGAGGGTGACCCGCTCGGTGACCGTGGCGAGACCGGCGAGCAGCGTCCACGCTTCCCACGGCCCTCGCTCCGGACGGCCGTCGTCCCGGTAGAGGTAGTGGTCGCCGACCCAGATCGAGTCGAAGCCGAGCTCCTCGGCGGCGCGTGCCATCGAGGCGTATTCGGCCCACCGAACCTCGCGCTCCACCTCGGGGAGCTGCACGCCGACGCGCAGTGCCGCTGCCACGCGCCGGAGTCTAGGGCCTTCCTCAAGACGCCCCTGGCAGAGGTCGATGCCTCCTGGGTAGCGACGGAGGGCCCTGAGCCGGGGCCTCTTGCCGGTGTGACCCGACGAAGGAACGAGGCATGAGTCTCATCCAGAGGAGCTACCCGTTGAGGAGTCCGCTCGGACGCTGGGGGACGCTGTTGCTGATCGGACTCCTGCTCGGTCCCGCCCTCATCCTCTTCGCCGGGCGCTCCATCCCTGCGCTCGACCCGGTCTTCGAATCGCCGCGTTTCCACCTCGTGATCGTGAGCGGGATCGCGGCGTGCGCGTTGCTCCTGGCCTTGGCGACCGCGATCGCGGCCGCGAAGGATGGCCGGGCGGCTCCGGTCCTCCTCGCGATCGGTTGCGTGTCCGTGGGGTTCCTGATGCTCGCTCACGGTCTCACGACGCCAGGCATGCTCGGCCAACCGCTCAACATGTGGGTCGGCCGGCTCGGGTCGCTCGCGCTGATCGGGTTCGCCGCATGTCTGGCAGCCGCGATCTGGGACGAGGGCTCGATCGCTCGCGTGGTCGCGCGTGCCCCGCGCCTCAGCATCGCAGCCTCGGTGGTACTGATCGGGATCGGCTCCATGGTGATCGTCGTTGACCCCACGGTGCTGTCGGGAACCCGCCCCATCCCGGGCGAGGAGCTCCTCCGGTCCCTGATCCTGTTGGCGAGCGCGCTGTCGCTGCTGTTCACCGGCTCCGTGCACTGGCGGCGGTGGCGTCTCGGACGCGACCGCATCGAGCTCTCGCTCGTGCTCGCGAGCTGGCTGTCGATGGCGGCGATCCTTTCGTTGGGGTTCGGCCAGCTCTGGCGCCTCTCGTGGTGGGACTACCACCTCTACCTGCTCGCGGGGTTCTCCGCGACATCGTGGGCCGTGGTCGCCGAGACGCGGCGGTCGCGGAGCCTGTCGGGCGCGGTGCAGGGCATCTCCGTGCGCGATCCGCTCGAGCAGATCACGCGCGGACACCCCGAGGCGCTGGACGCGCTGATCGGCGCGGTCGAGGCGAAGGATCCGTACACGCATGGTCACTCCGGGCGGGTCGCCGAGATGTCATCGCGGATCGGCCTCCGGCTCGGGCTGGAGCCGGAAGCGCTCCGAGGGCTGCACCAGGGGGCGTACCTCCACGACGTCGGGAAGATCAGCGTGCCCGACCAGGTCCTCAACAAGCCGGGCGAGCTGACGGACGAAGAGTGGGAGTCGATCAAGGGTCATCCGGTGGTCGGGTGGGAGCTCGCCAGCCGCGCTCGTTCCTTGCGCGCCTCCCTCGTGGCGATCCGCCATCATCACGAGCGGTGGGACGGCAGCGGCTACCCGGATCGGCTCGCGGGCGAGGAGATCCCTCTGGCGGGCCGCATCGTCGGTGTCGCCGACGTGTGGGACGCGCTCACGTCCGACCGCGCGTACCGACCCGCGTGGGCGCTCGATCGCGCCGTCTCGCACATCGCGGCCGGGGCAGGCGAGCTGTTCGACCCTCTCTGCGTGGAGGCGTTCTTGGACGTACTCGACGACACCGGGCTCGCCCCAGAGAAGACACGTGTTGACGCGGAAGCATTGCTCCGAGCCGCGATGGAGTGCCATCCCGCCTCTGATCGCCGCACCAGATCGACCCGTACCGGTCCTGCCGCACGTTCCTAGCGGGCACGTTTCGACTCGCTGCTAGCATCCGCCCCGGATGGTCGAGCGCGCGCCCCAGCAGCCCGACCCCCGCGCCGAAGCACCCTCGCCCGCTCGCCTCGTGCTCCTCAGCTTCCTGATGCTGTTCGTGGAGCTCGGACTGATCAGGTGGAGCGGCGCTTACGTCGTTTATCTGTCCTTCTTCACGAACTTCGTGCTGCTGGCGAGCTTTCTCGGCGTGGGGATCGGGTTCCTGCGCGCCCGCGCCCAAAGCGATCTCTTCCGGCTCTTTCCCGCTCTGCTCGCGGCCCTCGTCCTGTTCCTAGCGGTGTTCCCTGTGCAGGGCGGCCGCGTGGCGGGCCGCTTGCAGTTCGTCGGCGGGTTCGGATGGCCGGCGCTCCCGAAGTGGCTCTCCCTCGGGATCGTCTTCCTGCTGGCCTTCCTGATCATGGCCGCGATCGCCCAAGGCGTGGGGCGGGTCTTCGTCCGTTTCCCGCCGCTGGAGGCGTACCGCTGGGACATCCTCGGGAGTCTCCTGGGGATCGCGGCGTTCTCCGTTCTCTCCTTCCTCCACACCTCGCCGTTCGTGTGGGGGGTGATCGCCGCGGCGATCGTGGTCGCGGTCGGCGCAGGGAGGCGGGCGATGCAGCTCGTGCCGCTCGCCGTCGCTGTCGTCGTCCTGGGTGTGCTGTCCTTCGCGCCGGACACGTCGTGGTCGCCGTACTACCGGGTGACCACCCGGGCCGGTGTGGACGACGGGACCGTGTCGATCAGTGTCAACGGCCGACCTCACCAGCGGATCATGCCGCTGGCGCTGATGGAGGCGACGCAGCAACATCGGTTCGAGCCGTACCGGCACGCGCCAACGAATCCGCTCACGGACGTGCTCATCATCGGCGCCGGCAGCGGCAACGACGTCACGATCGCGCTGGCGCACGGCGCCGAGCGCGTCGACGCCGTGGAGATCGATCCACTCCTGTATCGGCTCGGCCGCGACCGCCATCCGGATCATCCGTACCAGGACCCGCGGGTCACCGTGCACATCGAGGACGGCCGTTCCTTCCTCCACGACACCGATCGCCGCTACGACCTCGTCCTCTACGCGATCCCCGACTCGCTCACGGTCCTCGCCGGCCAGTCGTCGCTCCGGCTCGAGAGCTACCTGCTCACCCGCGAGGCGATGCAGGAGGTCCGGGACCACCTGAAGCCGAACGGGGCGATCTCGATGTACCACTACTACCTGCCGGTGGTGGTGGATCGCTACGCCGACGCACTGACCGAAGTCTTCGGGGACCCGCCGTGCCTCGAGTTGGCGGCCGGCTCCGGACCGAGGCCGCGGACCGTCCTCACCGCGAGCATGCGGCCGGGCGATCTGGAGTGCGATGAGCGGTGGTCGCGGCCGGCCGAGCTTGCGGCACCCGTCACCGACGATCACCCGTTCGCCTACCTGGTGGGGCACGGGATCCCCGCGTTCTACCTCGTGACGCTCGTCGCGATCCTCCTCGGTTCGCTCGCGGCGGTGCGTCTGTCGGCGGGCCCGTTCGGGCAGATGCGCCCGTACGTCGACCTCTTCTTCATGGGTGCGGCGTTCTTGCTGCTCGAGACCTCGAACGTCGTCCGGTTCGCGCTGCTGTTCGGCACGACCTGGTTCGTGAACGCGCTCGTCTTCGCGGGGATCCTGGTGTCGGTCTCCCTGGCCATCGAGGTCGCGAGGCGGGTGCGGTTCCGCCATCCCGGTCGGCTCTACCTACCGTTGCTCGGCACGGTCGTGCTCGCGTGGGCGGTGCCGCCGGAGTCGCTCCTCGGGCTCGACTTCATCCCGAGGTTCGTGGCCGCGATCGTCCTCGGCTTCACGCCGGTCTTCATCGCCAACCTCGTGTTCGCGGATCGGTTCCGCGAGGTCGCGGCGTCGGGCATCGCGTTCGGCACGAACCTCCTCGGCGCGATCGTCGGCGGCGTACTCGAGTACGGGGCCCTCATGGTGGGGTACCGCGCGCTGCTGATCGTCGTGGCGATCCTGTACGCGGCGGCCTTCTTCACGGGTCGATCGCATCTCGCCGGGCCGCCACGTACCTCCGTGGTCGCGAGCGAAGGAGCGACGAGCTAGGCCACGCCGACCGGCATGGGAGGCAGCGGCTGTGGGGGAGCCGCGGTGTCCCCAGCGTGGCCGCGACGGATCGCGGCGGCGAGCAGCCCGAGTCCCCAGACGCTGCCGAGGAACCAGAGCCATCCGCCGACGAACGGGATCAACGCGAGGAGGCGGAGGGCGACCCAGCCGCCCAGGAACGCCACGAACCGAGACTGGGTCGTTCTGAGCAGCCGGCTCCCGAGCCCGATGATCGCGACGACGTAGCCGAGCGTGTACAGGAAGGCCAGCGCGAGCAGCGTGAAGAGACCGAGCGGGATGCCCACGAGGGTGATGAGGAGGAGCACCGACCCGATCGGCAGGAGGAAGAAGAGGCCGAAGCCCCACCCGATCGACGAGCCGACCCCCTTGGTCGCGGCCTCGCGGACGGCGGGGAACAGCCGTGGGGCGAACGCGAGGAGCAGCAGCCCGAGGATCAGGACCGAGACCGAGTAGGCGACCCACCACCAGATGCGCCCGGCGAAGCCGCCCGCGACATCGAAGTCGAACCGTGTCATCACGTTGGTCCGATCCCCGCGGACCGTGGCGCCTTCCTCGACCTCCGGCGTGGACTGCGTGACGAGGTCGCCACCGATCTCGGCGCCGGAGCGGACCACCACATCACCGTTGAGCACGACCACGTCCTCGTGCACGGTCCCCGAGATCTCCGCGTCACCGTTGAGGACGACGAGCGTCTCGCGGACGGTCCCGTCCACCCGAGCGGGGCCGTCGAGGATCACCGCGGCATCGACGGTGTCCTCGGCCGCGATGAGGAGCTCGCCCGTCAGCACGATCTGATCCCGATCGGCGGAGGCGCTGTCCTCTTGGGCGGCGGCCGGTCCCGCCCCGAGGGCGACCAGAACGATGGCGGCGCCGATGACGGAGAGGAGCGAGCTCAGCGGCCCGCCGGTCCGACCGCGCACGCTCGCCTCCTGCCTCGCGCCCCTCACGCGCCCGACTCTACCCGGACGTGTCCGAACGGATCAGGGCAGGAATCCGACAGGGACCGCCGGACGCTTCCCGCTACCCTCGCAACCGAACGACCCGCACCGACGTAGGTACCGGGTACGCGGGCCGATCGAGCCGATCGGGGAGGAGGGGCACTGGCGGGGCGCGGGATCCGGGGACGCCGAGCGAGGGGGAGTCCTCTCTGGGCCAAAGCCCCGCTGGCACTCGTCCGGTACCCCGGTCTCCTCGCGAGCGTCGTGGTCGGCGTGCTGCTGCTCTCGCTCGTCGCCGCGGGCTATCCGCTGTATCTGTCCCGCGCCGAGGGGAAGCTCCTGGCGGCGGAGCTCGCGGATCCCACCGTCGAACGCTTCGGTGCGGGTGTCTTCTACAGCGCCTCGAATATCCGGTTCCGCGAGCGTGTCCGAGGTGGTGGGACCTTGGTCGACCGGATCGACGGGATCATGTCCCAGCTGGCCGACCGCGTGCCGGAGCTGGATCCACCCACTCGGTTCGCCCTCGGTCCTTCCGTCGTCGTGACGAACCCCGGTGGCGAAGGCGCCCCGAGCGGCACCGTGACCGCGGCGATCTTCTCCGGAACGGACGCCCTTCGACACATCGAGATCCTCCGCGGCGACGGGGCGGGAGTGATCTTCCCGGAGATCGTGGCCGATCCGCTCGGCGTCGGGCCCGGCGACATGGTGGAGCTCCACGGCGACGACCCGGACCGCGTGGAGAGGGTCCGGGTGGGCTCCGTGTATCGCAGCCTCTACACGGAACCGCGTTCGGGGTACTGGTCTCCGTGGAGCGAGATCATCTACCGGCAATGCCCGGACTGCCCCGCACCGCCGCAGTTCATCCTGTTCAGCGATGGCGCGGTTCCCACGCTCAGCCGTGACCTCGGTCACGCCGATGCGGACTACGCCTGGGCGGTGCCGGTACGGGAGGGCCCGCTCACGGTCGACCAGGCGCGCGCGATCGACGCCGCGACGTCGAACGTCATCCGCCAGGCCGAGCGACGGGACAACGACGTGGGGCGGGTGCTCCAGTGCTGCGGCACGACCTACGGAGGGTTCCGGTTCTTCGGAAGACGCGACATCGAGTTCCGGTCCTCGATGCCACTCGTGCTCCGCAACACCGACCGCCGGGCGGCGACGGCCGAGGGGCCGCTGCGGCTCCTCCTGATCGCGGGCCTCGGTGTCGCAGCGGCCGTCGTCGCCGCCGCTGCGGCGTTCGCCGTCGCCGGTCGCAGGACGGAGGCGGCGTTGCTGCACGCTCGAGGTTGGGGCCCCATCCGGTTCGCGGCGAAGTCCACGCTGGAGGGCGTGCTTCCCACCGTGATCGGTATCGGGCTCGGGCTCGGAGCGGGATGGTGGTCCATCTCCACGTTCGGGCCGACGGCGCCAACAGCCTCGTCGGCTCGGGCCGTCTCGGTGACATGGGCGCTGGCCGCCGGTGCCGCCGGCCTGCTCGTCCTCGGGATCGTGTCTGGGGTCTCCTTCATCCGAACCTTCGAGGTCCACTCCCTGCGGCGCCGGCTCGCCTGGGTGCCATGGGAGATCGTGGGCATCGTCGGTGCGCTGCTCGTCCTCTCACGACTGAATTCGGGGGGCGCGCTGATCGAGGACGATCGGCTGGACATCCTCCGACCGAGCGCCCTTCTCCTCGCGTTCCCCGTCCTGTTCGTGGCCGGGTTCGCGACGCTGGCGGCTCGGATCCTCGTCGAGGTGCTCCGTCGAACGGGTTCGAAGGCGAGCGAGCGATCTCCGGTGACCTATCTCACGTTCCATCGGCTGACCGGGCTGCCGAAGCTCACGGTGCTGCTCGTCGGAGCAGCCGCTCTGTGCCTGGGGGTCTTCATCGATTCGCAGACCATGGTGGGATCGCTGCGGGCGACCGTGGACGCGAAAGCGGGTGTGTTCGTCGGCAGTGACCTCCAGGTGATGATCGACGGGAACGCGCCGGAGCAGGAACGGTTCCCGTTGCCCATCACCCGTGCCACGCGCGTGAAGTACGCGGGGACGATGACGCCGGGCGACGTTCCCTTCGACATGCTCGGCATCGACCCCGCGACGATCGCGGGTGCCGCCTACTGGGACGGATCCTTCTCCGACGAACCCCTCGAGGACCTGGTGGCTCGGCTGCCGTCGGAGAGCGGCGCGCTTCCCGTCCTCCTCGTCCAGGGCGACGGCGATCCGACCGGGATGGCGATCGGCCAGGATGAGGTGCCGATCGAGGTGGTCGGCCGGGCCACCGCGTTCCCCGGGGTGTCGTCCGACGACCCCGTGTTCGTCGTCGATGCCGATTCCCTGGAGCGTCGTCTCGGCTCGAGCGGGAGCCCGCTCGATCGGCCGAGCGCGCGTACCGAGTACTGGATCGCCGGTCCGACCGACGAAGCGCTCGAATCGGTGGCCGAGCTGGAGGCATTCTCGCTCGGGACCATCACCGCCGACGAGGTGAAGGATGTGCCGTTCATCGCTGCCACGATCGACACGTTCGCGATGCTGAACGTCCTCGGTCTGGCGGCCGCCGTGCTCGTGATCGGCGTGCTCGTCGTCTATCTCCAGGCGCGCCAGCGAGCGCGCACCGTCTCGAACGTCCTTTCCATGAGGATGGGCATGCGCGAGGGGCAGGCGCGCGCCGCGCTCATGCTCGAGCTCGCCGCGATGCTGCTCGCCGCCTTCCTCCTCGGCGGGGCGACTGGACTGGTGGCCGGCAGGTTGATCGCGCCGCTCCTCGACCCGCTCCAGGTGATCCCACCCCCTCCGTTGTTCCAACCGCCGATCGCATCCATCGTCTCGACCCTGGTGGGACTCGTTGTCGTGGCGGTGGCCGGCGGGTGGTTCGTCCATCGACGGGCGGCCGCCGTCGACCTGGGGGAGGTGCTCCGCGTTGCCGAGTGAGCCCGTCCCGGCCCGCTGCGTCGATCTCGTGAAGACGTACCGGACTCCCACCGGAGCCGTCCACGCGCTTCGCGGCGTGACACTCAGTTTCCCGGCAGGCGCGCTCACCGCCGTGGTCGGACCCTCGGGGAGCGGGAAGTCCTCGCTCCTCCGCGTCCTCACCGGGATCGATCGCGCGACCTCCGGTGACGTCTGGGTGGGTCCACGGAACGTGGCGCGGGCGTCGGCACGCGGCCTCCGGCGGCTCCGGCGCGACGTCGTCGGCTACGTGTTCCAACGGCCCTCGGACAACTTCCTGCCGAACCTCACGATCGGGCAACATCTGCGACTGGTGACCCGGGGCTCCGCCGCTCTGGAGGACGACGACATCCTCGACAGGTTGGGCATCGGCCATCGCATCGACCATCTCCCCGACGAGCTGTCGGGTGGGGAGCAGCAACGGGCGGCGTTCGCGCAGGCCGTCGTCGCCGGCTCCGCCGTCGTCGTCGCGGACGAGCCGACGGCGGAGCTCGACTCGGAGTCGGGAGAACTCGTGATGGACGGTGTCCGCGCGCTCGTCGATGCGGGCGTCACGTTCGTGGTCGCCACGCACGACGGCGCCGTGCGGAGGCTCGCCGACGAAGTGATCGAGCTCGAGCACGGCCGCGTGAAGGGAACCCACCAGGACGGACCTCCGGTCGGAGGCCGCTCACCGGCCGCGCGCTTCTACGGGGCGGGGCGCCTCTCGGTCGACGAGATCGAAGCGGCGATCTCGGTCCGCGAGCTCACCAAGGTGTTCCACCATCACGGCGGGGACGTCGTACACGCGCTCGAGGCCGTGAGCTTCGACGCCGGTCCCGGGGAGATCGTGGGGCTGGTCGGGCGCTCCGGATCGGGGAAGACCACGCTCCTGAACGTGATCGCCGGGTGGGAGAAGCCGACGTCGGGAGAGGTCCGGTGGCGCGAGCTGGTCGACCCGGGGTCCCCGTCGTGGTCGTCGGTCGCGACGGTCCCCCAGAAGCTCGGACTGATGGAGGAGCTCACGGTCGAGGAGAACATCGAGTACCCCGCGCGCCTCGCGGGCTCGCTCGAGGAGCGCTCGGACGAGATCGAGGACCTGATCGGGGTCCTCGGGATCGGTGAGGTCCGATCCCGATACCCACGGGAGGCCTCCGTGGGGGAGCAGCAGCGGACGGCCATCGCCCGCGCCCTGGCGGTTCCGACGGGCGTCCTGCTCGCCGACGAGCCCACCGCGCATCAGGACACGGTGTCGGCGTCCCGAGTGTTCGCGGCGCTCCGCCGGGCGGCCGACGCCGGGACGGCGGTCGTGGTCGCCACCCACAACCCGGAGGTCGTCCGGCACCTCGATCGCGTGCTCACGATGGCCGATGGGCACCTCCGCGAAGCTCCCCGGCCCTGACCCGTCCACCGGTCTGGGCTTACCCGATCATCACTACCCGATTTCCGGTATCGAGATGGGGAGATCACTCGAACTGCTCAAGGTCGAATGGGGGGCCGCCGACCTACCTACAGCAGAAAAGGAACGATCACCGTCAGCTGAGAGGAGTGCCTCCATCGTGTCCAGCTCATCCCGATCCCGCATGCTCGCCATCGGGGCGTTCGTCCTCGCCTTCCTCGTCGGGGTCGCTCACACGTCACCTTCGGGCCAAGAAGCTGTTGCCGCCCCCCTGCCGACGATCTCCATCGACGACGTGGCGATCACCGAGGGCAGCGGCGGGACGGTCTCCGTCGTCTTCCACCTCACACAGAACAAGCGAGGGAAGTCCACGGTGCGATACGCGACGAGGGAAGGAACGGCGAAGGCGCCTGGCGACTTCGTCGGGAAATCCGGCCAGATCCGTTTCGCCGGCAACAAGCTCACCAAGAACGTCTCCGTGACGGTGGTCGGCGACATCCTCGACGAAGCGAACGAGACGTTCTTCCTCGAGCTCTCGAACCCGGTCGGGGCCACGATCACGGACGATCGCGGAGAGGCGACGATCACGGACGACGACGCATCGCCCACCCTCTCGATCGTGCCGAGCAGGTCGGTGCCGGAGGGCAACACCGGCGATCAGCCGTCCGCGTCCCTCGATGTCACGCTGTCGGCGGTGAGCGGTCGGGACGTATCGGTGTCGTTCGCCACGGTCGACGTCACGGCGACGACGGCGGACGGGGACTACGTGGCGAAGTCGGGCACGATCGACTTCGCTCCGGGAGAGACGCAGCAGACGATCGTGGTCACGGTGGTCGGCGACGACGATGTGGAGCTGGATGAGACGTTCGACGTCCAGATCTCATCGCCCGTCCACGCGACCCTCGGGAACGCGACCGCGGTGGTCACGATCACGGGCAACGATCCGATCCCGCCGGGCTCGGCGATCCTGAACGTCTCGGGGGCCGCCGTGCGCGAGGGCGCGCTCGGCACCACGCGCGTCCTCACGTTCACGATCGTGCGGTCGGGAGATACCACGACCGCGGTGGACGTGGACTTCGCGACGACGAACGGATCGGCGACCGACCCGTCCGACTACCTGGCGGCGAGTGGCACCGTCGCGTTCGGAGCGAACGAGACATCCGAGACGGTCGACGTGACCATCGTCGGAGACCGTCGCCTCGAACGCAATGAAACGTTCTTCCTCAACCTCCTCGATCCTTCCGCGGGGGCGGCGATCGACAGCGGACAGGCGGCGGGGCACATCGTCAACGACGACACCCGAACGAGTCTCGTCGTCACGAAGGGAGCCCGTCGCATCCTCGCGCGTGGCCGACTCAGTCCAGCCAGGCCCGGCAACCACATGCTGGTGCGCCTCTTCCGGAAGAGGAACGGTGTGTGGGTTCGACTCCAGACGCGCCGGCCGGCGTTGCGCGGGCGAACGGACCTGAACGGGGATGGGTTCACGGACAGCGCCTACCGCACCCGGTTCGGGAGACCTCGGCCGGGCACCTGCAGGGTGATCGCCCAGTTCGTCGGCGGAACGACCTTCGGGTCCAGCAAGGCCATCAGGGTCTTCCGTTGTTGACAGGGCGTCAGATCAGGCAGGGATATGGGTTGCGGGCCGTCGGCCCAGCCGTTCGATCGGCCGGTGGCTCGTCTCCGCTGGAGCAACGAGGGCGATGTGACCTTCCGCGATCGGTGGCCTATCCTCCCCGGTTGAGGGCGCGTAGCTCAGTGGGAGAGCGCTTGCTTCACACGCAAGAGGTCGGAGGTTCAAAACCTCCCGCGCCCACCAAGGAAGTCTCATCTAGCAGGTGGGCCCCTACCTTCGTTGCTGGTACACCTCCATCAGGGGTCAGACACCCGGCCAGGGTGAGGTGTCGTCTCTGTTCCTGCCGGCAGGGCAGCCGGCGTAGCTGGGTGGTGGCGTGATCCGGTGATGTCTGGCCTCCCATCGTGAGAAGGGGACTCGGGCCTGCGCAGGTGGAGGATCCAGCCGACTTGGCTAGGAGTAGACGTAACGAAGTACGCTCCAGAGGATGTGGTCACCAGAGGCGTTGCCCTTGATCGTGATGGTCCTCCTAGTGATCGTCGTCCTATGGGTCATGACCATCATCACTGTCATCCGAGATTGGAGAAGGACCTAAGCTTCCGCCGAATGCGAGCGTCATTCGGCGTGGTCGTCGCCCTTCTCGCGGCATGCACAGGGCCGCCCGATCCGGGCGACTCGTCGCCCTCCCCCCAGTCAACGCGCGAAGGCTCCCCGGTTGTCATCCCTCCCGATGCTTTCCCGGTGCCGGAACCGTCACCCTGGCCGATCAGGCCGGGATTGGAGCGCGCTCGTCCGACGTCGTCCGATGTAGCCATCGGGCAGGAGAGGTTCTTGGAGCTCTTCACTCATTGCGGGATCGACTTCAACGTGGACTTCGATGGCAGCTTCTGGCAGTTGTACCCCGATTCGAAGACGAGGGGCCTCGTTACTTCGTTCCAGAGCCAGACGGGAACCATGACGTTGCTGTCCGATCGGGTGGCGGTGTTCCATTTCGAGTACCAGGACGAAAAGCTGGCGGTCTACTTCGTCCGCAATGACTCTCCGAAGCCTCTGGCCGGGTGTGCGTAAGAGGCGGTTGGCTGTGTCGCCAAGTGAGGGGCAGTCCCGTTTGCTCAGATAACACCGGGTGGGTTCACCTGCCCGACGTCCCAGGATCAGGCGCCTAGGAACGGAAGGGAGCCCGACCCCGGGGAGAGATTCGGGAAGGATCCGGGCCGAGCTCCGAGTCCCCCCGGATGGGGCCAGGGGGAGGGTGCGAAGGCTACTACGAAAGGAGCTTTGACCGGAAGGCGGATGGAGGCTGATTCGCGCACAGCAGCGTTCAACTTGACGGATCGTCGAGCGGGTCGCCGGGGGTTGGGGTGGGACTCCCGATCGCGCGGTGGAAAGAAGATCGTTGAGGCTCCAGCGCCCACCACGGAACGGGATGTTGATGCGCTCTCATCCCCGTGTCATCTCTCGCTCGTCGAGTTGGGCACGAGGAGCTACGAGGTGCTGAGGGGTTTCTTGTGCTCACTCCGGGGAACCGGCTGCGAGCGGCGACGATGCCACCAGGGCCCCCGCCTGCGACGCACCTTCGCGAGAGCATCTTCGACCTCGTGAATGGCCCTCGCGTGTGTCGAGAGCAGCTCCTCCTCGAAGGTGTCCTCGATGACGTCAGGGACGGATGTCCGCCACAGCTTCTCGGTGTGCGGGAGGCGCATGTCGATGACTGCAAGATGGCGGCCGAGTCCTGGTCGGTTCTGCTCGAACCCGTGGAAGACGGGGTCGTCTGCCAACACGACTCCGAGAGTCGTCAGGCGCTCGTGCAGGTCGTTGAGGTCATCGATGAGGGCACCCACCTGATGATCTCGAACGGCATCCCTGCTCGCCTTGGCCGCCCTCCACGCGGCGCCGGCCGCGAGGGCTGTGAAAGCGGCTGCCGTCACTTGAGCAACGAGGGTCCAGTCGATCGCCGCGACCATGTCAGCAGCATGATGGTCGGCCTCCGAGAAGTGAAGGGCCTTCCCGCCCAGGATAGGTCGCGAGAACCCCGATCGAATTAGCGGTCGGATGAGGCGTCTTCAGCCTCGATCGGCACGATCGTGGCGACGCCAGAACTGCCACCAGCGGCGTCTCGGGTCACGCGGCTTGCGTGGTCCCCGAGTGCGCCTCAGCTCGTCGGCGATGTCGGCGCCTCGCCCATACGATGCGAAGTACCCGTGCCCACTCGCAGGGACGCCGCCATGTCCCTCTGCGCCTCCGAGCCAGTCTCCGCCCGATCCTTCCACGCAGACGACGCTACTCCTTCTCCCTCTCGGCTCATAGGTCCGTGCCGCCTCTCGGTCGGGCTCCTAAGCTGACCTTCCGCTCGATCACGCCGAGGCGGATGAACCGACGAAAGGAGACCAGATGCCGTCCTTCAGGGTGACCTATCACGTCGTGGTCGAGGCAGAGACACCAGACGAGGCGATCGCCGAGGCGGCGAAGGCCGCGCAGAGCGGAGGGCTCAAGGAACCGGGGGGCGGGGCGGACGTGACGGTGGAGCGCATCCCTGATCCCGAAGCGCCCTCCGGCTTCATCGCGGAAGGTGTCAGGCGGGGACACCACACGAACGAGAGCTGACGGCCGCATCGACCGCCCGGATCGGGCACGTCACAGTGCACCTCGCCTGCGGCGCCCCGCTTGAACCGCCGTTCAAGGTGTCCGGCGGTGCGACGGGGGGTATGCGCCCCGTATGAGCTTCGCAGCAGGCGCTCCGCAACCCTCCTGGTCGAAGGATCTGATCGCGGGACCGGAGGCCTCCGCTGAAGCCCGCTGGTTCCTGAACACTGCCGTTGCCCATCTGAGGCTCGACGAGGAACTCAAGATCGCAACCCTCCTCGTCTCGGAGCTGACGTCGAACGCCGTGCGTCACGGAGGCGGAGCACCCGGGAGCTGGGTCGGGCTCACGATCACCGACACCGGCCCGTTCGTGCGCGTCGCCGTCTGCGATCAGGGCCCGGGCTTCGACCCGGCGGAGATCGACTGGAGGGGTCACCGGGGTGGTCTGTTCCTCCTCGACACGCTGGCGTACGACTGGGGGATCGAGCGGAACGCCGCCGGCACCGAGGTGTGGTTCGAGATCTGAGTCCCTGTTCGCGCGGACCACGGGTGTTCATCCCGTACCGGTAAGCTCCCCGGCTACACATCTCGAGGGGGAGTCGCGATGCTCACGGAAACCCGGACGGCAGCCGCGCGCGCGGTCGATCTCCGGAAGGTCTACGGCGAGGGGACGGCCGCCGTCGAAGCGCTCCGAGGGGTCTCCGTGGAGTTCGCGGCCGGCGAGTACACCGCGATCATGGGCGCCTCCGGTTCCGGCAAATCCACCCTGCTGCATTGCATGGCGGGTCTCGACAAGCCGACGTCGGGCACCGTCTGGATCGGCGATCAGGACCTCACGCACCTCAAGGATCACGACCTCACGGAGATCAGGCGCGATCGCGTGGGCTTCGTCTTCCAGGCGTTCAACCTGGTACCGACGCTCACGGCGGCGGAGAACATCACGCTGCCCACCGCGATCGCCGGTCGCGACGTCGACCGGGCGCGCTTCGACGAGGTCGTCGACACGATCGGGCTGCGCGACCGCCTGACGCACCTGCCCGCCGAGCTCTCCGGCGGGCAGCAGCAACGCGTCGCGGCGGCGCGAGCCCTCGTCTCGCGCCCGGAGATCGTCTTCGCGGACGAGCCGACCGGGAACCTCGACTCCCGTGCGTCCCAGGAGCTGCTCACGTTCCTCAAGGCCGCCGTGACCGAGCACGGACAGACGATCGTGATGGTCACGCACGATCCCGTCGGTGCGAGCTACGCGAACCGGATCGTGTTCCTCGCCGACGGCCAGGTCGTCGACGAGATGCGCGACCCGACCGCGGAGCGCGTCCTCGACCGGATGAAGCTGTTGGAGGCGTGAGGTGCGTTCGACGGTGAGGGAGCACTGAGATGTGGCGAGCCGCGCTGAAGAGCGTGCTCGCGAGGAAGCTCCGGCTCATCCTGACGGCGTTGGCGATCGTGCTCGGGGTCGGGTTCGTCTCGGGAACGCTCGTGCTCACCGACACCGCGTTGTCCGCGTTCGACGATCTCTTCGGCGACATCTTCGCGAGGACCGACGTCGTCGTGCAGGCGGAGAACGCGTTCCAGGACATCGCCGCCGGCGGTGGTGGGGGAGGAGGTCAGGAGCGGAACCCGATCCCGGAGGAGGTCCTGGGAGATGTCCAGGCGCTGCCGGGTGTGGCCGCGGCGGACGGCAGCGTGGGCGGATTCGCGCAGGTGATCGACCCGCAGACCGGTGAGGTGATCTCGGGCGGCGGCGCACCGACGATCGGAAGCTCGTGGGATCCGGACGTCACGCCGTTCGAGCTCACGGGGAAGCCGCCCCAGGCAGAGAACGAGGTCGTGATCGACGCGGACACCGTCGATGAGGCGGGGCTGGAGATCGGTGACGAGGTCCGGATCGTCACACCGATCGGTGTCGATCCGTACCGACTCACCGGCGTGATCTCCCTGCCGTCCGCCACGACGATCGGCGGCGCCACCGTCGCGTCGTTCGAGCTCGAGACCGCGCAACGCCTCTTCGACCGCGAAGGGACCTACGACCAGATCTACATCGTCGCGGGGGAGGGCGCGTCGGCGGCATCGGTCGCCGCGCAGGTCCAGGAGGTGCTCCCCTCCGGCTTCCAGGCGATCACGGCGACGGACGCCGCCGCGGAGCAGACGGATCAGGTTCGCGAAGGCTTGGGGTTCCTCCGCACGGCGCTGCTCGTGTTCGCCTTCGTCGCGTTGTTCGTCGGGGCCTTCGTGATCTTCAACACGTTCAACATCGTGGTGACGCAGCGGACCCGCGAGATGGGACTCCTGCGGGCGCTGGGGGCCAGGCGCGGGCAGGTGTTCACCTCCGTGATCATCGAGTCCCTGGTGATCGGGCTCCTGGGCTCCGCCCTCGGGCTCGCCGCGGGGATCGGGCTCGCGGTCCTGCTCAAGCAGGGCCTCGAGCTGATCGGGCTGGAGCTGCCACCGACCCCGCTCGCGATCCGGCCGACTACCATCATCGCCGCGCTCGTCCTCGGGACCGTCGTGACCGTCGTGGCGTCGGTGTTCCCGGCGCGTCGCGCCTCCCGCGTCGCACCGATCGAGGCGCTGCGCGAGGGGACCGTCGCTTCGACCGCATCGCTCCGCCGTCGAGCGATCGTGGGAGGACTGCTCACGACGGCGGGTGTCGGGGCGATCGCCGCGGGGTTGTTCGGGGACGTGCCGCAGCCCGCCGCGATCGTCGGTCTCGGAGCCCAGCTCACGTTCATCGGGATCGCGGTGCTGTCCCCGTTCGTCGCGAGGCCGCTCGCGACCGCGATCGGAGCTCCCGCGAGGCGCCTCGGGATGACCGGCCGTCTCGGCCAAGAGAACGCCAAGCGCAACCCACGCCGGACGGCGTCCACGGCCGCGGCGCTGATGATCGGCCTCGGTCTGGTCGTGTTCGTCTCCGTCTTCATGACGACGCTGAAGGCGTCGGCGTCCGACACGCTGGACGAGACCCTTCGCGCGGACTTCATCCTCAGCTCCTCCGGTTTCCAGCCCTTCAGCCCGGGGATCGCCGACGCGCTGTCGCAGCGCGACGAGTTCGCCGCCGTGTCGCCATTCCGCCAGGCCGGCGTGAAGATCGGCGGGGGTCTGACCTTCATCTCCGGTGTGGACGAGACGACCGTCGACGACGTGGTGAGCGTGCCGATGGAGGCCGGGACGACGGCGGCGCTGGCCGAGCCGGGGACGATCCTGATCTACAAGGGTCCCGCGCAGGCTCGTGACCTCGGGATCGGAGACGAGCTCCCGGTGGCGTTCGCTCGGACGGGAACGAAGCAGCTGAGGATCGTCGGCATCTACACGGACAACCGATTGCTCGGCGACTACACCGTCTCACTGGAGGAGTACCGGGCCAACGTCGCGGAGCAGTTGGACTACCTGGTGTTCGTCCGGCGGGCGGAAGGCGTCTCCCTCGAGCAGGCGAGAGCAGCCCTCGAAGGGGTCGCGGGTGAGTTCCCGAACGTCGAGATCAACGATCAGGCGCAGTTCAAGGAGGAGCAGGATCGCTTGATCGATCAGGTCTTCGGCATCGTCCTGGTGCTCCTCGTCCTGTCGGTCATCATCTCCGCCTTCGGGATCGCGAACACCCTGGCGTTGTCGATCTACGAGCGGATCCGCGAGCTCGGGCTCCTCCGCGCCGTGGGCATGCAGCGGACGCAGATCGGCTGGATGATCGTGATCGAGGCGGTGATCGTGTCCCTGCTGGGGGCCGTGCTCGGGATCGCGATCGGGCTCCTCTTCGGCTGGGCGATGCAGCAGGCGCTCGCCGACCTCGGCGTGTCGCGACTCGCGGTCCCGTGGGGCCTCCTGGTCGTCTTCGCGCTGATCGCCGGCCTGCTCGGGCTCTTCGCGTCGATCGCACCGGCGATCCGGGCGTCGCGGATCAAGGTCCTGGAAGCGATCTCGTACGAGTAGCGTCCGTCGGAGGCGCGGAGGCTCGCCGATATCATGGCGCCCGTGCCTCGATTGACCCTGCCGGACGGTAGCCGCGTCGAGCTCCCCGAGGGGGAGCCGGTCGGCGCCGTGCTGGCTCCGGACGCGCTCGCGGCGCGGGTGGACGGCACCCTGCGGGATCTCTCGTTCGTGCCGGCCGGCGACGCATCGGTGGAATCGGTCGAGCCGAGCTCGGATGACGCGCTCCACATCCTCCGGCACTCCACCGCCCACGTCTTGGCACAGGCGGTGTGCCGGCTGCAACCGGGAGCGAGCTACGCGATCGGCCCGCCGATCCAGGACGGGTTCTACTACGACTTCGATCTGCCCACCGCGATCGGCGAAGGCGACCTGCCCGCGATCGAGGCAGAGATGCGCGCGATCGTAGAGGACGATCAGCCGTTCCTCCGCGAAGAGGTCTCGCGCGAGGACGCGATCGCTCGACTCGAAGGCCAGCCGTTCAAGCGAGAGATCATCGAGTCGATCGGTTCGGCCGAAGGCGAGGTGGCGACGGGCGACGTCGTGTCGCTGTACCGCAACGACGGGTGGGTGGACCTGTGCGAAGGCCCCCACGTCCCCTCGACCGGCCGCCTCGGCGCGTTCACGCTGACCTCGACCGCCGGCGCCTACTGGCGAGGGCTCGAGACCAACCCGATGCTCACCCGGATCTACGGGACGGCCTGGGCGACCCAGGAAGACCTCGAGGCGCACCTGTCCCGGCTGGAGGAAGCCGAGAAGCGCGATCACCGACGACTCGGTCGAGAGCTCGATCTGTTCTCGAGCCCCGACGAGCTCGGTCCGGGCTTGTGGATCTGGCACCCGCGCGGGGGCATCTTCCGGAAGCAGCTCGAGGACTGGGTTCGGGACCTCCACGTCGAGCGGGGATACGACCTCATCGTCACGCCGCACATCGCACGGTCCGTGTTGTGGGATACGAGCGGCCACCTCGAGAAGTACCGGGAGAACATGTATCCGCCCATGGAGGCGGACACCGGCGACTACTACGTCAAGCCGATGAACTGCCCGTTCCACGTGCTCGTCTACAAGTCGCAGGTTCGCAGCTACCGCGACCTTCCGATGCGGCTATCGGAGCTCGGCACGATCTATCGGCACGAGAAGGCCGGCACGCTCCACGGGCTGCTCCGGATCCGCGGGGGGACGCAGGACGACTCGCACATCATCTGCACGCCCGACCAGGTGATCGACGAGATCCTCGCGGTCTTCGACCTCACGCTCGAGATCCACCGTACCTTCGGCTTCACCGACCCCGTGGTCGAGCTCTCGACGCTCCCCGTCGCCCAATCGATCGTGGACGCCGAGACGGCCGAACGCGCCACTGAGGCGCTGACCCTGGCGCTCGAGAAGAGCGGTCTCGAGTACCGGCTCGCCGAGGGCGAGGGCGCGTTCTACGGACCGAAGGTGGACTTCCACTTCCGCGACGCGCTCGGGCGCTTGTGGCAGCTCACGACCGTCCAGTGCGACTTCGCCCTGCCCGAGCGCTTCGACATGGAGTACACGGGCGACGACAACCAGCGGCACCGGCCGGTGATGATCCACCGGGCGATCCTCGGGACGTTGGAGCGGTTCAGCGCGGTGCTGATCGAGCACTACGGCGGCGCGTTCCCGCTGTGGCTCGCGCCGGAGCAGCTCCGCTTGGTCCCTGTGGCCGACCGGCACGTTCCCAACTGCATGGAGCTCGCCGCCACGGCGCGAGCATCTGGCCTCCGGGTGCACGTCGACGAGACGAAGGAGACGGTGGGTAAGAAGATCCGCGCGGCCCAGTTGATGAAGTCGCCGTACGTGGTGGTCGTGGGCGATCGGGATCTGGATGCGGGGACGTTCACCGTCCGGGACCGCACGGGGGAGGAGCATCAGGGCGTGCCGTTCGATCGGATCGTGTCGACGCTCGCCGAGGAAGGCCGGACGCGTGCGCTCGAACAGAGCGCCTTCTAGACCGGCATGGGGCACCTGTGGAGTCCATGGCGCATGGAGTACATCCAGGCCGTCAAGGACGACGAGGGCGAAGGGTGCGTGCTCTGTCGGATCCGCGACGGGGAGGAGCCCGAGCGCGTCCTCGCACGGTCGGAGCTCGGCTACGTCGTCCTCAACAAGTATCCGTTCAACCCGGGACACGTGATGGTCGTGCCGAACCGCCACGAAGGCAGCTTCGAGGCGCTCGCCGACGACGAGCTCCTCGATCTGCAACGCCTCATCCGGAGGTCCGTCTCGGCGCTCCGTGAGGAGATGGCTCCCCACGGCTTCAACGTCGGCGCGAACATCGGTCGCATCGCCGGGGCGGGGATGCCGGACCATCTCCATTGGCACGTGGTCCCTCGATGGAGCGGGGACACGAACTTCATGCCGGTCGTGGGGCAGACGCGGGTGATGCCGGAACTGCTGGAGGAGACCGCGGCTCGATTGACCCCGCGGTTCGTGGATGATTGAGTCCGGACGAGCAACTCTGCAGCTCATATCTTCACTCAGACGATATGAAGCATCTGTCTTTACTTCTTATAGCTGAAGACATACACTTCACATCATGGAACCGGTTGGAGCCGAACGGCTCGTTGCGGTGCTCGGCGACGTCGTCGCTTCGCGCCGTCATCCGGATCGGGAGCGGCGGTTGAAGGCGGTCGGAAGCGCGTTGGACCTGGCGAACGGCAGGGTCGGGGCGACACAGCCGCTGACGCCGACGATCGGCGACGAGTTCCAGGGCCTGTACGGAGACCTCGTGTCGGCGCTCGATGCGACGCTGGTCGTGCGGCTCGCCCTCCTGGGTGAGGTCGACGTCCGGTTCGGGATCGGGTCCGGCGAGCTGCTGGGATACGAGGCGTCGCGGGCGCCGTTCGAGCAAGACGGTCCTGCCTGGTGGGCGGCTCGGGAGGCGGTCGACATGGTTCGTGATCTGGAGCAGCGGCGGGAACGGCCGCGCGGGCTGCGGACCCGCTGGATCGACGGGGGGGCCGACGGGTCGCCACCGGTCGGAGCCGTCAACGCGTTCCTGCACTGCCGGGACGAGCTGGTCACGGCGATGGATCCGCGAGACGCCGACATCATGCTCGGGTTGCTCGTCGACGAGCCGCTGACCTCGATCGCGGAGCGCCTGGACGTGAGTGTCTCGGCCGTCTCCCAGCGCGCGATCCGCGGTGGTCTCTACGCGATCCGACAGGCGCACGGGGAACTGCGGGAGGCCGTCGCGTGATCGCGGTCGGTATCTGGTTGCTGTCCGTGGGTCTCGCGGACCTGGTCGCCGGACTCTCGGGCGAGCCGAAGGACGGTCCGAGGACGATGGGCGCGATCATCACCGGCTTCGTCGCGCCGCTCGTCCTCGGTCTCGCGGCCGGGGCGACGACCCCGACCCTCCTCCTCCTCACCCTCCTGACCGGAGTGACGATCGCCGTGTGGATCGTGCTGCGGCGGGATCCGACCCGGATGACCGCGCTCCGCGCGCTCGGCTCGCTGTTGTTCGTCCTCGCTGCCTTCGTCACGGTCTCGCTGTTCGGGGCGGAGCCGGTCTCCAGCTTCCGGACCGAGCCGATCCTCGCGCGCGGCGTTCACCAACTGCCGTTCCCGCTCGTGGCCGGCGCGTCGTTGGAGCGGGTGCTCCTCGTCGCCGGCGTCCTCACGATGCTCTTCGCCACGAGCAACGCGATCGTCCGTCTGGTGCTGACGGCGATGGGAACGAGGTTCTCGAACGCCGAGCAGCGGCTCCGCGGCGGGCGGGTGATCGGGCCGCTCGAGCGCGTACTGATCTTCGGCCTCGGGCTCGCGGGAGAGGCCACCGCGGCCGCCCTCGTGATCGGCGCCAAGGGGCTCCTGCGCTATCCGGAGCTGAACGGCCTGCGCGGCGAATCCGGCGCCGCCGGACCGTCCGCGCGGACGATCGACGTCGTCACCGAGTACCTCCTGATCGGATCGCTCACGAGCTGGCTCCTCGCCCTGTTCCCGCTCGTGCTGGTCCCCGCCTAGCGGCTGGGGCTAGGCTCGGGCGATGTCCACGCTCGAGCTGCCGGACGGCGCGCACCTGAACTACGAGATCACGGGCGACGGTCCCACCGTGACCCTCATCCATCCGGGACTGTGGGACATGCGCACGTGGGACCGGGAGTTCGCGTCGTTCGCGGACGCGGGCTACCGGGTGCTCCGCTACGACGTCCGTGGCTACGGAGGCTCGAGCCGGCCCGAGCCAGGTGTTGCCTACTCGCACGTCCGAGACCTCGAAGCGCTCCTCGCTTTCGAGGAGGTCACGCAGAGCGCGATCGTCGGATGCTCGATGGGCGGAGGCATCGACATCGACTACGCGCTGGAGCATCCCGAACGGGTGTGGGGTCTCGTGCTCGTCGCAACCGGCCTGGGCGGCTTCGAGTCGACCGAGGAGGAAGAGGACTGGTGGGCGGAACGTGACGCGCCGATCGAGGCCGCGATCGAGGCCGGCGATCTCGAGCGCGCGCAGGACCTCCTGCTCGAGATCTGGGCGCCGCTCGGGACCGATGACGAACGCGCAGCCCTGATCAAGCAGATCGCGCGCGACAACATCCACGAGCTGACGATGGACGAGAGCGGGGCGGAGCAGCTCGATCCTCCCGCCGCCCACCGGCTGGCGGAGATCGATGTGCCCACGCTGATCCTCGAAGCCGAGTACGACCCACCCGATATGCGTCGCGTCTCCGACTTCCTCGGCGTGGAGATCATGGGCTCGCGCAAGGTCGTCGTCGAGGGCGCCGACCACGTGGTGAACGTGCGCCAACCGGAGCGGTTCGAGGAACTCGTGCTGCCGTTCCTCGACGACGCCGCGCCATAGGCGCAGCCGCGCTCCCTACTTCTTGTGGGCTTCCTCGCGGGCGTGCTGGTACTCGTCGATGACCTTCTGCGCGAGGTGCTGCGGCATCTCCTCGTAGTGGGAGAACGTCATCGAGAACGCGCCGCGGCCGCCGGTCATCGACCGCAGGTCGATCACGTAGCGGGCGACCTCGCCCTGGGGGACCATCGCGTTGATCACCTGCTTGCCGCCGCCCAGCTGGTCCATGCCTTGGATCTTGCCGCGCTTCGCGTTGAGGTCGCCCATGATGTCGCCGGTGAAGGACTCCGGGACGGTCACCTGCAGCTGGACGATCGGCTCGAGGAGCGCCACGCCGGCTTGCTCGACGACCTCCTTCAACGCGAGTGAGCCCGCGATCTGGAACGCCATGTCGGAGGAGTCCACCGAGTGGAACTTCCCGTCGACGAGCGTGACCTTGATGTCGACCATGGGGTTCCCCGACAGCACGCCCTCGGACATCGTCTTGACGATGCCCTTCTCGATCGACGGGATGAACTGCTGGGGGATCGCTCCTCCGAAGATCTTGTCCTCGTAGACGAAGCCTTCCCCCCGCGGGAGCGGCTCGACCTCGATCTCGCACACCGCGTACTGCCCGTGGCCCCCGCTCTGCTTCACGTGGCGGCCCTGCGCCTTCGCCTTGGCCCGGATCGTCTCCCGGTACGCGATCTTCGCGGGCCTCGCCTCCACCTCGACGCCGAACTTCGCTTTGAGGCGCTGCATCTGCACGCCGAGGTGTGCCTCACCCATCCCGTAGATCACCGTCTCGTGGGTCTCGTCGTTGCGGGCCACGCGGAACGTTGGGTCCTCCTCGCGGAGCCGCGCCAGACCGGTGGCGAGCCGGTCCTCCTCGCCCTTCGTCTTGGGTGCGATCGCGTAGGCGAGGAGCGGCTCGGGGAGCTCCACCGGTGCGAGCTGGACCGGATCGTCCTTCGTGGCGAACGTGTCCCCCGTGTGGGTGTGGGGGAGCTTCGCGACCGCGCCGATGTCTCCGGCCGGCACCTCGGACACGGTCTCGTGTTCCTTCCCCTTGAGCGCGAAGAGCTGTCCGATCCGCTCGTCGGTTCCCTGCGTCGCGTTGTGCACCGAGCTGTCGGGGCGGACCTTGCCGCTGAAGACCCGGAACATCGTGATGTGCCCGACGAAGGGGTCCGACACGGTCTTGAACACGAAGGCACTCAGGGGTCCGTTGGGATCGCACGCCCGCTCCTTCTCCTCGCCGCCCTTCCCGATCACCTGCAGCGGCGCGCGATCGAGCGGGGAGGGGAACTCCTCGACGATGAAGTCCAGCAGCCGATCGATCCCGATCGCCTTGGAAGCCGAGCCGACGAAGACGGGAGCGAGCCGGGCGTTCGTGAAGCCGTCCTTCGCGCCCCGTGAGATGACGGCTTCGGGGAGCGTGCCCTCGTCGAGGTACTGCTCGATCAAGGCGTCGTCGGACTCGGCGACCGCTTCGATCAGCTTCTCCCGCGCCGGATCCGCGAGCTGATGGATCTCGTCGGGCCACTCGGACTCCTCCGCCTTCGGCCCGGACGGGTACAGGTCCGCCTTCTCGTGAAGCAGGTCGGCGATGCCGCTGAACTCGCTCTCCGCCCCGATCGGGAGCTCGAACGGCGCCACCTGGTTCCCGAACGAGGACACCAGCTGGTCGAGCGTCCCCTGGAAATCCGCGCGCTCACGATCCAACTTGTTCACGAACACGGCACGAGGCAGGTTCTCCTGGACCGCGAGCTCCCACGCAAACTCGGTCTGCACCTCGACGCCGTCCACCGCGGAGACCACGACGATCACGGCGTCCGCCGCGCGGACCGCCGAGCGCACGTCCCCGACGAAGTCCGCCGTGCCGGGGGCGTCGAGAACGTTGATCTTGACGTCGTTCCACTCGATCGGTGCCATGGACAGCGACACGGAGATCTGGCGGTGCTGCTCGTCGGGGTCGTGGTCCGACACGGTGTTCCCGTCCTCGACCGTGCCCATGCGGGTGATCGCACCGGACGCGAAGAGCATCGCTTCCATCAGCGTCGTCTTCCCGGAACCCCCGTGCCCCACCAGCAAGACGTTGCGGATGTCCTTCGCGTCGTAGGTCTTCAACAGCGGCTCCTTCGTAGACGAGGACCGAGGCGCTGGCTCTCGCAGGGTGATGGGTCAGGGTCGTGGAATCCTACAGAGTTGCTACGCTCGCCCGACCTGCGATGCGGAGCTTGCTGCGGTTCGAACGCCAGCCACCCGGCACCGCGATCACGCGCTCGGTCCTCGTTGCCGGCGGTGCGCTCGCGGCCGGGGCGGGATTCCTCGTGGTCGCCAGGGAGGCGCGCCCCGCGGCGTGGGCGGCCGGCGCCTCGGGCGCGCTCCTCCTGCTCGGGGGCCATCGAGCCAACCACGGCGCCGGGGGACCGACCGACCGGATGCTGGACGATCTCCTCGATCGCGTGTGGGACGGGGCCGTGCTGTCCGCGATCGCGTGGGCCGCGCGCGACGGCAGCGCGTCGCTGGCCGTGGCGGCGCTCGCCGCCGTCAGCCTGTCGTTCGTGGCCGGGTACATCCGAGCGCGCGGGGCCGCGCTGGGCTACTCGGTGGAGGAGCGGCACGTCACGCGTGGCGCCCGGTACGTGCTCGTGGTCGCGTTCCTCTTGTTCGGGTGGACGTGGGCCGTCTGGACGGTGGCCGTGATGTCCGGCCTCGCCGCCGTCGTCCGCGCGGGGCAGGTCGCGCAGGAGGAACGGACGGCGTGAACGCGCGACGCTGGGTTACCGAGACCGGGACCTACCTCCTGTATCGGTTCATGAGCTGGCTGGGGCCGCTCCTCCCGGTGCGGAGCGGTCGCTCCGCCTACGAGCGGGCGGGGCGGCTGTTCTATCGCCTCGCCGCTGGGCCACGCGCCGTGGTGGCCGCGAACCAAGCGCAGGTCCTCGGGCGACCGGCGGACGACGCGCTCGTGCGGGCGTCGACCTGCGAGGCGTTCGCCCTCTACGGCCGGTACTGGTTCGACACGTTCAACGTGCTCGGGTGGGACGACGCCGCGGTCGCCGCCGCCTTCCGCTTCGAGGGGATCGAGCACGTCGAGAAGGGGTTGGCCGAGGGCAAGGGCGTCGTGATCGCGCTCCCGCACACGGGGAACTGGGACGTGGGCGGGCGGGCGATGGCGATCCGGCTCGCTCCGGTCGTGTCGGTCGCCGAGCACCTGAAGCCGGAGCGTCTGTTCACACTGTTCCTCGAACATCGTCGGCAGCTGCAGATGGACATCATCGACCTGGCGAGCGACCACGTGGGCCGCCAGCTCACCCAACGCCTCGAGGAGAACCGGATCGTCGCGCTCGTGGCCGATCGCGATCTCTCCGGCGGCGGCATCGAGGTGGAGATGTTCGGTCGGACCCGACGGATGCCCGCCGGGCCGGCGCTGATCGCGTTGTCCTCCGGCGCGCCCCTCATCTCGGGTCCGACGTTCACGACGCGGGACGGGTGGGTCGAGGTGCTTTCCGAGGTCACGATCGAGCCGACCGGTCGCAGGAAGGACGACATCGTCGCGCTCACGCGCGCGCTGGCCGCCTCGTTCGAGAAAGCGATCGCCTCCGCGCCCTCGGACTGGCATCTGTTCCAGCCCGGTTGGGACGCGTAGGGCCGGTGCGCATCGCGCTCGTCTGTCCGTACGACTGGCAGGCGGCCGGGGGCGTGCAGGTGCATGTCGCGAACCTCGCGACGCAGCTCCTGGAGCGCGGGCACGAGGCGGTCGTGCTCGCACCCACGGTCGCGGTGCCCACCGAGCCATGGGTCCGCTCCGTCGGGCGTCCTGTGCGTGTGTCCTACCGTGGGACGGTCGCCCCGATCGCGCCGCTCGCGTACCGGCGCACGCGCGCCGTCCTCGCCGAGGTGCGGCCCGACGTCGTCCACGTCCACGAGCCGCTCACGCCGAGCGCGTCCATGTACGCGACGCTCGCGTCGCGGGCGCCGGTCGTGGCGACCGTGCACGCCTACCTCGACCGCTCGCGCGCGATGGAGCTCGCGGCGCCCGTGCTTCGCCGCGTCTGGTCCCGGGTCTCGATCGGCGTCGCGGTCTCGCAGGCGGCGGCAACGTTCCTCCGCCGGGCGTTGCCCCGGGCCGAGCTCGAGATCGTGCCGAACGGCGTCGACGTGGGGGCGTTCGCCGACGCCGAGCCCGGAGCCGACCTGCCGCCCGGCCGACGGATCGCCTGGGCGCACCGGCTGGATCC
>DASSDW010000070.1:0-2650 GCA_035696925.1 Actinomycetota bacterium
GGGGAAGTCGGGTGCGGTCGCCGCGAGATCCGTGATCGCCCCGCTGGCCACGTCCGTGTCGACACGAGGGATCGAGGGTGTGCAGGCGCCGGTCGTCGGGCGGGAGCGCGAGCTCGCGGTCGTTCGCGAACTCGCGCGAGCCGCTCTCGAGGGCACCGGGGCCATCGCGGTCATGACCGGCGAGCCTGGGATCGGCAAGACGAGGCTCCTCTCGGAGTTCCGCGACATGTTCGCCCAGGGCTCGGCGCCGCAAGGTCGCCCGCTCTGGCTCGAGGGCAAGTGCGTGTCCTACGGCGAGTCGATGACCTACTGGCCGTTCCGGGACCTCGTCCGTTCCTGGCTCGGCGTCCTCGCGGACGAGCCGGAGATGCGCGTACGCGTGGCCCTCCGCCGAAACGTCGAGCGACTCTTCGGCGATCGCGCCGACGAGCTCACCCCGTATCTCGCCGCGATGCTCGGGCTCACGCTCGAGCCGGACGACCAGGCTCGTCTCGGCGAGCTCTCCCCCGAAGCCCTCCAATACCGAACGTTCGAGGTCGTGCGGCACTGGTTACAGCGCCTCGCGGAGGACGGCCCCGTGGCCGTCGCCCTCGAGGATCTGCACTGGGCCGATGCCACCTCGTTGCAGCTCCTCGAGCGGCTGCTCCCCGACACCGAAGACGCAGCGCTCCTCCTCGTCCTCACCCTCCGTCAGGAGCGCGACCACCCTGCCTGGCGGCTCAAGGATGACGCCGCCAGAGAGCTTCCGCACCGCACCACGGAGCTGGCGCTGGAAGCGCTCTCGGGTGACGCCGGCCTCGACCTGCTCCGTTCGCTCGTCGGCGCGGGCACGCTGCCCGAGGACATGGAGGAGAGGATCCTCGAGCACGCCGACGGCAACCCGTTCTTCCTCGAGGAGCTGGTCCGCTCGCTCGCCGACGCGGGTTCGCTGGTCCGGGACGGCGAGGGCTGGCGGTTCGACCACGAGGCCGACGTCGAGATCCCGCCGACCGTCGAGAAGGTGATCCTCGCGCGCATCGATCGCTTGGACCCACAGCCGCACGCCGCCCTCATGGCGGCATCCGTGTTGGGGCGGGAGTTCGGGCTGCCGCTCCTGGAGGCCGTCACCGGCGACGGCGACGTGAAGGACTCGCTCTCGTCCCTGATGCGGCTCGACCTGCTCCGAGAGGCGCGGCGCTGGCCGGAACCGGAATATCGGTTCAAGCACGCGTTGATCCAGGAGGCCGCGTACCGGACGCTCGTCGTGGACGAGCGGCGGGCGCTCCACGCGAAGGCCGCCACATGGCTCGAGGACCGCTACGCGGCCCGCGAGGAGGAGGTCGCCGGGCTGCTGGCGCATCATTGGCTCGCCGCGGCCGACGAGGACAAGGCGGTCGCGTACCTGACGATGGCCGGCGACCGCGCGCGGCAGGAGTACGCGCTCGACGAGGCGATCGCCAGCTACCGCGAGCTGTTGCCGATCCTGGGAGAACGCGGCGAGCAGGACGCCATCGCGCTCGTGCTGTTCAAGCTCGCGTTGGCGTTCCACATGTCGCTCCGCTTCGCGGAAGCGAACGAGATGTACCAGCGGGCGTTCGATCTCTGGCGATGGCCGGATCCCGCGACCGAGCCGCCGTCCGCGACGCTGCGCGTGGGCACCAGCTTCCTCCCGAACGACCCCGACCCTCGCTCCGCGATCGCCTGGCCGAACATCCAGCTCTGCATGCAGCTGTTCGACCGGCTGGTCGAGGCTTGGCCCGAGCGGACGATCGTGCCCTCGCTCGCGGAGCGGTGGGAGATCTCCGACGACGGCCTGCGCTACGTCTTCCATCTCCGCGAGGGTCTGACGTGGTCCGACGGCGAGCCCTTGACGGCGCACGACGTGGAATACGGGATCAAACGAGTGCTGAACCCCGACGCCCCGGGGTCGTCGGTCGCGATCTACTTCGTCCTCGAATATGGTCAGGACCACTACCTGCGCAGCACCGAGGACCCGGACCTGATCGGCGTTCGCGCGCTCGACGAACGGACCGTCGAATTCCGTTTGGCGGCGCCGGCTCCGTACTTCATGAGCGTGATGAACCGTCCCGACGGCGGTCCGCAACCACGGCACGCGATCGAGCGCGACGGCGACGGATGGACCGAGCCCGGGAAGCAGGTGGTCAGCGGCGCCTTCGAGATCGTCGAACGGTTCGAAGACCGACTGGTGCTCCACCGTCGCGAGGATCCGAGCACCCCGCGGCCGGGCAACGTCGCGACCGTCGAGTACGTGCGGAAGGAGATCCCCGCGGCGATCGCCGCCTACGCCCGCGACGAACTCGATGCGGTCACCGTGCGCTACACGCCGAAGACGGCCGACCTCGTGCCCGGGATCTCGGACGAAGCGCATCTCGGGGCCGCGAGCTGGTCGGGGTTCCTTGCGTTCCGGCATGCGGATCCGGTGATGGGGAACGTCGAGTTCCGGCGGGCGCTCGCTTCCGCCGTGGACCGCCAGTTGCTGGCCGAGCATGTGCCCTCGAACCTCGTCGTCGCGAACGGAGGGATCGTGCCGCCGGCGCTGCAGGGACACACGCCGGACATCGTTCCGCGGTTCGACCCGGAGGCGGCCCGCGAGCATCTCCGGCGCTCGGGATTGTCACGAGACGAGCTCCGGGGCCTCGAGATCGCCGGC
>DASSDW010000071.1:0-3693 GCA_035696925.1 Actinomycetota bacterium
GATCCACCCCTCCCGGCGATGCTCCCGGACCGCGGCCGAGAACAGCCAGAAGTCGCTCCTCGATGCCATGTGGATCGTCGTCCGCATCATCCACGCCTGGACGACGGCCTTCCGGTGCAGCGCTCGGGTGAGATCGTCGCGCCGGAAGCCTTCGTGGCGGGTTCGCAGGGCGATGTAGCCGGCGGGGGCGTACTGGGTTTGGAGGCCTCCGACCCGCTCGATCGCCTTCGGAAGGCTCGTCGTCGACCGCTCCAGCAGGTCCTGTCGAGCCAGGAGGGCTCTGTTCAGTTCCCGCGTCGAGAGGGTCCGCCTGGGTTCCGGGTCTCCGCTCACCGGAGGAGCCTAGCCCTCGCCGTCCTCGCGCTTGTCGCTTCCCAGAGTCCATCGCTAGGGTCCTCGACGGACCCGTCGGACGCCTGACGGGACCGACAGCCGTTGTGATCGACGTGGCCGGCAACCAGGGAGAACATCCGATGCAGCTCGAGATCACCGCGACCGACGACTGCTATCGCCTGGAGGGGGAACTCGACATGGCGACCGCGGGTGGATTGACCGAGCTCCTGCTCACGGCCTCCGGCGACGCACCGCTCGTGCTCGACTTCTCCCGGGTGTCCTTCATGGACAGCAGTGGCCTTCGGGCCCTCCTCGAGGGAGCGGGCCTCCCGAACGGGGGCGGACCCGTGGTCGTCCAGGATCCCTCGCCCCAGGTGCGCCGCGTCTTCGAGATCACCATCCCGGACGGTGTGCCGGGGCTGGAGATCCGTCCCTGAGCCCTCCGACCCGTTCGCGCCCGCCCGGCTACTCGGCCTCCGACGCCGGGGTCGACTCCACGACATGGTCCGGTGTGTGGTGGATCGCGGGAACGGTTCCCAGTCGCCCGGCCTGATAGTCCTCGAACGCCTGGACGAGCTCCTCACGCGTGTTCATCACGAACGGGCCGTACCACGCGACCGGCTCGCGGATCGGGCGGCCGCCGAGCACCAGCACCTCGAAGGCCGGTGATCGGCTCTCTTGCGAGGCGGCGGCCTCCAGGCGCACGAGGTCCCCGGCGCCCAACACGGCCAGCTGACCGGTGACGATCGGACGGCGATCCGGTCCGACCGTGCCGGCGCCCGACAGCACGTAGGCGAGCGCGTTGAACGAGGGGTTCCACGGGAGCTCGAGCCGCGAGCCGGGTGCGATCGTCGCGTGGACCATCGTCATGGGTGTGTAGGTCTTCCCGGGGCCGATCCAGCCGGCGAGGTCGCCCGCGATCACGCGGACGAGCGCGCCGGCGTCCGCCGACGCCAGCAACCCGACCTCACTGCCCCGGAGATCCTGGTACCGCGGAGGGGTCCACTTCTCGGCCTTGGGCAGGTTGACCCAGAGCTGGATCCCGTGGAACAGGCCTCCGCTGGCGACCAGGTGCTCCGGTGGCTTCTCGATGTGCAGGATCCCGGCGCCGGCCGTCATCCATTGCGTGTCGCCGTTCGTGATCACTCCGCCGCCGCCGTTCGAGTCCTGATGCTCGAAGATCCCGTCGAGCATGTAGGTGACGGTCTCGAAGCCACGGTGCGGGTGCCACGGCGTGCCCTTCGGCTCGCCCGGCGCGTACTCGACCTCGCCCATCTGGTCCATGTGGACGAAGGGATCGAGGTCGGTGAGCTCGACACCGGCGAAGGCCCGGCGGACCGGGAACCCCTCGCCCTCGAAACCCCCCGGGGCCGTGACGACCGCGCGGACCGGGCGAACCACCGACGATCCACCGGCCTCGGGGAGGCGCGGGAGCGTGGTGGCGTCGTCGACAGTGATCGCGGGCATGTCTTCCCCCGAACCTCAGTGCCGGTGCGCGTATTCCGGGCCGCGAGCTGACGCTCCGCAGCGCGGAGGATCCGCTTGCGGGCCTGGGTCAGTCCGCGAGCCCGGGCGGAACGATCCCGAGCTGCGACTCGATCTCCTCGGGCGTGGCCACGGGCGGACCCGGCTCGATCAGACCGGCCTCACGATCCCGGCGTCGCTGCACGCGAGCCAGCCGCCGCTCCTCCGCCGCCGCCGCCTTCTTGGCCTTCACGTCCTTGCGCTGTCGCTTCCCGAAGGTCTCCGGCATGGTCATCTCCTCTGTCTCGTTGGTGCGCCGCCCGGCGCACGCGGCGATGCCCGCGCTGAGCCGTGTGCCGGGCGATCCGTCGATGGCTGCGCTCGGTTCCGCGCGCCGACCGATATCCACCAGGATACCTGCAAGCCGCGCGTTCTCCCGCACCCGGGCTCGGGAACGCCCCCGTCCCATCCGAGCGTTTCCCTCAGCCGGTACCTGGGCAAGGTGTTCTCGCATGCTCGGATCGATCGAATCGCGGCTCCCGCAACGGTCCGTCGTCGCGATCGACCTGCTCGTGCTCCTGTGGACGGTGGTCTGGCTCGTGCTCGGGATCACGGTGGGCACGTTCGTCGAACGGCTCGGCGCCGTCGGCGAGAGCGTGGAAGGAGCCGGTCACGCGATCCATCGGGCTGGCGACGCCGTCGGGCGCCTCTCCGAGGTGCCGCTCGTCGGCGACGGGTTCGAAGCGGTCGCGAACGAGATCCGCATCATCGGGAACGAGACGGTCCAGAACGGCAGATCCGTCGAGGAAGACGTCGACATGCTCGCGCTGCTGATCGGGGTCGGCCTGGCCGCGGGACCGACGCTTCCGGTGCTCGCGGCGTGGATCCCCCCGCGCGTGTCCCGCGAACGGGAGCGCCGCGCCCTGAAGCGATCCTTGAAGAGCCGCGACGGCGTGGCGCTCGCCTACCTCGCCAATCGCGCCGTGGCCGGCCGGCTGTTCCGTGAGCTCCGCACGGCGAGCGACGATCCCGTCGCCGACCTGGCGGCGGGCCGGTACGAGGCGCTCGCGGCGCTCGAGCTCGAGCACCTGGCGTTGGCGTCGACGTCGTGGCTCCCCCGTCCCGCGAGGTCGGCTCGCGAAGAGGGCTCACGCCTCGGCTGACGAACGATCCTCGATCTCCCACGCGTGGTCGAGGACGTGCCATGCGTCGCGCCGCACGAAGTACCTCGCGGACCACCTCGCCCCGCCGCGGGGTCCTTTCTCGGGGATGCCGTCGACGACCGCACGTTCGAGCCCGTCGCGGACGGCGGCTCGGACCGGATCCCACGCTGCCGACGCGTCCCGCTCCGCGAAGCTCGGCGGCTTCCCGGCGATCATGCGCAGGTAGCCGCCTTCGGCGCCGACGACGTGACCGACGATCGCGTCGACCTCCCGCCCGCCGCCGCGCGGCCCCTTGCGGAGCTCACCCGTCACCCCGGCGACGGCCCGATCGAAAGACTCCCAACACGCCCGGAGGATCCTCTCGTTCCGCGTGAGCCAGCGTCGATCGATCGGGGTGACGTCGGCCTTCGGCGCGATCGAGGGGGCGCCGAAGTCGGTGGTGGCGTCGCCCTGTATCCGCTCCACGATCGAGAGCGTCGAGAGGCGCGCGGGTGCCGTGAAGCGGACGCCCGATCCCTCCAGGACGCGCGCGTAACGCTGGCCGTACCCGATGAGCGACTCGAGCGCGGCCTCCTCGTCCTTGCCGGACCGACACCATCCCGGCCAGTCGACCGCGCCGGCGAACGCGCGCTTCGCGGTCGCCTCGACGTACACCTCGACGGGCATCCGCCCGAGGTTACGCGCCCTCCAGCTGGCCGCCGACGTACTTCGCGCGGCCGTTCCCTTCGTAGAG
>DASSDW010000072.1:0-24299 GCA_035696925.1 Actinomycetota bacterium
GACGAGGATGCGCCGGCCGGCGTGATCGTCTAGCGGAGATCGGCCAGCTCGACCGCGCTCCCGGACGCGACGCTCATTCCGATCGCCTCCAGGACCGCGGCGACCTCGATCGCCTCGGGCATGCCGGTCTCCGGCTCGGCCTCTCCATGGATGCAGCGTGCGAACTCGACGATCTCGTCGTGCATCGTGTCGATCGTCTCGACCTCATGCTCGGTGCGCGCGGGGTCGCTCCGGACCTGTGTGTACAGGCGCGCGCCGTCCTCCTCGTTCCACGCCGCGGCGTCGCTGCCGAACACGGAGAGCGAGACGACCGGTGGCGCGAAGTACGTCGTGTTGATCGACGCGATCGGACCCGAGTCGTACTCGAGCAGCACGGTCGTCGCGTCGTCGAGGTCGTTGAACCCGTGGAACCGCGTGCTGAGCGCCGTCACCCGTTTCGCCGGGCCCATGAAGTAGTGGAAGGTGTCCACCGTGTGGACGCCGAGCGCCGTCATGCCGCCGAAGGGGCACTCGGCGGGATCCTTCCGCCACGCCGGGAGATCGGGCTTGTGGCCGCCGGCAGCCGAGTGCATACCCTCGAGCTGCAGGACGGTGCCGAGCTCGCCGGCGTCGATCATCGTCTTGATCTTGCGGTTGGCCGGCTGGCGGCGCCGATTGTGTCCGACCTGGACCATCACCCCAGCTCGCGCGGCCGCGTCGCCCACCCGCTTCGCGTCGGCGACCGTGAGGGTGAGGGGCTTCTCCACGAACACGTGCTTGCCGGCTTCCGCCGCGGCCACCGCGATGTCCGCGTGCGTCGAATGCGGGGTCGCCACGATCACCCCGTCGACCTCGGGATCGTCGAGCAGCTCGCCGAGGTCGCCCGCCGCGCGGCATCCGTGCTCCTCGGCGAAGGCCGCCCTCGTCTCCTCGGTCCTCGCGTAGCAGGAGACGACGTCCGCGACGCCGGATGCCCGGGCGCTCTTCGCCAGGACACCTCCGAACCATCCGAGTCCGACGATGCCGAGCCGAGCCGTGTCCATGTCCGTCGCTCCCTTCGCTGTTCCGGCCCTCGTCCGGCGATGATCCGGATCCGAGGCCTCTCCGCTCAGCCCGTTCCGCGTTCCTCGGGCCGGGTCATCTCGATCGGCATCGCGGCGTGCCCCTGCATCACGGCCGCGGCGCGATCGGCGTCACGACTCCGGAACGCCTCGATCAGGGCCTGGTGCTCGTCGTCCGCACGCCGCCGGATCTCGGGGTGCCACCGCTGCGCCTGTGCGACGTAGACCGTGGACGCCTCCTCGAACCCCTTCAGGATCGAGGCGAGGCGCGACACGCCAGTCGAATCATGGAAGACCAGGTGGAACTGGGTGTTCAGCTCGACCCAGTTGCCGAGGTCGCGTTCCTTCGCCATCCGCTCCCGCAAGCGCTCGGCTTCCTGGAGCTCCTCCTCCGTGATCTTCTCGACCACGAGGCGCACCGCCAGCGGCTCGAGCTGATGGCGGATCAGGCGGATCTCCTCCATCTCCGACCAGTTCAGCTCCCGGACGACGCCGCCCCGGTGCCGGTCCAGCGTGATGAACCCCTCCGTGGCCAGATCCCGCAGCGCCTCCCGCACCGGTGTCGTGCTGACGTTCAGCATGGTCGCCAGGTCGGCCTGGATCAGCCGGGACCCCCCGCTCAGGTCGCCTCGCAGGATGGCCCGCCGGAGCGAGTCCTTCACGAATTCATGGGCGGTGCGCCTGCCACCCGTGGTGGCGATGCTGGCCCAGTCCACGTCGCCGGTGACAGCCTTGTCCGTTGCCATGCCGCGCACCTCTTCCCGCTCGCGACCGGCGCATCTTGGCGCTCGTTCGCACTTCCGACAGGATGTATGATACATACCCGCCCGGACAGACCCGGGAGCCCGGGACCTCGTTCTCTGTCGTGGGGAGCGAGGCCGAGAGCCGGCCCCGGGATCAGGGCAGACCCGGAGGAGAGTGATGAGCGGCTACGCGCGCGGACCGTTCGGGGTCGACTGGGAGGATCGGATCGACTTCTCCCGCCTCCGGAGCGACCGGATCGCGGCGGCGCAACAGGCTCTCCGCAACTCGGACATCGACTCCCTCCTCCTCTGGAAGGACGAGAACGTCCGCTACCTCACGTCGCTGCGAGCGCAGCTGATCGCGGGCAAGATGAGCTCCCTCAACGGGGTGCTCCTCACGCGTGACGCGGGTCCGGTGCTCCTGTGCTCGGGCGGCGAGATCGACAAGGCGTCGATGGGGATGTCGTGGCTGACCGCGGCGCACCCGATCCCCATCATGGAGCAGCGCGAGCTCGTGGACGGATTCGTCAAGGCGACACTCGCGCCGCTCTTGAACGAGCTCGGCGTGGCGGCCGGCCGCATGGGCGTCGACCAGGTGAACTACTCGCTCGTCGAGTCGATGCAGACCCATCTCCCAGATCTCCAACCCACGGACGGCGACCACCTGATGCAGCAGGTGCGCCTGATCAAGAGCGACGACGAGATCGCGATCATCGAGGAGGCCTGCGCGATCGGCGACGCGGTCACCCAACGCGCGATCGACTCGAGCCGCTCGGGCCGTCGGGAGAACGAGGTGGCCGGCGACGCGATGCAGACGCTCTTCTACATGGGCGGGGAGATGGCGCACGTGATCACTCCCTTCGTCGCGTCGGGCGAGCACATGTCGCCGCCGCATCGGATCTGCACGGACAAGATCATCCGCAACGGCGACCTCTGCTTCATCGACATCGGCGCGATGTGGAACGGCTACTTCGCCGACATCGGAAGGACGATGATGGTCGGGAAGCCATCGGCGATGCAGAAGCGGGTCTACACCGCGGTCTACCGAGGGCTGATGGCCGGCGTGGACGTGATGCGTCCCGGTCGCACGAATCAGGACGTGGCGGACGCCATCATCGCGGAGGTCCGGGAGCACGGCTTCGGCGACAACCTCTTCAGCCTGTTCATCGGTCACGGGATCGGCATGGGCGCGAACGAGCCCCCCTACATCGGCGAGACGTTGCCGGGATCCACGGTCTTCGACCTCAAGCCCGGGATGGTCTTCGCGGTGGAGCCCCTGGTGTGGGTGCCGGACGTGCAGGGCGGCGGCGGCGTGCGGATCGAGGACATGGTCCTCGTGACCGAGGACGCGCCCCGGATCCTGTCGCGGGTCGAGTACGACGACCGCTTGCTCGATTAGCCGGCAGGAAGTCCGCGGGCGATGCCGACCGACCCCGATGCGATGACGGGCGACCGGCACACCGAAGGAACGCGGGTACCCGCAAGCGATCGCTTCTGGGTCCGCTCCCACGACCAGGCACCGGTGCTGCGTCGGCCGGCCGTCTACATGCTCGCGGCCGCCACCGTCGCCGTGCTCGGGCTGAACTGGCCGATCATGTCCGCGGGCGTTGACCTCGTTCCTCCCCTGTGGCTCGCCGCGTTCCGCATGGGGGGCGCGGCCATCGTGGTCGCCGCCGGGATGGCGACGCGAGGCGTGCCGCGCCCGCGCGCAGCCGATCGACCCATCCTGTGGAGCGTCGGCCTCGCGCGCCTCGCCCTCGTGACGGCGCTCGTGTTCAGCGCCCTCGAGTTCGTTCCCCCGGGTCGGTCGTCGATCCTCGTCTATACCGCGAGCCTGTGGACGGTCCCCCTCGCGGTCGTGTTCCTCCACGAACGCCTCACGTGGCTCCGCATCGCCGGTCTCGCGCTGGGCTCTGCCGGAGTGGTCCTGTTGATCGAGCCGTGGACGCTCGATTGGAGCGACGGCGATCTGCTGATCGGTCTCGGCATGCTCCTGGTCGCAGCGATCGCGAACGCCTCGACCACCGTACACATCCGCGCCCACCGATGGGCGGGGACGCCGTTCGAGCTGATGCCGTGGCAGTTCGCGGTGGCCGCCGTCCCCATCCTGATCCTCGCCGTAGCCCTCGAGGGCGTGCCGCACATCCGATGGACGGCGGCCACCGTGGGTGTGGTCGCGTATCAGATCTTCCTGGGGTCCGCCTTCGGCTTCTGGGGACTCCTCACGATCAGCCGCAGCCTCCCCGCGATCACCACGAACCTCACGCTGATGGCGGTCCCGGTGGTCGGCTTGCTGTCGTCCATCGTGATCGCGAACGAGTCGCTGACACTCGCCGTCACGATCAGCCTCGCCCTCGTGCTCGCCGGGGTGGCCCTCGGCCTGTACTCCGACCGGAGGAGGAGCGACCCGCTCCCATCGGTGCCCTAACGCTCCGTCTGCCCCTCCAGGGCCGCAAGCGCATCCAGGGCGTCCTCGATCGCGGGTTCCTGGAGCGCGTCATCGGTCACCCAGCGATGCCGGATGATGCCGCCGCCGTCGATCACGAACAGGGAGCGCTTCGCGAGGCCGTCGTGCTCCTTCCAGACGTCGTACCGCACCCCGTAGGCCGCGCATGTCTCCCGGCCCCAGTCGGAGAGCAGCGGGAACGGGACGCCGAGGTGCTTGGCGAAGGCCATCTGCGAGAACGTCGCGGTGACCGCGATCGCGGCGATCCTGCCGCCCATCGCCTCGATCCGAGGCGCCATCTCCCCCAACTGGGAGAGCTCGTGACTTCAGACGGAGCCGAAGTCGAAGACGTAGAAGGCGAGGAGCAGGGGCCGGTGCCCCTCCAGGAGATCGTCCAGCGACACCTTCTCCTCGAACGACTTCCGGAGCCGGAACGGTGGCGCCGGATCGCCGACGCCGGGGTGGATCTCCTCAGTCATCGAGCAACGCCACCGCGCGGGTCGGCCCCCCGTGCGCGCCCTTCAGCTTCAGCGGCAGCCCGATGAACGTGAACCGTTGCCCCGCGACCTGATCGAGGTTCGTGAGGTTCTCGTAGTGGGTGATGTGATGCTCGCGCCCCATCATGTGGATCGGGTAGATCCGGCTCGACGGGTTGTCTGGGGTGCACGTGTCGATCCCGAAGGACTTGACGCCACGCTGCACGATCCAGTCGGCCACGTCGGCGCCGAGCCCCGGGAACTCCGTCAGGTACTCGGGCGTGCCGCCGTATCTCGTGGCCGTCCCCGTGTAGAAGAGGACGATGTCGCCCGGGCGTACGTCCTGCCGGGCGTCCGCCAGGCCCTGCTCCACCCGCGAGACCGGGATGTCCGTCCGCGGCTCGGCGCCGGTCACGTCGATGCAGAGGGCCTCGCCGGTGAACAGCTCCAGGGGCATCTCGTCGATCGTCTGCGCCGAGGGATCGGGATCGAGGTGGCTGAACGAGTCCACGTGGGTCGGTCCGTTGTCGTTCAGCAGGAACCCCTTCGTCTGGAAGCTGAATCCACTGTCGAACCGTGGAGCGGTCTCGGCGTGGGTCGCATGATCGAACAGGACGGTCTTGAGGTGGCCGGGATACACCATCATCCCGGTGTAGATCTCCTGCGAGAGGTCGACGATCCTCGGCATACGCGCTCCTTTCAGTACATCACCATGCCGCCGCTCACGTTCAGGTCCGCGCCCGTCACAGCCGTGAGCTCGCCGATCGTGAGCGCGACGACTGCGTCGGCGACCTCGCGGGCCTCGATCAACCTCCCGACCGGGATCTGGGCGACCATCTCCGCTCGCGCGTCCTCGGCCGAGATGCCGCGCCCTTCCGCCTGCGCCCGGAACGCCCACGCCATCCGCTCCCCCTCCACCGGTCCGGGCGACACGAGGTTCACGCGGACACCGGACGGCGCGGTCTCGAGCGCGAGCGTGCGGACGAGCCCGACGAGGGCGAGCTTGCTCGCCGCGTACGGGGTGCGCCCCCACAAGGGGCGCTTGCCCGTCATCGATCCGATCACCACGATCGAGCCGCTGCCACGCTCGAGCATCGCCGGCAGGAACGCTCGTGCGCAGAGGAACACGCCGGTCACGTTCACGGCGAACGTCTCGTCCCACGCCTGGCGATCGAGCTCCCAGAGCGGCCCGCTGGGACCTCCCACGCCGCTGTTCGCCACGAGCGCGTCGGCGGCGCCGAACCGTTCCGTCGACTCGGCGGCGAGCGCCGCGACGTCCTCCTCCGAGGTCACATCGGTGCGCACGCACGCGGTGGCGGCACCGAGGGCCGCGGCGGCCTCTGCGGTGGCGTCGAGGGTCACCGGATCGCGCCCTGCCAGCACGACGTCCGCGCCCGCGGACGCGAGCCCGATCGCGATCTCACGCCCGATCCCACGACCGGCCCCGGTGACCACGGTCACCGGTCGTCGATCGCTCATCCCTCGTCCTCGAGCGGATGCGTCGCGGGGATCGCGGGGAGGGCATCCGGATACCGAGCCGGGTCGAGCCGGAGCCTGGCGGTGAGCGCGTGGCCGAACATGAGCTCGGCGTCGGCGATCGCCGCCGTGGGCGTAGCGACACGTGCCGACCCCTCGGCCGTGACCCGTTGATACGTGACGGCCTTCAGGAACTTCCCGACCCACAATCCGCCCGTGTACCGAGCCGCCCTGCGCGTGGGGAGCACATGGTTCGTCCCGATCGCCTTGTCGGAGTACGCCACCGTCGCATGGGTCCCGAGGAAGAGCGTGCCGTAGGAGCTCATCCGCTTCAGGTACCAGTCGGGATCCTCCGTCTGGATCTCGAGGTGCTCCGGGGCGATGTCGTCGGCGACGGCGGCGGCCTCCTCCTCGTCCTCGCACACGATGATCGCGCCGTGGTCGCGCCACGCGGTGCCGGCGACCTCCTTCGTGGGCCACTCGCCCTCGAGCCAGGCGTCGACGGCGTCGCTCACGGCTCGAGCCAGATCCTCCGACGTCGTGACCAGGGTGGCGGGCGACGTCGGGCCGTGCTCGGCCTGCCCGAGCAGGTCCGCGGCGACGACCTCGGGATCGGCGGAGTCGTCCGCCAGCACCATCACCTCGGTCGGCCCCGCGAGAAGGTCGATCCCCACGGTGCCGAACAGCTGACGCTTCGCCTCCGCGACGTAGGCGTTCCCGGCCCCGACCAGCATGTCCACGGGCTCGAGGTCCTCGATGCCGAACGCCATCGCAGCGAAGGCCTGGACCCCGCCGATGCAGAGGATCTCGTCGGCTCCGGACGTCACCATCGCGTAGAGCTGAGGCGGATGCATCCCGGCCGATCCTCGCGGCGGCGCGCACGCCACCACGCGCGGCACCTCCGCCACCTTGGGCACGAGCACGGTCATGATCGCCGAGGCGATCAGCGGATAGAGGCCGCCCGGCGAGTACGCGCCAACGGCGTCTACCGGAACGAACCGCTGTCCGAGCGTGACGCCGGGCAGGGTCTCCCACTCCTCGTCGACGAGCGTCGATCGCTGCAGTTCCGCGAACCCACGGATCTGCGCCTGCGCGAACGCGATGTGCTCTCGAAGCTCGTCGCCGATCACGTCGGCGGCATCGCGGACGGCGTGGTCGGCGACGCGGAACGACGGTGGGCTCCAGCCGTCGAACCGGTCGGAGTAGCGGCGCACCGCCGCCTCGCCTTCGCGCTCCACCGCGCCGAGGATCTCGCTGACGGTCGCGCGGATCTCGGACCACGTCTCCTCGGCGACCCCGGTCCGTTCCTTGAGGTATCGAGCCATCGCACACTCCTCTCGGATCGGCTCGGTGCCCGACAGTTCGTATATTATATGTAGGCAACGCGCCGGGGCCACCCGGCTCGATCGCGGAGGAGCCCATGCGCGCGATGGCGGTCGTGGACTACGGGAAGCCGTTGGAGCTCATCGACCTGCCCGAGCCCGAGCTCCGGCCGGGCTTCGCGTTGCTGGAGGTCATCTCCTGCGGCGTCTGCTTCAGCGACGTCAAGACCTCCCGCGGGCGGATGCCGTTCAGCGACGACCTTCGGTTCCCGCACATCCCCGGCCACGAGATCTACGGTCGGGTGATCGCCTCCGATCCCGGAGGAGCGGTGGCGGAGGGCACCCGCGCCGTCGTCTACCACTACTGGCCGTGCGGGACCTGCCCAGCGTGTCTCCGCGGCGACGAGACGCTCTGCCGCAGCATGGCCGGTTGGGCGGGTTTCACCCATCCCGGCGGCTTCACCGAGCGGATGGCGGTCCCGGTGGGTCGGCTGGTCCCGATCCCGGAGTCGATCGACCCGATCCACGCCGCGCCGATGTCGTGCGCGCTGGGGACCGCCTATCGCTCCGTCGTCACGCGAGGACGCGTGGGGGCCGGGATGACGGCCGCGATCGTCGGGCTGGGCGGTGTCGGGATCCACGCAGCGCAGATGGGCCGAGCCGCGGGCGCCCGCACGGCCGGGTTCGACGTCCACGAGCCCACGCTCGCGGCGGCTCGAGACCTCGATCTCCAGGTCTGGCGGGCCGACGACGACGAGGGGATCGACGCCCTGATCGCCAGCACGGACGGTGAAGGGGTCGACGTGGTCGTCGACACGGTGGGACACGACGACACCCTCGAACTCGCCCGACGGCTGGTTCGCCCGGGCGGGCGGGTCGTCGTCGTCGGCTACACGCCCACGTCCGCGCTCTCCGTTCCGACGCCGAGGCTCGTCCTGGACGAGGTGGACTACATGGGGTCGCGCTACGCGCACCGCGACGACCTTGCGAAGGCCGTCGCACTCGTGGCGCGCGGCCTCGTGTCGACCGTGGTGGGGATGGTCCGACCCCTCGAGGCGGTGAACGAGGTGTTCGACGAGCTCGAGGCCGGCGCGGTCGTCGGCCGCGCGGTCCTGGAGGTCGCCGATATCCCGAGTGCTCGCGAGCCGTCCGATATCGTGAGCGCCGGCTGATGGCGTACCGACAGGACGCGCTCGGGCGGGATACCACCGCGAAGGTCGTCGCGGAGCGCCTCCGCGACGAGATCCAGCACGGCACGTTGGCCCCCGGAACCCGGCTGCGACAGAACGACGTCGCGGAGCGGTTCGGCGTGAGCACGACACCCGTCCGTGAGGCGTTCGCGCAGCTGCAGGCGGAGGGCCTGGTCAGGATCGACCCGCATCGCGGAGCTGTCGTCTTCCATCCGAGCGTCGACGACGTGCTCGAGTTCTACGAGATCCGCGAGGCACTGGAGTCCGTCGCCGTCGCGCATGCGATCCCGAACCTGCGCAAGGATGTGGCTCGCGACCTCGGAGCGCTGATCGATCGGATGCGGAGGACCGAGGACGCCCGGAAATGGCTCAAGCTGAACGATCAGTTCCATCTGCGCCTCTACGAAGGTGCCGGGCGGCCTCGCCTCTCGGGCCTGATCGACAGCCTGCGCGACGCCTCCGCTCCGTACATCCACATGTTCGTGGCCTCGAGGCCCCCGTCACAACGGGCCAACGAGCAGCACCAGGAGATCCTGGATGCGTGCGTCCGCGGCGACGCGGCGGGCGCGAAGCGGGCCATCCGCGAACACCTGCGAAGCGCCGCCCGCGACCTGGCCGCGTTCCTCGCCGCCCAGGAGAGCACCACTCCCTAAGCGCGACCCGGGCCCGCCCGCACCGCCTTGACGGTCGGCGGGGCCGCTCTCTAGACTGCGCATTATATATAGTACGCTGGAAGGTGGGGGACGCGGACGGCGACCCGGCCCATGGGATCCCCCACCGCGGCCTTCGATCCTGGCCGTGCGAGTCCCGACGGGTCCCGACGAGGGAGGGGCGGATGCGGACGAGGAGTCTGGTACGACTCGTGGCGGCGACATGCGCGCTCGCGCTCATCGCAGCGGCATGCGGTGAGGACGGAGGGACGGAAGGCGACGGCGAGCGATCGATCGTCCGCTTCGCGTTCTCTCCCGACCCGGTGATCGACTGGATGAACGACCAGGGGATCATCCCGGAGTACGAGGAGCAGTACAACGTCCGGCTGGTGACGACGTCCACGTGGGACGAGTTCACGTTCTTCGCCGGTGGGCACGGAGACATCGTGTCGATGGCGACCTACGAGACCCCGCTCCTCGAGCAGGAGACCGGCGTCGACACCGTCACGTTCGGCTCGTACAACAACCTGCGCGTCCCCGTCTTCGTCCGGTCGGACTCCGACTACGAGACGTTCGAGGATCTGCAGGGCACGACGGTCGCCGTCCCGAGCGCGGTCTCCTCGACGATCGTGTGGGGGATGTTCATCAAGGACTGGTACGGCCTCGACTTCTGCATCGAGCGACCGGACGGGAGCGACTGCGCCGATTACGAGGTGATCGAAGGCGACCACTTCGCGAACATGGAGCTGCTCGTCCGCGGCGACATCGAGGCATGCGTCTGCATCCCCGAGGCCGGGTTCCCGTACTGGCGGACCGGCGAGATCCGCGCCCTCTACGAGCCGACTCCCTCGCCGTGGGAGATCTACGCCGAGGAGTACGCGGACGGGCACAAGGGCCTGAACGGCAACAACTTCGTCGCCCGGAAGGACTGGTTCGAGAGCCACCCGAACGAGGTCGCGTTCTTCCTCGCACTGTGGGAACGCGGGATCCAGGAATGGTTCGAGAACAAGGAGGAGATCATCCGGACCTACCCGCAGCACTTCGCGGTGGAGGACGATGCGGACGTCGACTTCGCGGTCCAGTTCATGGAGGAGCACGACTTCTTCACGGACACCGTGTATCTCGACGAGGAGTGGGTAGAGAACGAGACGGCCGTGTACGACCTCATGAAGGAGACCGGCTGGATGGATGCCGACGCCGAGGTCCCCGAGTTCCAGGTCGTGGAGCCGAGCGAGCCGGCCGCGTAAACGAGGTGGCCGGGTAGAGACCGAGTGAGCTGAGCGACCCGGGGCGCGGGAGCCGGAAACGCCTCCGCCGCCCCGATCGGACTGGAGAACGACGCAGGTGGCGACCCAAGACGTGGAGGCGCCCGCACCTTCGGTGCGGATCGACACGGAACCCGAGGGTCCCACGGCGGAACCGCCTCGCCGGCAGCGGTATCTCCTCTGGAGGATCGCGGGCTACGTCCTGTTCATCGGCGCGTGGGCGCTCGTCTCCTCGCAGACCGAGCCGTACATCCTGCCCTCGCCGCTCGAGGTCCTCCGCAAGATGGTGGAGGTGGTCGGCCGCGACGACTTCTGGGTCAACGTCTTCGCGACCCTCAGGAACCTCGCGATCGGGTTCACGCTCGCGTTCGTGATCGGCACCGCGATAGGGATCGCGATGGGCCGAAGCGCGTACTGGGACGGCTTCTTCCGCGACTACGTGATGCTCACGCTGACCACGCCGGGGCTCGTGTTCGCCCTCGTGAGCGTCATGATCTTCGGCCTGCTCGGCATCGGCCCCATCGTCGCGATCGTCCTCACCTCGTTCGCGCACGTCACGGTGAACGTCGTCGAAGGCGTCCGCGCGATCCCGCGCGACCTGATGGACATGGCGACGGCGTACGGCGTCGATCGCCGAACGCGGATCCGGAACATCGTCCTGCCCGCGGTGGCGCCGTTCCTGTTCGTTGCGGTCCGGTACGGGTTCGCCATCGCATGGAAGATCACGGCACTCACGGAGCTCTTCGGCCGGACGGACGGGGTCGGGATCCAGATCCGCGTCGAGTTCCTGTTCTTCGACATCGCCGGCGTGCTGGCCTGGGCCTTCTTCCTCGTCGGCTTCGCGCTCGTGATGGAACGGCTCGTCCTCCAGCGGCTCGAGCGTAGGTTCTTCCGCTGGCGGCCCAAGGCGTTCGCGTAGGAGGCTGTGATGGACACGACGGTCGGCTCGGGCAACGTCGTCCGATCCGGGCGATCGTGGTTCCAGCGCACGTTCGTCACACCACGCGCCGCGCGGATCACCGCGCCGGTGCTGTTCCTCATCGCGTGGCAGCTTCGGCTCGTGGATCTCGTTCTCGGCCTGTTCTTCCCGGATCGGTCCGGGTCCGCGCTGCTGCCGACGCCCACCGAGGTCGTGGAGGCGATGTGGGAGCAGCTGCTGGACGGCACTTTGATGGCGGCGTTCTCGGCAAGTCTCGTGCGCCTCGCGGGCGGCTTCGCGCTGGCCCTCATCGTCGGCTCGGTCGTCGGCCTCGCGATGGGGCTCTCCCCGCGGATCGAGGCGATGCTGCACGACTTCGTGATCGTCGGGCTCACGTTCCCCTACCTGATCTGGGGGCTCCTTGTCGCGATGTGGTGGGGCTTCGCTTGGTACGGCCCCGTGCTGGTGGTATTCATCGCCGGCCTGCCGTACGTGATCCTGAACATGTCCGAGGGCGTGCGCGACGTCTCGAAGGAGCTCCGAGACATGGCGGCTGCGTACGAAGTCCCTCGCGACCGGGTGATGCGGAACCTGATCCTGCCTTCGCTGAGCCCGTTCTTCTTCGCCTCGCTCCGCTACGGCATGGCGAACGGCTGGAAGGGACTGATCCTCGCCGAGGTGTTCGCGGCGACGTCCGGCGCCGGCTGGCACATCACCTCCATGCGCGACTACGGGGACTTCGCAGGCGTCGTGGGATTCGCGATCTATTTCGCGCTGTTCTCGATCGTGGTCGAGCGGCTCGTCTTCGGCCGGCTGTCCCGCCGGGTGTTCCGCTGGCGACCGGCGACGGGCCGAGATGCGAGCGAGCCCCCCGAGTTGGCAGCCCCATGAACCCGTCGAGCGAGGAGGCCTGACCGATATGGCGACCGTATCCGTGCAGAACCTCAGGAAGGTGTTCCCCGGCGAAGGCCGCGACGTGGTCGCCCTCGAGGCCGTTTCGTTCGAGGCATCCGGTCACACGTTCGTCAGCATCGTGGGGCCGTCCGGGTGCGGGAAGTCCACCCTGCTGAACATCCTGGCGGGGGTGGAGACCCCGACGGATGGGAAAGCCGATATCACGAAGGACGGATCGCGAGCGCGCGTCGGCTACGTCTTCCAGGCGCCGCGCCTCCTCCCCTGGCGTTCGGTGATGGACAACATGCTCTTCGTGCAGGCCGAACAGACGGACGACGTGCGCGAGCGGGCCGCGCGCTACCTGGACATGGTGGGCCTGAGCGAGCAGCACAAGGCGTGGCCGGCGCAGCTCTCGGGGGGCATGCAGCAGCGGGTGGGCATCGCCCGAGCGTTCTCGATCGAACCGGACGCGCTGCTGATGGACGAGCCGTTCAGCCACCTCGACGCGATCACCGCACGAGGGCTGCGGCGCGAGCTTCACTCGATGTGGATGGAGACGAAGAAGACGGTCCTGTTCGTGACCCACGACGTGGGCGAGGCCGTCGAGCTCTCGGACCGGATCGTGATCCTCGAGAAGGGCGGCAAGCTCCGCAAGGACGTCACCCTCGACCTGCCGTTCCCACGCGATCCCGCCGACGACAAGGTCGCACTGACGAAGGCAGAGGTGCTGCGCGAGTTCGAGGAGCTGGACCTGATCGCGACCTAGATCTCGTGCCTCTCCCTATACCGACGAAGGAGGACCACGATGGGCAAGATCTCGTTCGACCGAGACGACGACAATCTCGTCACGCCGCAGTACTCCGAGGCACGCGGCCCCGTCCTGCGCAGCGAGAAGGTCGAGGTGACGAAGGCGATGTTCGCGAAGGACAAGGGCGCGAAGACCCATGCCCACCCCGAGGAGCAGGTCTTCTACATCGTGAGCGGGCGGCTCCGCGTGACGTGCGACGGCGAGACGTACGAGGTCGGGCCCGGCGAGGGCAGCTTCCATCCGTCGAACGCAGAGCACACCGTGACGGCGCTCGAAGATACCGTCGCGATCAGCTTCAAGAACCTCGTGGACTCGATCTACGAGCCGACCGGCGAGCTGAGATAGGGCTACCCAGGCCTCGACAATCGAAAGGAGCACTGACATGCCGTTCCTCGTGTTCGATGAGATGGACAAGGAGACCGTGACGCCGAAGTACTCCACCGCCTACGGCGAGCTCGTCACCGGCGAGTTCATCGAGGTGGGTCGACTGAGCTTCCAGAAGGGAACCGGCGCGGTCGAGCACGCCCACCCGCACGAGCAGGTGATGTACATCATCTCCGGCAAGCTCGCAGTGGATCTCGAGGGTGAGGACCATGCCGAGCTCGGCCCCGGGATGGGCTTCCATGCGAAGCCCAATCAGAAGCACCGCGTCCAGGCGGTCGAGGACACCCAGGTGATCAGCTCGAAGCACGTGATCGAAGGCGTCGGCCACAAGATCTGAGCGCGCGGACACCCTCGTCTCCTCCCCCGGTCCCCGGGGCGCCTGCCCTCACGGCGCGGGCCGCGCCGGGCTGGGTGGTGGCCCAGCTCGCGGCCGCGGGCCTATCGGGCACCGTCGTGAACGTCTCCGTGACGGTCGCGGTCGTCGCGATCGCCGCGGAGTTCGGCGCCTCGATCGCCGCGGCCGCCGCGACGGTCGTGCTGCTGAACGTGGCGATGGCGTTCACGATGCCGCTCGCCGGCGCTTGGTCCGCCCGGCTCGGTCCCCGGCGGCTCCTCGCCTGGGCCGGTCTGATCGTGCTCGGCTCATCGATCCTCCTGTCCCTCGCCCCCAACCTCTTCATCCTTGGGTTCGCGCGCGCGGCCCAGGGAGCCGGGCTCGCGGCCGTCGTTCCCGTCTCCGTCCAGGCGTCGGGTCAGCTCCTGGTGGGCGAACAGCGAGCACGTGCGCTCGGCTGGTGGGGAGCGTCGAACGGGCTGGGGCTGGCCTTCGCCCCGCTGATCGGAGGAGCGATCGTCGACCTCGTGGGCTGGCGGTGGGTGACGGTGCCGTCCTGCCTCCTGGGGGTCGCACTCGTGGTGACCGCGCTCCGAGCGATCCCCGCCGACCTGCCGCACGGTTCCGCCGTGCGGTTCCGAGGACTCGGCCTCATCGCGCTGGTCACCGGCACGGGGATGTCGGCGCTCGCAGCGGCGTCGACCGAGGCGTGGGTGATCGCCGGCGCGCTCGCTCTCGTATCCGCCGTCGCCGGGGTGATCGCCGGGCGGGCGACACGCCCTGGCGGGGAGCTCGCCGACCTCCGTCGATGGGCCCACGACCGCAGTGTCCGCCGGTCGTCCCTCGGCGCCACGCTGCAGATGGTCGCGAACGGCCTCGTCCAGGTGGGCGTGCCGGCGTGGCTGATCGTGAACGGGCTTTTCGGCGCAGGGCAGGCGGCCGCGATCCTGATGGGGATGACGCTGACGATGGCGGCCATGGGCCCGATCACCGGGCGGCGAGCGACGGTGCATTATCCCTCCCGACTGCGACGGGGACTGGCGGGATGCGCGGCCGGCCTCTCGGGGCTCGCCGTGGCGGCCATCGCCGGGCCCTGGTGGCTCGCCGCACCGTCGCTCGTGGTCCTCGGCCTCGGAGCGGGCTCCTTGCTCTCGCCGTCCCTCACGGCGTTCAGCCAGACCGAGGCCGGAGCGAGCACCGTGGCGTTGTCGCTGTTCAACCTCGCTCGGCTCGGTGCATTCGGGATCGGTGGGCTCCTGGGCGGCGCGTCGGTCGACGCGGGGGTGCCCGGCTCGGCGTTCCTCGTCGTCGCCGTGCTCTGCGGGGTCGCGGCGACGCGGGTGGGCTCCGTCGACGAGCCCGAGGGGACGAGTGCCATCGAGGCACGAGATGGACGACGAGCGCCGGACGGCGCAGGAGGAGGTACGGATCATGGCTGACGGACTCCGGCTCGAGACCGCCGGCACCACGCTGGTGGCCACGATCGATGCGGGCGAGGGCAACCTGTTCACCCGCGAGATGATGGATGCCCTCGTGGACGGGATCGTCGACGCGGGGCGCAGTGAGGAGATGCGCTTCGTCCGGCTCCGGGCGGTGGGCGAGTCGTTCTGCATGGGGCGCGCGAAGGGCGGGTCCACGCCCGACGAGCTGCGCGGGATGGCCCGGCGGATCGGAACCGTGAACGAGACGATCCGCACCAGCCCGCTCACCGTCCTCGCCGAGGTGAACGGGCCGGCGGCGGGCTTCGGCGTGGGGATGATCGGCGGGAGCGACATCGCCGTCGGCGCGGACACCGCGACCTTCGCCTTCCCGGAGATCAAGGCCGGCTTCGCACCGGCCGTGGTGATCAGCTGGGCGCAGTACCAGCTCCCCCGCCGGCTGCTCTACGACATGGTCTCGACCGGCGACGCGATCGATGCGGCCGCCGCCGTCGGCGCGGGGCTGCTGACGGAAGCCGTCCCGGCCGGCGAGCTCGAGGCCCGCGTCGACGAGCGCATCGCTCGGCTCGAAGCCGTCGATGCGTTCGCACTGCGGGAGATGAAGCGCTTCCTGGTCTTCACCAGGGCGATGGACCCCGCGACGGCGGCCCAGGCCTCGGTGGACACCCTCGTGTTCAGCGGGCTCCGCGTCATCGGGAAGTTCTGACGGCGTGTCGTCTCGGAGGGTTCGTTGCCTTGACGGCGCCAGCCGGACGCGGGAAGGTCGAAGGCGCTCAAGCTGCACATTATATATAGTCATGGGGTGCGCTCCCTCCCCCCGGGGAACGCCGAGGATCCATGGTCGGGATCGACGGTCCGGAAACCCCGGACGGAAGGAGGACGCGGATCCGATGAAGGCGCAGCGCAGGACTGGGATCTTCCGGACGCTCGCGCTCCTGAGCGGGCTCGCGCTCGTGGCGATGGCGTGCGGAAACGACAACGGCGGCGGAGGTGGCGGCGGCGGCGGCGACACCGGCGAAGACGGGATCATCAGGTTCACGTTCGCTCCGGACCCCGTCTGGGACTACCTGAAGGACTCGGGGATCCGCGAAGAGATGGAGGCCGAGTCCGGGATCCGCATCATCGAGCAGGCGAGCTGGGACGAGTTCGGGCTCTACGCCGGGGGACACGCCGACATCGTGTCGATCGCCTCGTTCGAGGTGCCGCTCCTCGAGGAGGAAACGGGCAACCCCGCCACTGTCTTCGGCAAGTACAACATCGATCGGAGCATCCTCGTCGTCCCGGCGGATTCCGATGCGCAAACCCTCGAGGACCTGCAGGGGGAGAAGATCGCCGTCTGGGACTCGGTGTCCTCCACCGTCGTGTGGGGCGTGTTGGCCAACGAGCTGTACGGACTCGACTTCCGGACCGGCGGCGGTGACTTCGAGCTCGTGGTGGCAGACCTCACCAACACGGGAGCGCTGGCGGCGGACGGGGAGGTGGCGGGAGCGCTCGTGCTCCCGGACTTCAACGTGCCACCGCTCCTGAACGGCGACGTCCGGGTCCTCTACGACGGAAAGACCGCGGCCGACCTCTACGCCGAGGTGGCCGAGGCACCCGATCATGACGGCCCGATGATCAACATCTTCATGGCCCCGACGGACTGGTACGACGATCACCCGGAGGAGGTCGAGTTCTTCCTGTCGATGTGGGAGCGCGGCATCCAGGAGTGGCAGGCGAACCAGGACACGATCATCGAGAGCTACCCACAGCACTTCGCGGTCGAGACGCCGGAGGAGATCCAGTTCATCAAGGACTACATGGCGGAACACGACTGGTTCGTCGAGACCGTGTACCTCGACGAGGAGTGGGTCGAGACCGAGTCGACGATCTTCTCGATGCTCGAGGAGGCCGGCCTGGCCGAATCCGGTGAGAGCCCGCGGTTCGACGTGGTCGAGGCGCCTGCGTGATCGAGCACTGAGCGACTGACGGACGGACGGCAGGAGGGCGGGACGTGAGCTCGAGGACCGCGATCGGCGGTCCTCGAGGCTCCGCCCACCTGTCGATCGCCGGGCGACGCCGCATCCGCGGCGTCGCCGGCCTCCTGATCGGCGTCGGCGGCTTCCTTGTGGTCTGGACGCTCCTGTCGGAGCTGATCGTCGGCGATCTCCGCCTCCCACCCCCGCTCGAGATCGGGCAAGTGATGTGGAACATCGTCCGGTCCGGCGCCTTCGTCGAGCACTTCGTGCCCACGATCCTCCGGCTCGGCTACGGGTTCGGCCTCGCACTCCTGATCGGGTTCCCGGTCGGGTACCTGATGGGGACGAGCCGGTGGTGGCGAGCCTTCTTCCACGACATGGTGATGGTGGCCGGCAGCGTCCCTGGCATCACCTACGCGGTGATGGCCCTCGTGATCCTGGGGATCTCGCTCTGGGGTCCCGTGATCTCCGTAGGGCTCGTCTCGATGCCCTATGTGGCGATCAACGTCGCGGAGGGTCTGGATTCGGTGGATCGCCGTCTCGTGCAGATGAGCGACGCGTTCGAGCGGCGCCGGAGTTCGATCGTGCGTCACGTCCTCGTTCCGTCCGTCGCCCCGTTCGCGTTCGCCGGCGTCCGGCTGTCCTTCGCGCTCGCCTGGAAGGTCGAGCAGCTCACGGAGGTGTTCGGCGGCTCCTCCGGTGTCGGGTTCCAGATCAGACGGGAGTTCGAGGATTTCTCGGTCCCGGGGATGCTCGCCTGGGTGCTGCTGTTCATCATCTTCATGATCCTGTTGGAGCGGTTCGTGCTCGCCCGGCTGGAGCGGTACCTCTTCCGCTGGCGATCGGATGAGGGCGCGTGAGCGGGACCGTCGTCGCGCCGGTCGCATCCGCTGGTCCCTCGATCGCGCGCGTCGTCCGGTCGGACCTGTTCGCGAGGCTGGTGAGCTACCTCTTCCTGCTGCTGCTCTGGCAGCTGGTCGCGCTCTTCGAGGATCGGTTCCCCACGCCCGCCGAGACCTTCGGCTTCCTGTGGATCGAGGTGACCGGGGGTGCGCACGGCGGCGTGGTGCGCGGCCAGTTCGTCGAGCACTTCGCGGCGACGCTCCCCCGGTTCGGGTTGGGGATCGCGATCTCGATGGTGCTCGGCGTGGTGGTCGGAGTCGTGATCGGGGGTTCGAAGCTCGCCGAGGCGCTCCTGAAGGACACGCTGCTCGTGCTGGTGGCGCTCCCCGCGATCATCTGGGCGTTCCTCACCCAGATGTGGTGGGGCATGGGCAACGGCCCGGTCGTGATCACGACGTTCCTCTCGGCGTTCCCGTTCGTCGCGGTGAACGTGGTGCAGGGGATCCAAGCGATCCCTCGAGAGCTCAGGAGGATGTCCGGTGCGTTCCACGTTCCACCCTCACGGCTGATCCGTCATCTCCAGATCCCTGCGGTCACCGGCTATCTCTTCGCGGGGTTCCGCTTCGCGGTGATCATCGGATGGAACGCCGTACTCCTGGGAGAGTGGTTCTCGGCGAGCGACGGCGTCGGCTACCGCAGCCGGTACTGGTACGACGCGAACAGATACAAGGGGTTCGTAGGGTGGGTGATCCTGTTCATCGCCTTCATCGTGGTCCTGGACCGGTTCGTGCTCGTGCGGCTCCAGCGCCGCGCGTTCCGCTGGCGGGACGCGCAGCTGAGCGCCACCGAGCGACAGGCGGAGGAGATCGACGTCGGGATCACGGGCGCGTGAGGAAAGATCGCGAGAGGAGCGGACGCGAGTGGCCACGCTGCAGGTCGAGCATCTGAACAAGACGTTCCCGCCTATCGAGCGACGATCGCGGCCCACGACCGCGATCGAGGACCTGAGCTTCGAGATCGGGGGCCACGTCTTCGTGTCCGTCGTGGGGCCCTCGGGATGTGGCAAGAGCACCCTGCTCAACATCGTGTCGGGGATCGAGGAACCCTCGAATGGGCGGGTCTCGGTCTCCGAAGGAGATCGGCCGGCTCGGCTCGGCTACGTGTTCCAGGAGCCGAGACTCCTGCCGTGGCGCACGGTGATGCAGAACATGCTCTACGTGATCGAGGGCGGTGCCAGTGACCCGCGCGATCGCGCCACCACGTACCTCCGGATGGTGGGATTGCAGGACGCGGGGGACCAGTTCCCGTCGCAGCTCTCGGGGGGGATGCAGCAGCGGGTCGGGATCGCGCGCGCGTTCTCCGTCGAGCCGGATCTGCTGCTGATGGACGAGCCGTTCAGTCACCTGGACGCGATCACCGCACGGGGCCTCCGCGAGCAGCTCCAGGAGATCTGGGCCCAGACGAAGAAGACCGTGCTGTTCGTGACCCACGACATCACCGAGGCCGTCCAGCTGTCGGACCGCGTCCTGATGCTCGCGCCGGGCGGCCGCCTGTACGCCGACGTGCCGATCGACCTGCCGCGACCCAGGCGAGCGTCGGACACGGACGTCGCGATGGCGCAAGCCGAGCTCCTTCGCCGATTCGAGACGATGCAGGAGGAGGCCGACGCCGCGCGTGCCGCGGACGTCGCGAGCTGACGATGGCGACCGGATCCATCCGGGAGGCGCGGACGCGCGGCGAGCAGACGCTCGCATCGCTGGACGTGCCCCGCGACCTGTTGATCGGTGGGCGATGGATCCCCGCTGCCGACGGCGGCCGGCTTCCCGTGGTGGACCCCTCGACCGGACGCGAGGTCACGGACGTCGCCGCGGCCGGCGAGGCGGATATCGATGCCGCGGTGGACGCGGGCCGAGCGGCGTTCGACGAGGGCGCCTGGAGCCGGATGGCGCCGGCCGCACGGGCCCGAGCCCTGCATCTCTTCGCCGATGCCATCGAGGCGAAGATCGACGATCTCTACCAGCTGGAGACGCTCTGCAACGGGCGGCCGATCGGGGAGACCCGCGCGCAGCTCGGGCGCCTGCCCGAGTGGTACCGCTACAACGCCGCGCTCCTCGTCGCCGACCGGACGGACGTGATCGCGATGCCCGGGCCGTACCACACCTACACGACTCGTTTCCCGATCGGGGTGGTCGGCATCCTCAGCTCGTTCAACCACCCGATGATGATCGGATCCAAGAGCCTCGCGCCGGCACTCGCCACCGGCAATAGCGTCGTGCTGAAGCCGTCCGAGCTCACGCCGCTCACGAGCCTCCTGCTCGGCCGGGTCGCGCTCGAGTCGGGCGTACCGCCCGGCGTCCTGAACATCGCGCCGGGGATCGGCTCCATCGCCGGGGCTCGACTGTCCGCACATCCGGACGTGGGGAAGATCACGTTCACGGGCGGCACCGCCGCCGGCCGAGCGGTATCCCGCGCCGCCGCCGAGCGTTTCGCGAAGGTCACGGTGGAGCTCGGCGGCAAGACGCCCGTCCTCGTCTTCGACGACGTGGATATCGAGGCGGCCGCCAAGGGCGTGGCGTTCGGGGCATTCGTTGCAGCGGGCCAAACGTGCATCTGCGGCAGTCGCGTCCTCGTCCAGCGGTCGATCCATGACGAGTTCGTGGAGGCCCTCGTCGCGGTCGCGCGCTCGATCCGGATCGGCGATCCGTTCGAAGCCGACACGCAGCTCGGTCCACTGATCTCCGCCGCGGCGCGGGAGCGCGTGCTCGGCTACGTCGAGCTCGGATCGGAGGAAGGGGGCACGATCGCGGCCGGTGGCGGGATCCCCACCGTTCCCGGCCTCGAGGACGGCTTCTTCGTCGAGCCGACCGTCATCACCGGCCTCACGAACGAGAGCCGTTGCGCTCGCGAAGAGATCTTCGGTCCGGTCGCGGTCGTGGTCCCGTTCGACGACGAGGAGGACGCGCTCCGCCAAGCGAACGATTCGAGCTACGGGCTCGGCTCGGCGATCTGGACCCGCGACGTGGCGCGGGCGCACCGGGTGGCGGCGGGGCTCACCCACGGGATCGTGTGGGTGAACGATCACCACCGGCTCGATCCCGCCGCGCCGTGGGGCGGGGTCCGTGACTCCGGAAGCGGACGCGAAGGGGGCTGGGAGTCGTTCCACGACTTCACGCACCTTCGGACGGTCACCGTGCGCACCGCACCCGAGGGCGTCGATTGGTATGGCGGCGACACGGGCCGCCTGAATTGATCGGCGGGTCAGAGGGGACCGTGTGCGACTGGTGACCTTCTCTCCTCCCTCCTCCTCCCCTCGCACGGGCGCGCTCGTCGACGAGGGGGTCGTCGATCTGACCGACGCGGGTCTGCCGGTGGACATGACGGAGCTCATCCGACTCGGCGATCCCGCTCTTGCGAGCGCGGCAGAAGCGATCGAACACGCTCCGCCGGTCCCCGATCACGACGTTCGGATCCATCCGCCGATCCCCCGACCGCGGAAGAACGTGATGTGCGTCGGCCGGAACTACGCGGATCACGCCGCGGAGTTCTCCCGGTCCGGCTTCGACGCCTCGGAGCGGTCCGCCGTGCCCGAGCACCCGGTGATCTTCACGAAGGCCGCCTCGTCGATCATCGGGCCTGACGAGCCGATCCTGGTCGCCAACGATCCGACCGGCACGACCGACTATGAGGGTGAGCTCGGAGTGGTGATCGGCCGGGCGGACGACGGATCCAGGAGTCCGATGCGAACGCCCATGTGTTCGGCTACACGATCGTGAACGACGTGACCGCTCGAGATCTCCAGCATCGCCACGTCCAGTGGTTCCTCGGGAAGAGCCCGGACACGTTCTGCCCGATGGGGCCGGCGATCGTCACGGCCGACGAGCTGTCGGACATCGGAGCATCGTGGCTCCGAACGCACGTGAACGGAGAGCTTCGCCAGGAAGCACCGATCTCCAGCCTGATCTTCGACATCCCGTCACTGATCCGCACGATCTCCGAGACGATGCTCTTGGAGCCTGGTGACGTGATCGCGACCGGCACGCCGGCCGGCGCCGGGATCGGCCTCGAGCCGCCCAGGTTCCTGGTCCCCGGCGATCGTGTGGAGGTCTCCGTGGACGGGATCGGCACGCTCGGGAACCCGGTGCGATGAACCCTCGAAGGACAGGAACCGGCGAACCCGTTGAGGAACGGGAGGTGAGCGATGGCGCGTGTGGACCTGCTCGACGATGAACGCGATCTCACGCCGGAGCAGCGGACCGTGGCCGATCGGATCGCGGAGAGTCGTGGCGAGGTTTCCCGCCCGTTCCAGCTCCTCCTCCACGCCCCCGCGATGGCCGAGCGCGTCGCCGAGCTGGGCCATCTCGTCCGCTCCGGATCGAGCGTGGCCGACGCCGACCGTGAGCTTGTCACCCTCGCCACCGGTCGAGCCATCGGCTGCTCGTTCGTATGGGAATCGCACCTGCACGCGGCGACCATGGCAGGGATCTCCGAGGAGACGATCGCGATGTTGCAGCGCGACCCCGCCGGCCTCGGTGAGCGCGAGAGGCTCCTCGTGTCGTTCGTCGACGAGCTCTGTGGGAGTCGAACCGTGTCCGAGGCGACCTTCGTTGCCGTGCACCGGCTCCTCGGCGTGCCCGCGGTGGTCGAGCTCGCGCTCGCGGTCGGCTACTACTCCATGCTCGGCTCTGTCATGGGTGCGTGTGACGCGTGTTGAGGGCACGTGGACACGAGGCGCCCTCCCCGATCGTCGATCGCTTCCCTCCGGCATCCTCTGGATGAGACCGCTGCGGATCTCGTTCGCCTGCACGGTCAGCGACCGGACCCGACCGCTCCTGGAGGGCCGCGTCGCGATCGAGGGATGCGAGCTCGAGCGGATCACCGGCGAACCCGAGGACCTCTTCGCGAGAGCGCTCCGGAACGAGGAGTTCGACGTCACGGAGCTCTCGCTCAGCAGCTACCTCATCGTCATCGGACGGCGATCCAGTCCCTACCTCGCCGTGCCCGCATTCCCTTCACGCGCGTTCCGACACTCCGCCGTCTACGTCAGGGCCGACCGCGGCATCGACCGTCCCGAGGACCTCGTGGGCAGGACGGTCGGGGTCCCCGAGTTCCAGCAGACCGCAGCGTTGTGGATCCGCGGGATCCTCGCCGATCGGCACGGCGTGCCGCCGACCGCGATCAGGTGGCGGAGCGGCGGGCTCGAACGCCCGGGCGCCGAGGAGCGGATCCCCGTCGAGGTCGACGAGGCGATCGACCTCCAGCCGATCGACGGGACCTCCACACTCTCGGCGATGTTGGCCGAGGGGCGGCTCGACGGCCTCGTGTCCCCGCGACCGCCGTCCTGCTTCGAGGCGGGGCATCCGCTCGTCCGACGGCTCTGGCCCGATCATCGGGCGGAGGAACAGCGCTTCTACCGGGATACGGGACTGTTCCCGATCATGCACGTCGTCGCGATCCGGCGGTCGCTCGCCGACCGGTATCCCTGGCTCGCCGCTAACGTCTTCCGCGGGTTCGCGGAGGCGAAGCGACTCGCCATCCACGACCTGGAACAGACGAACTTCCTCCGCGTGACCCTGCCCTGGATCGAGCTCGATACCGTGCGCGCGCTGATGGGCGACGACTACTGGCCCTACGGTGTAGCGGCGAACCTGCCGGAGCTGGAGTCTGCGATCCGGTGGTCGGTCGAGGAAGGTCTCTCGCCCCGGTCACTCGATCCGTCCGAGCTCTTCGCTGCCGAGTCGCTGGAGCCGGAGAAGTGAGCGTGGCCCGTCGGCGCTCAGCCGTCCACGTCGACCGGATCGAGGACGACCACGCCGATCGGCTCCTGCAGGAGGTCGGCGACCTGCCGCCGATACTCGATGTAGTGCTCCGTCGCTCGATGCGCCTCGAGCGCCTGTTGGCTCCGGTAGCGCTCGAACAGGTGGAGCGCGCCGCCGGCATCGCGCTCCTCGTAGAGGTCGTACCGCTCGCATCCCGGCTCCGCCCTCGTGCGTTCCACCATCCACGCGAGCAGCGAGCGGAGGTCGCCCGCTCGCCCTTCGCGAGGACGGAACGAAGCGAAGACGGAAACCGCGTTGTCTGCAGCCATGGTCACCTCGTGACGGACCAGAGCGAT
>DASSDW010000073.1:0-2539 GCA_035696925.1 Actinomycetota bacterium
ACGATCCGGTCCGATGCCATCCGCGGATGGTACGCCCAGTCCTGTCGCAGCCGCGTTCCCCAGGAGGACGGCGACGTCGCCGCGGCGAGCCAGGCCGCCGCCCGCTCGATCGACGAAGAGCCGTGGTGAGATGACGATCGAACGCGGCGAGGTGTGGTGGGCCGAGACGCCCGAGTCGTCGAAGGGCCGACCGCTCCTGGTCCTCACCCGGAACGAGGCGATCCCCGTCCTGCGCACCCTGCTCGTCGCACCGATCTCGCGCACGATCGGGCGCATCCCGACGGAGGTCCCGCTCGGACTCTCCGAGGGCCTGCCGGTCGTCCGCGGCGACGTTCGAATCCGTGCTCACGGTCCCGAAGTCGATGCTCGTTCGCAGGATGGGTGCCCTCGCGCCGGATCGCCACGAAGAGCTTGCGAGGCGTTCGCCGCGGCCGTCGATTGCTGACGCGATCGGCGTTGCGCCATGCTGGGCAGGTGGCCGACTGGAACAAGGGAATCATCGAGGAGTTCCGTGCGAACGAGGGGAAGGTCGGAGGCTACTTCGAGGGCGCGACGGTCCTCCTGCTCCACACGACCGGTAGCCGCAGCGGGAAGGATCACGTCACACCCCTGGTGTATCTCCCCGACGGCGAGCGCTGGGCGGTGATCGGTTCCAAGGGCGGAGCGCCCGCGGATCCCGACTGGGTGCGCAACCTCGAGGCGAACGGGGAGGCGACGATCGAGGTGGGGACCGAGACGATCCCGGTGCGCGCCACGCAGATCCTCCGCGGAGGTCCCGAGTGGGGCGATCTCTACGCCCGGCAGGTCGCACGCCGGGAAGGCTTCGCGGACTACCTCGTGAAGACCGAAGGCATCCGGACGATCCCCGTGATCGTCCTGGAGCGCCGGGCCGACTAGAAGTCTCGGCGCCCCTCGAAGTGCGCCGCGACCTCGGGTCGCGTGAGCTGATACAGGGCGACGCGATGTCCGCCCGGTCCCTCGAACGAACAGATCGGTCCGTGCGGGATCTCGAACCGATGCTCCCGACGCCAGCCCCGTCCCTCGAGGCTCTCGAGCGCCACGTCCAGATCGGGGACCCGATACACGAGGATCGGCCGGTCGCCCTCCAGGTGATCCGTCAACACCACGAGCGGGGGGTCGTCGCTGAGCTCGACGGCCGCCACCCTCGTCCCCATCGAGTCGATCGCGAACACCACACGGCCACCGAGGACCTCGCCGAACCATCGGAGATCCTCGGCGACGTCGCGGCTCGGGACGTAGAGGAAGTCGAGCGAGCCGAACGGCGCGCCGGGCACTACGCGGCGATCGCGGCGATCGCGTTCGGCACGGTCTCCTCCGGCGTCACCGGCGACCACACCTGCTCGATCCGCCCTTCCTCGTCCACCAGGAAGGAGGAGCGCAGGATGCCCATGTACGTGTGGCCTCCGCGGTGCTTCTCGACCCACGTGCCCCAGGCCGTCGCCACCTCATGGTCCTCGTCGGCGAGCAAGGGGAAGCCGAGGTGGTACTTCTCGTCGAACCTCCGCTGCTTCGCCGGGTCGTCCGGCGAGATCCCCACCACATCGAGGCCGATCCCGGCGAGCTCCTGCCGGTGGTCGCGGAGATCGCACGACTGGACGGTGCACCCGGGCGTGTCCGCCTCCGGGTAGAAGTACACGAGCAGCTTCTTGCCGCGATAGTCCTCGAGGCGCACCGTCTCGCCGTGCTGCTCGAGGAGCGCGAACCCGGGCGCGGGGTCGCCTGCCTTGAGGCTCGTCATGTCCGTCACTCTATGCGCGAGCCGAACGAACGCGTCATCGGAGCTCCGGGTTCAGCGAGTAGATCGGGACGATCGTGCCCTGGTCCAGCACGTGTCCGTCGATCGCGGCGCGGAACTCCTCCAGCGTGAACCCGGACCCGAGGCCGAGCGAGTCGACGTCGATCGCGTACACGGTCGTCTCGTAGTGATGGACGTGCTCGTCGTTCCACGGGGGGAACGGGCCGTCCCAGCCACCGTAGGTTCCCTCGAGGTCGGCGTTGCCCTCGAAGAGCCCGCGGTACCCGTTCTGTCCCGTCACCGCCCCGAGGGCGGGCGGCTCGGGTGGCTTGCCGTGGGCGACGAAGCCGTCGCCACCGGCACCCTCGGCCAGCTCGTGGACGCTCGGCGGGATATCGGCCACGAGCCAGTGGGCGAAGTCGACGCGCGGCTCGTCGTCGCCGAGCGAGAGTCCCTCGACACCCATCCGCGTTCGGTCCGCGGGGACGTCGGGATCGACGACCGAGATCGCGAAGGAACGGGTCCCTTCGGGCTCGCCCGACCACCGGAGATGCGGGCTGAGGTCGCGGCCGGCCATCTCGGCCTTTCCGTCGGCGGTCGGTGTGGCGACCGCGTGGATCTCCGCGATCGGCTGGCCGTCCGCGACGCTCGTGCTTTCGACCCGAAGCGCCATCGCGTGTGCCTCCTCCGTGAGTCCTTCGGCGGAAGGCTCGCACTCGCGCGCGCCCCTCGACAACCCGCCCCCGACGGCCCTCCGTCAGCCGGTGGCGAAGAGCTCGGCGA
>DASSDW010000074.1:0-6994 GCA_035696925.1 Actinomycetota bacterium
CATCCCGGCGGCCTTCGCCGCTCGGACGCCGTTGATCGAGTCCTCCACCACGAGACACCGTTCCGGTAGGACCTCCAGTCGCCGCGCCGCGGAGAGGAAGACGGCGGGATCGGGCTTGCCCAGCTCTTCGTCCTCGCCGGAGACCACGACGTCGAACCGCGCGGCGAGCCCGCCGAGGGAGAGCACCGCCAGGATCAAGGGCATCGGCGACGAGGACGCGAGCGCGACCCCGAGCCCGAGCGACCGAACGTGGTCGACCGCATCGCGTGCACCGTCGAGCAGGAGGCCGCGCTCACGGACGGCGCGGGCGACTCCGTCGACGATCGTCTCCGCCACCTGCTCACGGCTGGGCCCGGGCCACGGGTGCCGCCGATACCAGCGGTCAACGACGTCGGCGATCCGGACGCCCATCGTCGGATACAGGTCCTCGTCCGTGAGCTCGATGCCGACGCCCGCGAACACCTCGCGTTCCACGGCGCGCCACATCGGCTCCGAGTCGACGAGCACGCCGTCCATGTCGAAGACGACGGCCTCGATCGGTCGCGCGTCTGCCATCACGGCACCGGATGCTACGGGCGCGCCGCGTATCATCAGCCACTGCCCGTGACCCGAGGATCGCAGTCGACGAGGAAGAGACTCCTGCCGTCCGCGGTGGCAGCCGCCGCCGTGCTGCTCGCGGCGATCGCGCTGACCTGGGGCGAGGCCGCGCCGGCGCCCGCCCCGATCGAGGCCTCACCCTCGCCGTCAACTCGGGCCGAGGGCCAGGTGCTGGAGGCGAAGACGCTCGCGGACCTCCCGGCGACCGTGCTCCCCTACCCGTTCACCGATCCGGCGCCCGAGCCCGTCGCCACCGAGATCGACGGGACGTACATGCTGATCCTCACGCTCGACGACCTCGGAGGCGCGAACCATGCGCTGCCCTTCCCGTGTCGACGGTGCCTCCCGTACGCGCGCGACCCCGGGGTGATGACCCTGATCTTCTTCCGAGGTGCCTACTTCGTCGACCACCAGATGTCCTCGTTCCACTCGACAGGGCACTACGAGGTGGACGGCGACCGGCTCACCCTGTTCAACGACCCGAACTGCTCCCGGGAGCGCGGAACGTACACATGGGAGCTGGAGAGCGGATCGCTGCACCTCGATGCCATCGACGACACGTGCGCGTACGAAGGGGAGCGGGCGACCGACCTCGCGACGGAGGACTGGGCGCGGATCCCGGTGTGCAGGCGCGAGATCGCGCACCTGTGGCCCGGCATCCTGGGCTGCTGATCTCCGACCTCAGTCGAGGAGGGCGTCGAGTGCGCGTGTCCGATCGCTGAGACGGACCGCCAGCGTCTGCGCGAACCAACGGTGAAGCAGCCCCGCGAGCTGGGGTTCCTCGGCTTCCATCCGCTCGATCGCCGCTCGGCTGAGCCGCAAGACGACGGACGGCGTCTCGGCGACGACGTCCGCAGTACGCCGGTCCTGCGTGTACAACGCGACCTCTCCGACGATCACTCCGGGCAGCACCGTGCTCACGCGCATCTGCGTCGCCCCCGGCGTGACGAGCTCCACGCGGAGTCGGCCGGACTCCAGCACGTAGACGTCGTCTGGAGCTTCGCCCTGTTCGATCAGCTTCGTGCCTTCCTGGAGACTGACACGCTCGAAGTACTCCCAGAGATGCGGCGGCAGACCCTCCAGGACCGGGACAGTTCCGTCGCCTGGGACGAGATCCGTCAGCAGCGCGTCCTCGCACCGTTGCAGCCCCCTGTCCAGGTCGGGATCGAAGGACACGAGACCCGGTGTCTCCTTCACGCCTCCGCGGGCCAGCTGTGCGCGCACCGGGTCGGAGGCGCCGGTGAACACGACCTCGAAGCCGGAGGCCTCCGCCAAGCGGAGCACCTTCACGAACGAGACGACCGCCGAGGAGTCCACGCCGGTCACGCGCCGCAGATCGATCACCAGGAACCGCGGCGGCGTGTCGGCTTCCACGCGCCGTCGGATCCGCTCCAGCAGGCGGTTCGTCGAGCCGAAGAACACGAACCCGGACACCCGCAGGATCTGGACGCGGTCGGAGAGCGTGCGGAGCTCGGCGCGCTCGGTCGCCGGCCGATCGACGTTGGAGCGATAGGTCTCGCCGAAGGCGACCTCGCGGACCAGCTCGATCCGACCGTAGTTGATCGCGAACAGCATCACGGCGAGCACCATCCCGATCACGACCCCCTCGCGGAACCCCCACACGATGATCCCCGCCAGGATCGCGACCACGACCCAGTACTCGAGTCGGGGCAAGACCTTCCGCTTGTCCCAGATCCACCCGACCATGAAGTCGAGCCCGATGAAGATCAACACGCCCCCGACGATCATCCTCGGGATCAGCCCGACGACCGAAGCGCCGAAGGCGACGGCCGCAAGCGGAACCGCCGCCGCGATCAGACCTGCTGACCGAGCGTCCACCTTCAGGTACCGGGGCAACGCCGTGAGCGAGAGCGCATGGTAGCCGGGGATCCCGCCGAGCGCGCCCGATGCGACGTTCAGGATCCCGGCGTCGCGGAGCTCCTGGTTCGTGTCGAGGTCCCGATCCAAGACGAGCTCGGAGCCCGAGATGTTGAACAGGGTCGCGAGCGTGGCCACGAACACGGCGCCCAGGATCGTGACCCACGATTCGAGGATCGACGACCAGTCGGCTCCGGCGAGCGCGTCGCGGGTCACGAACTTCCACGGCTCCGAAGTCTCGAACGGCCCGAACAGCAGCCATCCATCCGCGCGGACCTCGTCGATCGACTGGCCGGTCCCGATCATCCAGACGACGAAGGCCACGAGACCGATCGCGATCACCGCCGGGATCACGAGCGGGCGCTTCAAGGCCCGGACCGCGATCAAGAGGATCACGCCGAACGCCAACGCCGGGAGCAGATGGCTCAGCTGGAACTCGAACAGCTGGAGGACGTTCCCGAGCTTCACCTGCATCCCGGTGGACGCGTTGACGCCGGCCTTGAACAGCAACCACCCCGTGCCGGCGAGGAACCCTCCGACGACCGGATACGGCACGACCCGGACCAGGCTGCCGAGTCGGAACCTCCCCATCACGAAGAACACGATCCCGCAGAGGACCGTCACCAGGAACGTCGCGGCGACGACGGTGAGGAAGATGTCGGGTCGCTCGAAGTCCTGCAGTCCGCTCTGCTGTGCGATGTGCTCGAGCTCTGCGACCTTCTTCGCCACCGCGGCGGCGACGAGCGAGAGCACGGCCGCGGCGGCATCCTGCACGCTGCCCACGACGCCCCTGTGACCCGCCCGCCACGCGAAGAACGCCAGCGTCAGGGCTGCCGCGCCGAGGTACAGGCCTATGCCCTGGGGCAGGTCATTCACCAGGGCGCCGCCGCCGAACACGAAGGCGGCGAACGCGATGGCGAGAACGCACTCGACCGCCCCGATGATCAGGCCAGCGGCGACCCACGTGAGCCACGTGCCGGTCCGTCGCCGTTCGACCATCGGTGTCTCCATCTCCACCTCGCGTCAGTCCAGGAGAACGTCGAAGGTTCGCATCGTGTCGGTCAGCCGCTCGGCGAGCTGCGTGGCGAGCCAGCGGTGCAGCGTCGCGGCGAGCTCGGGCTGCTCCCGCTCGAGCCGCTCGATCTCGGCGCGGCCGATCTTGAGCACGACGCTCGGGACCTCGGCCACGACGTCGGCGGTGCGTGGGACATCGGTGTAGAGGGTCACCTCGCCGACCACGACGCCCGGTCGGAGCGTCCGCAGGCGGAGCCTCGGCCCGTCGTGCGTCGACGTCTCCACGGCCAGGCGCCCTGATTCCAGCACGTAGATGTCTCCCGGCGGCTCGTTCTCGTGGAGCAGGACCGCGCCGGCGGGCACCGAGACGCGCTCGAGGCGGGCGGCGAGACCCGGCGGCAGCCCGTCGGGGGCGGAGGCGGCTGGGTGTTCCGCCTTGGCCTCGTCCAGGCTCGGGGACGAGAGCAGCGCGTCCTCGCAGCGCTGCAGGCCCCGATCCAGGTCGGGCTCGAAGAGCGCGAGCCCGCGGGTCTCCTCCACGCCTCCCCGGGCGAGCTGGGCGCGCACCGGATCGGAGGCGCTGGTGAAGATCACCTCGAAGCCGTGGGCCTCCGCCAAGGAGAGCACCTTCACGAGCGAGACGACCGCCGAGGAGTCCACGCCCGTCACGCGCCGCAGATCGATCACCAGGAACCGCGGCGGCGCTTCCTCCACCCGCTGGCGGACCTTCTCCAGCAGGCGGTTCGTCGATCCGAAGAAGACGAAGCCCGAGACCCGCAGGATCTGGACCCGGTCGGTGAGCCCCCGGAGCTCGGCGCGCTCGGAGGCCGGTCGGTCGACGTTGGAGTGGTACGTCTCGCCGAACGAGACCTCGCGGACGAGCTCGATCCGGCCGTAGCTGACTGCGAACAGCACCACGGCGAGCACGAGGCCGATCACGACCCCGATCAGGAACCCCCAGATGATGATTCCGGCGAAGATCGCGAGCACGACGGCGTACTCGAGCGGCGGGATCACCCGGCGCTTGTCCCAGACCCACTCGACCAGGAAGGCGAGCCCGAGGAACACCAGCACGCCCCCGACGATCATCCGCGGGATCAGCCCGATCACCTCCGCGCCGAACACGACCGCGGCCAAGGGGACGAGCGTCGCGATCAAGCCCGCGGCCCGCGCGTCGGCCTTCATGTGCCCCGCGAACGCCGTGAGGGAACGGGCGTGGTAGCCGGGGATCCCGCCGAGCACGCCGGAGACGACGTTCAGGACACCCGCGTCGCGGAGCTCTTGGTTCGTGTCGAGGTCGCGGTCCAAGACGATCTCGGAGCCCGAGATGTTGAACAAGATCGCGAGCGTGGCCACGAAGACCGCGGTCACGATCCCATCCCACGACTCGAGCACGGAGAGCCAGTCGGCCCCGCCGAGTGCGCTGAGCGTCCACGGCTGCTCCCACAACCGACTCGCCTTGAACGGTCCGAGCAGCCATCCACCCTCGCGGACCTCCTCGATCGAGGAGCCGGTGGCGACCATCCCCGCCACGAAGACCACGAGCCCGATCGCGATCGCCGCCGGGATCACGAGCGGGCGCTTGATCACCCGGACCGAGATCAACAGGACCACGCCGAACGCGAGGGCAGGCAGCCAGCGCTGCGATGCGGAGGTTTCCAAGAGGTCGCTCAACGGAGCGAAGTACGACGACACCCCCGAGGCGGCGAACAGGCCACCCCGCACGAGCAGCCATCCCGTGCCCGCGAGGAAGCCTCCGACGACCGGATATGGCACGAACCGGATGAGATCGCCCCGCCGGCGGGTCCCCAGCATGAGGAGGACGACCCCACACACGACCGTTGCCACCATGACCGCGGCGATCGCGCTGAGGAAGACGTCTTGCGGGCTTCCGGTGGCGTTCGAGACGGCGCTCGTCGAGACGATCGCCATCAGCGCGGCGCCCGTTCCCTGAAGCCCTCCGACGATGCCTCGGGCGCCGGCCCGCCAGGCCATGACCGCGAGTGTCAGCGCTGCTGCCACGAGGTAGAGACCGACGCCGTCGTCGAGGAAGTAGAACTCGAGATGGCCCGTGAAGACGAGCGCCGCGAAGGAAGCGGCGACGATGACCTCAACGGCTCCGATCACGATCCCCGCGGCGACCGTGCCGAATGTGACGGCTCGTTGCCCGGGAACGGCTTCCTCGGCCACCCCCATGCGGGTGGACCCTAGCCGGAGTGTCCTGACCGCGCTAGTCGTCCCACCGATCGGCGGCTCCCGCCGCCGGTAGCATCCCGGGATGGCGCAGGCGTCCGCGGATCCTCGGAGGACGCGGGGCGCATGGCACGAGCTCGTTCTCCTGAGTTGCCTGATGCTCTTCTTGGAGCTCGCGCTGATCCGCTTGGTCTCGGCACACAACGTCTATGTCCGGTACTTCACGAACTTCGTTCTCCTCGCCAGCTTCCTCGGTATCGGGCTCGGGTTCCTGCGCGCGAACTCGAAGCGAGTTTCCTTCTCGTCGCTGCCGTACTTCCTGCTCCCCGCCATCGCGTTCGTGATGCTCTTCCCCGTGGGACAACGCAGCGGCGCGACACACGGGGCATTCGGCATGCCATCGCTCCCGGTGTGGCTCTCCCTGCCTCTCATCTTCACGCTCGTCACGCTGGTCATGATGGCCTCGGCGGCCGGTGTCGCTCGCGTGTTCGGCACCTTCCGCCCCCTGCGTGCCTACCGTCTCGACATCATCGGAAGCATCCTCGGGATCGTCCTCTTCACGATCGCCTCGATCCTCCGACTGCCCCCGGTCGCCTGGGTCGTCGCCGTGGCCGTGCTCTTCGGGGCGACGATCGGCCGGCGCGCAACGCCATCCCATTGGGTGGCCCTCGGGTTGGCGATCGGCCTGCTGGGCGTGCACTGGCAGATCTCCGGCGACCTCTGGTCTCCGTACTATCGGGTGGACGTCGAAGGACGCCAACGCGATGGGAGAACGCGGATCTTCGTGAACGGGAGCCCCCACCAGTCCATCTGGACATTGGAGGATCTGGTGAGCGAACAGCCCTTCTACGGCTACCCGTATCGGCACATCCCGGACAACCCGCTGGGCGAGGTGCTCATCGTCGGGGCCGGGTCCGGCAACGACGTCGCCCTCGCGCTCGCCCGCGGCGCGGGGCATGTCGACGCGGTCGAGATCGACCCGGTCCTCCAGGGGTTGGGTCGAGAGCGCCATCCGAACCGGCCGTATCAGGACCCGCGTGCCCGTGCTTACGTGGAGGATGGCCGAGCGTTCCTCGAGCGGAACGATCGGCGATATGACCTCATCCTCTTCGCGCTTCCGGACTCCCTCGTCCTCGTCGCGGGCCAGGGCTCGCTCCGGCTCGAGAGCTTCCTGTTCACGAGGGAGGCCTTCGAAGCCGTGCGGTCCCACCTCAAGCCCGAAGGTGCATTCTCCATGTACAACTATTACCGCCCAGACGTTTTCGATCGGTACGCGGCGACCCTGACGGAGGTCTTCGGCTCGCGGCCGTGC
>DASSDW010000075.1:0-10875 GCA_035696925.1 Actinomycetota bacterium
GTCATGGTGCCGTGGGTGGGGTGTCGAGGCAGATGAAGGTCCGCACGAGCCGGATCCTGCTGCTCTGGTTGGCCGTGGTCTTCCTCGGAGGGATGCTCGTCCTCGCCCTCACCGGTGACGCGGAGGCCAGGCGGGAGCTCCCGGCCCAGGTCGCCGTCTGGGGCACGATCGGGCTCGTCGTCTTCGGGGGGTGGTGGTTCAAGGTGCGGCCGCGCCGCGAGCTCCATCAGGCGCAGGCCCGCTGGCTCGGCCTCCGCTCGGAACCCGGTGACCCGCTCGGGTTCTTCGAGCGGCCGTTCGCGCTGCTGGGGCACGCGGCCGGGGCCAAGGACATCGAGAACACGTCCTGGGGAACGTGGCGCGGGATGGAGGTGGTCGTGATCGACTATTGGTTCGCGAGGTCGAGCGATCCGAGCCGGAACGACTACCGGTACTACACGTGCGCCGCCACGTCCGTGCCGGAGGGGTGGCCGAACCTGTCGATCGTGCCGGAGGGGTTCGCCTCCCGCCTCGCGGCGTCGTTGGGAGGCCGTGGCATCGAGTTCGAGCTCGAGAGCTTCAACCGAGCGTTCGAAGTGCGTTGCGACGATCCTCGGTTCGCGCACGCCTTGATCGACGGCCGCATGATGGCGTGGCTCGAGGCGCTGCCGCCAGATACGGGCTTCGAGATCTCGGACGGGACGCTCCTGTGCCGGACCCCGCGGCGGCCGGACGGCGATGTGGAGTCGGCGCTGGAGACGATGGGCACGTTCCTCGATCGGATCCCTCCGGTCTTCGCATCCCTGTTCGGCCCGGAAGGCTGATCCGTGGGCGGGACCTTGGCTCCGAGCACGAGCAGGTCGATACTCCGGGCATGGACGGCATGGTCCCGTTGCTGCTCTTCCTCCTGTTCGGCGTGGTGGTCGCGACCCTCGCCTACTACCAGCACAAACGCAAGATCGAGCGCCAGCAGCAGTTCGCCGCCCTCGCGCTCGGACACGGTCTGGACTTCTCGATCGGCGATCCGTTCGACATCCTCGGGGAACCGTTCGCCCTCCTCCGACGAGGAGACGGACGAGGTGTCGAGAACGTCCTGTGGGGGGAGTGGAAGGGTCTCGAGATCAGGGCGTTCGACTACTGGTACTACGAGCAGTCGACCGACTCGAATGGGCACACGTCTCGGTCGTATTCACGATTCGACTGCGTCATCACGCGGATCGACGCGAGCTGTCCGGCGTTGCAGATCAGCGAGGAGAACGTGTTCACCCGGCTGGCGGACGCGCTCACGTTCCGCGACATCGAGTTCGAATCCGAGGAGTTCAATCGCCGGTTCACGGTGAGGGGGGACGAGCGGTTCGCGACCGCGATCTGCGACGCTCGGATGATGGACTGGCTCCTGCGCCACGGCGATGGGTACGCGTTCGAGGTCGTGGGTGACCGGCTCCTGTGCTCGTGCAGGAGGGTGACGCCGGCGGGGATGGTCCATCTGTTCGGCACGGTGAAGACCTTCCGGGAGCAGATCCCGGCCGTCGTGAGCTCTCTGTATCCGAGGGGGTAGGCTTCGGGTTCGGCCGAAGCGAGCGAAAGGGAGCGGAACGTGGAAGTCCTCTGGGTGGTGTTGGCGATCGTCGTGGTGCTCGCGATCGCGGGCGTGGTCTCGTACAACCGGTTCGTCTCGCAGAAGAACCTGATCAAGGACGCGTGGGCGAACATCGACACGGAGCTCCGGCGCCGCTACGACCTGATCCCCAACATCGTCGAGACGGTGAAGGGGTACGCGGCGCACGAGCGCGAGGTGTTCGAGAACGTCACGCGCGCTCGGGCGAACGCGACCGGCGCCACCGGTTCGCCGGCCGAGCAGGCGGCGGCGGAGGGACCGCTCGTTGCCGCCCTTCGACAGCTCTTCGCCGTCGTCGAGAACTACCCGGACCTGAAGGCGAACCAGAACTTCCTGGCGCTGCAGGCCGAGCTCACGAACACGGAGGACCGGCTCCAGACGGCCCGGCGCTTCTACAACGCCAACGTCCGCGACTACAACCGGCGTGTCCAGTCCGTGCCGTCGAACGTCGTCGCGAACCTGTTCCACTTCGAGGAGGAAGAGTTCTTCGAGGTCGAGGAGGCGCTCCGCGGGGACGAGGGCGTGCCCCGCGTCAGCTTCGAGGCCGGCGCCCCCGGCGTGTCGTTCGGGAGCCCGTCGGAGCCTTCGACCGCTCCACCGGCCACGCCTCCGGCCGGCATGCCGCCGCCTGCGGAGTCGCCACCCGTCACGCCCGGGCGTCCGGACGAGCCCGCCGGCTGAGCCTCAGCTGATCGAGGGGATCCGTTCGGACCCGGCGTCGGGCTCCGGCTCGGTGGAGCCGTTGAGCCCGGCCCTGCGGACGCCTCGGCTGAGCACGAACCATACGAGGGCCCACACCAGCGCGACACCGCCGAGGATCGTGACGGTGTCCGGCGCGCCGATCTGATCGGCAACCGCCGACGCGACGAGCGCGGACACCGAGAGCGACAGCGTGATCAGCATGTAGTCGAAGCCGAAGATCCGCCCTCTGATGTGATCCGGGACCAGCACCTGGAGGCCGTACGTCGAGAGCATCCACTGCGACCCCCCGCCGAGGTGCGCGACGCAGATCATCACGGCGGCGATCGCGAGGGAGGGCGCTTGCCCCATCGCCACGTACCCGAGGCCGAACACCGCGAGCGAGAGCCCGATCGCGGGGAAGAGCCGCCGATGCCCGGGGCCCGCGATCCGGTGCCCGAGGAACGGCCCGATCAGCGCTCCCACACCGCGTGCCGCCATCAGGATCCCGAATCCGACGTTGCCGGAGTCGAAGACGTCGACATCGAGCGCCATGACGGGGATCAACGCGAGGAGTCCCGCGGCGGCGCCGAACCCGAACTTCACGGCCAGCAGCGACAGGACCCGATGGTCGCGACGGGCGAAGCGCCACGTCTCTCGGGTCGCCTCGACGATGCTCGGATGCTCCGTGGTCTCGCTCCGCGATTCGGAGAACCCGCGTCGGATCGACGACAGCAGCGCCGCCGAGACGAGGAAGGACACGGCATCGACGATGAAGGCCGTATCGTCGCCGAACGCCGCGCTGACGAGGCCTCCCAATCCCGCCCCGACGGCCAGCATCGTCCCCCACAGAGACCCGTTCAGCGCGTTCGCGGCGGGAAGGTCGTCGGGATCGACGACATTGGGCGTCGCGGCAGAGAACGCGGGATCGAACGGGGCCGCGAACGTCGCCAGCAGGGGCAGGAGCACGTACGCGAGCCAGATCGTCTCCGGTCCGACCAGGAGGAAGGACACACAGACGACCGCCCTGGCGAGGTCGCACGCGATCATCAGCTTCCGTCGGTCGATCCGGTCCGCGAGCGCTCCCCCGATCGGTGAGGCGAGGAAGAACGCGGACTCCTGAGCGAGGATCGCCAGGCCCACGTAGAGCGCCTTGCCGGTGGCCTCGTAGATCAGCCCGTTGATCGCCACCCAGAGGAACCAGTCGCCGCCCAGCGAGATCACGGAGGCGAAGAACAACGCCCGGAAATCCCGGTTGCGACGGAGCAGCGACACGCTCGCGCGCAGACCGGCGTCGGAAGGGCGTGCGGCGATCGTCGGGTCGTCCACGGCGGCTCGCCAGCGTACAGGCGCGCCCTATTGCAGGATCGGCCCGATCCAGAGCCCCGAGAGGAGGAACGAAACCGGCAAGACGAAGAGGATGCCGACGAAGATCGCGAGTCTCTTGGTCGAGCCCGCGAAGTAGTCGTCGATCAGGATCACGCGGCGCTTCACCGGCTGGTACCAGAACGCGAGGATCGCCAGCGACACGATGGTCACGCCGATCGCCTCCGCCAGCACGATCTGCGCCGCGACGGGATCGCGCTGCAACATCGCCACCACCAGCGTGTCCGCAAGGGTCGTGATGTTCGCGCCCATGATGTACGGCAGTGCGTCGTCCCGGCGAACGTAGCCCTTCACCGCGAGCGGGATGAGCACCGTGAGCGCGACGGAGACGGAGAGGGTCAGCGTCGCCACGATGCAGCCCAGCGCGAACATCGTCCAGGGCCGTCGCATCCAGGCCGCTCGCTTCGCCGTGGAGTCGCTGCTGACCTGGGGGAGGACGCGGTCGAGCACCTTGAAGGAGGTCAGGATCACGAGGAGCCCGACCAGGAAGAGGAACGCGTCCGGGACGATCCCCTCGATCGCGTCGACGACGGGTCCCCACACGACGGAGAGCGCGGCTTCGAGCTCCCCCGACGCGTGCAGGTTCAACCCGTCGAGCAAGCCGCTCCGGATGATGCCGTACCCGATCACCATCCCGGGCAGGTAGACGAGGGCCGTCATCGTCATCGCCTGGATCCCCATCCCGATCGGCTCGCTCCGGTTGGGGTCGTTCCGGTTCCGCGCGGCGTAGAGGAACCCGGTCAGCAACACGATGAACGACGCACCCAGACGCGACCCCGAGAGCATCGTGAAGGTCTGGAGCCGCGTCAGCGTCCCCGCTCCGTACAGGCTGATCGCGGTGGCAGCCACCGGCGAGCCCGAGAGGACGAAGTACGCCCCGAGCCAACCGAACCCCAACGTCGAGATCCCGTTCGCGAACGGGAACTGACCCTGGATCTGTGGTCCGATCGCGGCCGCGCCCGTCTTCATGATCTGTACCGCGAGGATGAACAGGTACATCGCGGGGAGGAACAGGAGGAGCTTCCGGATGATGTACCCGGCGCCGCGTGGGGGCTCGAAGGGACCCCAGTCCACGACATGACGAGCCTCGTTGAGCTCGTGGGGGACGCAGTACTCCCCGTCGATCTCGACGAGCTTCTCCAGCTCGATCTCTTCCCAGTTCTTCGTCACGCGGGGCCCTTCTTCTGTCGGGGGCGAGGCTCGGCGAGCGACGTGCTTCGATGTTCCCACGAAGGGAGGGAAACCGCAGCGGGCGAAGGTCCTACTTAAAGGAGGGAACCGCAGCGAGACCGCCGGGGACGACCGATACACTCCGGAGCACATGCCGGCCACGATCGTGCTCGGGACGCAGTGGGGGGACGAGGGCAAGGGCAAGGCCGTCGACTACCTCGCGGACGGGATGGACTTCGTGGTCCGCTATCAGGGCGGGAACAATGCCGGCCACACGGTGATCGCTGAGGGCCGGCTCCTCAAGCTTCAGCTGATCCCCTCGGGCATCCTCTATCCGCACATCACGCCGGTGATCGCGGACGGCGTGGTGGTCGATCCCGGCCATCTCCTGCGCGAGCTCGACGACCTACGGCGGACCGGTGTCGACGTGTCGCGGCTCCGGCTCTCCGGCAACTGCCATCTGATCATGCCGTACCACCTGGAGCTGGAGAAGGTGACCCAACGGTTCCTGGGTCGGAACGCGCTCGGGACCACGAAGCGGGGCATCGGCCCGGCTTACGCGGACAAGGCGGCGCGCATCGGCCTCCGTGTCCAGGACCTGTTCGACCAGAAGATCTTCCGCGAGAAGCTCGAGATCGTGCTCCGCGAGAAGAACGCGATCCTCACGAAGCTGTACGGCCGGCTGCCGCTCGACGGGGACGAGATCGTCGAGGAGTACATGGACCTCGCCGGCCGGCTCGAGCCGTACGTCGCCGACACCTCCACGCTCCTGCACGATGCGCTCGGGGATGGGAAGTCCGTGATGCTCGAAGGAGCGCAGGGCACGCTGCTGGACCTGGACAAGGGGACGTATCCGTTCGTGACGTCGTCGAACCCGGTCGCCGGGTACGCGCTGGCCTCCGCCGGGTTCGGACCGAAGGAAGTGGAGCGCGTGGTGGGGATCGTGAAGGCCTACGTCACGCGGGTCGGTGCGGGCCCGTTCCCCACCGAGGAGCTCGGCGAGGACGGTGAGCGCCTCGGCGTCCGCGGGCAGGAGTTCGGCACCGTCACGGGGCGGAAGCGGCGGTGCGGCTGGCTCGACGCCGCGCTCCTCCGCTACGCGTCTCGCGTGAACGGGCTCACCGAGCTGTTCCTCACGAAGCTGGACGTGCTCTCGGGGTTCGAGCGCGTCCCGATCTGCACAGGCTATCGGGTCGAGGGGAAGCAGTTCGACGACTTCCCGCCCCACCAGTCCCTGTTCCACAAGGCCGAGCCGATCTACGAGGAGCTCGACGGCTGGATGGAGGAGGTCGACGAGGCGCAGACGTTCGAGGACCTTCCCAAGGCCGCGAGGGAGTATGTGCGCCGGATCGAGGAGCTCGCGGACGTGCCCGTCTCCGTCGTCTCGGTGGGGCCCGCCCGCGAGCAGAGCCTGCCGGCCGGATGAAGCCGCCCAGATGAAGTTGCAGGGATGAAGGCGCTCCGGTGAGGGTCCTCGTCGTCGGCGGCGGCGGCAGGGAGCACGCCCTGTGCTGGGGGCTCGCCCGGAGCCCACAGGTCGAGGACCTCCACGCCGCGCCCGGCAACGCTGGGATCGCGACGATCGCCACCTGCCATGGCGCCGACGCCGACGACGTGCATTCGCAGGTCGACCTCGCGGAGGAGCTCGACGCGGACCTCGTCGTGATCGGGCCGGAGGCGCCGCTCGTCGCCGGGCTCGCGGACGAGCTCCGGGCGCGAAGGCGACGGGCCTTCGGCCCGGGGCGCGACGCCGCCCGCCTCGAAGGCTCGAAAGCGTTCGCGAAGGATCTGATGGTGCGGCACGGGATCCCCACGGCGCGGGCCGCTGCATACACCCGCGCCGATTGGGACCGAGACCCTCGCGACGTCCTGTCGTTCCTCGATCTCGAGCTCGGGGGACGGGGTGCCGTCGTCAAGGCCGATGGGCTCGCCGCGGGCAAGGGTGTCACGGTGGCATCGGATCGCGCCGAGGCCGTGAGCGCGATCGAGGCCTGCCTCGCGGGGGGCGCGTTCGGAGCGGCCGGAGAGCGGGTCCTGATCGAGGAGCGGCTCGAGGGGCCCGAGGTGTCGGCGTTCGCGCTCGTCGACGCGACCTCGATCGTGCCGCTGGCGCTCGCGCAGGACTTCAAGCGCGTGGGGGACGGCGACACGGGGCCGAACACCGGAGGGATGGGGGCCTACTCGCCACTCCCGTGGCTGGAGGAGCCCATGGAGTCTCGCGTCTGGGACGTGGTGGCCGCGACCGTGGACGCGCTCCGCGCGGACGGGACTACTTACAGGGGCCTCCTCTACACCGGCCTGATGCTCACCGCGGACGGCCCGAAGGTCCTCGAGTACAACTGCCGGTTCGGCGACCCCGAGACGCAGGTGGTGATCCCTCGCCTCCGGAGCGATCTGGCCGAGGTGTTGGACGCGTGCGCCTCCGACCGGCTGGCCGACGTGAAGGTCGACCTGTCCGACGAGGCCGCCGTGACCGTGGTGCTCGCGAGCCGCGGCTACCCGGGCTCGTACGAGACCGGCCTCCTTGTCGAGGGGCTGGAGGGCGCCGCCACGGCGCCGGACGCCGCCGTCTTCCACTCGGGCTCGCTTGAGCGCGACGGTAGAGTGGTCACCGCCGGCGGCCGCGTGCTCGCGGTGACGGGGTGGGGGCCGGCGGTCGCCGACGCGCGGCGGCGCGCCTACGACGCGGCGTCGCACATCTCGTTCGACGGCATGATCAGACGGGACGACATCGCCGCCCGGGTGGCCGAGGACGCCCGATGAGCGGGCCGACGGTCGGGCCGAGGAGCGGAGAGGAGGCCGGATGACGGAACAGACGCCGATCGTCGGGGTGCTGGCGGCCTCACCCACCGAGCTGCCGATCATGCGCCAGACCGGGCTGATCCTCGAGAAGTTCGGCATCCCGCACGAGGTGCAGATCATGTCGTCCTCGCGCACGCCCGACCTCGTCGACGAGTACGCGAGGACCGCGGCGGCGCGCGGGCTCCGCGTGGTGGTGTGCTCGACGGGGATGTCGGGGCACCTCGCCGCCGCGGTCGCGGCGCGCACGGTGATCCCGGTGATCGGTGTGCCGATCGCGACGCCGCCACAGATGGTGGGGAACGAGGCGCTCGCGATCACGGCGCAGATGCCCACCGGCGTGCCGATCGCGACGGTGGGGGTGGACGCGGCGGTGAACGCCGCGGTGCTGGCCGCGCAGATCGTCGGGCTCGGCGACGAAACGATCCAGGCGACGCTGTGGAAGTTCAAGGACGACCTCGCGGAGGGCCTCAAGCTGTGATCCCGCGCTACCGGCTCCCCGAGATGGAGGCCGTGTGGTCGGACGAGGCTCGACTGGCGAACTGGCTCGAGATCGAGCTGCTGGCCGTGGAGGCGCTCGCCGAGCTCGGAACGGTGCCCCCCGAGGATGCCGCGGCCTGTCGCGCGCGCGCCGCGTTCACGGTGGAGGCGATGGCCGAACGGGAGGCGGTCACCCGCCACGACGTCGCCGCCTTCGTCGACGTCGTGGCGGGAGCGATCGGCCCCGAGGGCCGCTGGCTCCATTTCGGCCTCACGTCCTCCGACGTGCTCGATACCGGGTTCGCGCTCCAGCTCCGGGCGGCCGCGGACGCGTTGCTCGCCGAGCTCGAACATCTCCTGGCCGCGACCGTGCGGCTCGCGCTGCGGCATCGCGACACCGTGATGGCCGGCCGCTCCCACGGTGTGATCGCCGAGCCCACGAGCTTCGGGCACAAGCTCGCCGTCTGGGCGTTCGAGCTGGACCGTGACCGCGATCGGCTGCGTCGCGCGCGCGAGGTCGTCTCCGTCGGGGCGATCAGCGGGGCGGTCGGGACGTACGCGTCGGTGGACCCGCGGGTGGAGGAGCTCGTCTGTGCGCGGCTCGGCCTGCGGAGCGTCGAGGCCTCGACCCAGGTGATCCAGCGCGATCGTCACGCGGAGCTGATGACCGCGATCGCGATCACCGCCTCCACCCTCGACAAGATCTCCACCGAGATCCGTCACCTCGCACGGACGGAGGTCCGCGAGGTGCAGGAGCCCTTCGCCGAAGGGCAGAAGGGATCGTCGGCGATGCCGCACAAGCGGAACCCGGTGGTGTCGGAGCGGGTGTCCGGCCTCGCCAGGGTGATCCGCGGCCACGCCCAAGCCGCGCTCGAGAACGTGGCCCTCTGGCACGAGCGCGACATCTCGCATTCGTCCGCGGAGCGGCTGATCTTCCCCGACGCAACGGGCTTGCTGGCGTTCATGCTCCGCGAGATGACCTGGGTGCTCGACGGGTTGCGGGTCTTCCCCGACCGGATGCGCGAGAACCTCGACGTCGGAGGAGGCGTCGTGTACTCGCAGTCGACCCTCCTCGCATTGGTGGGCGCGGGGATGTCACGGGACGAGGCCTATGCGCTGGTGCAGGCTGCAGCCGCGGCCGCATGGGACGAGGGCGCGCACTTCCGGGCAGTGCTGGAGGCCGACGAGCGGGTCGGCAGCCTGCTCGACCCTGCCGGGCTCGACGCCCTGTTCGACCCGGGTCGCTACCTCGCGAACCTCGGTGGCGTGTTCGAGAAGCTCGAGAAGCTCCCCGTGGAGTCGGCCCCGGGGTCGGCGACGGAGTCGGGATGACGCCGGCGCCGCGGCTTCGGGCGCGCGGGAAGGTCCGCGACGTCTACGACGTCGGCGAGGACCGGCTCCTGCTCGTCGCCACGGATCGGATCAGCGCGTTCGACGTCGTGTTGCCGGATCCCGTCCCCGACAAGGGCCGGGTGCTCACCGGTCTCTCGTCGTTCTGGTTCGAGCGGACCGCCGACCTGGTCCCCAACCACGTGCTCTCGACCGACGCCGCGACGTTCCCACCGGCGTTCGCCGCCGAACCCGCCCTCGCCGGGCGCGCGACGCTCGCGCGGAAGGCGGCCGTCGTACCGATGGAATGCGTCGCCCGCGGCTACCTCTCGGGTTCCGGATGGGCGCAGTACCGGGCCACGTCCTCCGTCTGCGGCGTGCCGCTCCCCGGCGGTCTCGCGGAGTCGGCTCGTCTGCCCGCACCGATCTTCACCCCGACGACCAAGGCGGCCGCCGGCCACGACCTCCCTCTCGATCCCGATGAGGCCGTGGCCCTCGTGGGGAAGGGACTGTTCGAGCGGCTCAAGGAGCTCACGCTGTCGATCTACGAGCGGATCGCGGACACGGCGGCCGCGAACGGCGTGATCGTCGCGGACACGAAGCTCGAGTTCGGCTTCGCCGACGGCGAGCTGGTGCTGATCGACGAGGTGGGCACGCCGGACTCCTCGCGCTTCTGGCCGGCCGACACCTACGCGCCGGGCGGCGCGCAGCCGTCGTTCGACAAGCAGTTCGTCCGTGACTGGCTCGACGGGAGCGGCTGGGATCGTGAGCCGCCGCCGCCCGCCCTTCCCCCCGACGTCGTGGAGGGCACGGCCGAGCGGTACCGGGAGGCGTACGACCGGATCACCGGAGAGCCGTTCGGCGCGTACCTCGCCCGCGCCGGCGTGCGCCCGCGCGAGGACGACGAGGCGCCCGACGACGACGCGGCGCTCGAGCGGCTCCGGGAGGGTCGCGGGTGAGGTTCACGGTCGAGGTCCTCGTCACGCTGAAGCCGGGGCTCGCCGACCCGCAGGGCAAGGCGGTCGAGGGGGCCCTCCCGGCGCTCGGGTGGACGAACGTGCACGGCGTCCGCGTGGGCAAGCACGTGCACTTCGAGGTCGAATCCGACGACGAGACGTCCGCTCACGCCCAGGTGGAGGAGATGGCCTCGCGCCTGCTCTCCAACCCGGTGATCGAGGATTCACGGATCCTCGAGATCCGGGAGGTGCAGCGCACGTGAGCGCCCGGATCGGCGTGGTGACGTTCCCGGGCTCCCTGGACGATCGGGACGCGCTCCGCGCGGTCGAGCAGATGGGCGGCGAGGGCGTGCCGCTCTGGCACGCGGACCGCGACCTGCGGGGCGTCGACGGGGTCATCCTGCCCGGCGGCTTCAGCTACGGGGACTACCTCCGGTGCGGCGCGATCGCCCGGTTCGCGCCGGTGATGGAGGAGATCCG
>DASSDW010000076.1:0-6046 GCA_035696925.1 Actinomycetota bacterium
CGGTGTCACCCGGTCGGAACTGGGGAAGCCCTCTGCGCAGGTAGGACTGCTCGACGAGATCGGTGGTGTTCATGGCGGGCGAGCAAGGATACCAGCGACCTCTCTCCGGCCAGCGCAACCGTCTCCGGATCGAGCGTCTGATCGTCCTCCGCGAGCTACCCCGCAAGGTCGGGGCGGTTGCGGACGGTCTTCTCGCGTGCGGCCTCCCGGCGCCAACGTTCCACGGCTCCGTGGTCGCCCGATCGCAGGACCTCGGGGACGGCCATCCCCCGGAACTCCGCCGGGCGCGTGAAGTGGGGGTGGTCGAGCATCCCGGGCTCCGCGAACGAGTCCCGCTCGTGCGACTCCTCCTTGCCGATCACACCCGGGATCAGACGTGTGACGGCCTCGATCACCACCAGGGCCGGGACCTCTCCCCCGGCGAGTACGTAGTCGCCGATCGACACCTCCTCGGCGGGAAGACCTTCGACGACGCGCTCATCCACGCCTTCGTAGCGACCGCAGACCAGCGTCAGGTGCTCCTCCCTCGCGAGCTCTCGCACGAGTGACTGCTCGAGTCGCCTGCCGGCGGGCGACAGCAGCAAGACCCGCCCGCGATCGGGATCGAGCGATTCCACGGCCGCGAAGATCGGCTCCGGCTTCAGGACCATCCCCGGGCCGCCTCCGTACGCCTCGTCGTCGACGCTCCGGTGACGATCGGTCGAGAAGGTCCGCAGATCGTGGATCCGCACCTCGAGCAGCCGCTCCGCGATCGCGCGACCCAGGAGGCTCTCCCGCACAGGCGCTTCCAGGATCGCGGGGAAGATCGTGAACACGTCGATGCGCACCCGGCGAGGCTAGCAACGTTGCGTCTGGACGCCGCGCGAGGCACGATGCCGCCGACCGGCACCCTTGCCGGCCGGAGGCATCGATGCCGACGATCATCCTGTTCGTGCTCCTCGGGGTCGGGTTGATCATCACCGTCGACGAACTCCGGCAGCGACGGATACGGGCCACGCGCGCCATCGACCTGCGGAGGCTCGTGACCACCCGGCTCGCGGAGCCGAACCCCCCGATCCTGGGGACCGCCCTCGAGCGGGCGCTCGCCGAGCGTCCGGTGGTGCGGGCGGACGTCTACTCGAGGCTCACCGATTCCCTCGAGATCGCCGATCAGCGCCCTCGGATGCGGGACGGGTGCGAGGTGAAGATCTTCCGGCTCCGATGGGGCAACGACTACGCGATGCTCGCGAGGGACGACCGCGAGCTCCACTACCGCCTGGAGGTGTGGGAGGCGGAGCTCCTGCCGAACATGGACGGCTCGAGGACGGTCGGTGAGCTCGTGGTGGAACGGATGGAGGAGGGCGGAGGGCTCGACGCGGAACCCGTCACCGACTTGGTGCTCGCGCTGTACTCGGGAGGGTTCCTCGATCCGGCCCCGATCCCCACGGACGAGCTGATCGCCGACCGGCTGGATCCTTCGTCGCCGGGACGCAAGAAGCTCAAGCGATTCGGCAAGACCCTCTCGATCGACTGGAAGGGCGCCGACCGGCTGGTTCGCTTCAGCTATCGGTACGTCCTGCGTCCGTTCTTCTGGTGGCCCGTCGCCCTGATCTCGGGGGTGGTCGCGCTCGCCGGTCTGATCGCGTTCCTCGACGTCGCCATCGCGCGGGATTTCAGACTCGGGAGTCAGAACGCGGCCGTCGAATCGGCGATCCTGCTCGCCCTCGCGTTCTTTCTCACGTTCATGCACGAGCTCGGGCACGCCGTCGTGATCTCGCGCTACGACCGGAAGGTGAAGAGCGCGGGCTTCATGATCTACTTCGGCGCGCCGGCGTTCTTCGTGGAGGCGACGGATAGCCTGATGCTCGACCGACGGCAGCGGATCCTGCAGTCCTCCGCCGGACCGTTCACCGAGCTCGTGATCGCCGGCGTCGCCGGCCTCGCCGTCTTCCTCTTCCCCGGCGGGCCGCTCGCGGACCTCCTCTACAAGTTCGCGCTCCTCAATTACCTCGTGATCTTCCTGAACCTGATCCCGTTGCTGGAGCTCGACGGGTACTGGATCCTCTCGGATCTGATCCAGGTTCCCGACCTCCGTCCGCGCTCGCTCCAGTTCGTGCAACACGACCTCTGGCACAAGCTCCGCGCGCGCGAGCGGCTCACGCCGCAGGAGTGGGGTCTCGGCGGTTACGCCGTCGCCGGGATCGCGTTCACGATCTTCTCCTTCTTCACCGCTTTCATCTTCTGGCAGGTCATCTTCGGTGAGCTGATCGAGCGCCTCTGGGAGGGCAGGATCGGCTCGAAGATCCTCCTCTTCCTGTTGGCGGCCTTCCTCGCCGGTCCCGTGATCCGAGCACTGCTGAACCTGCTCCGGGTCCTGCTGCGAAGGATCGGAGGCCTGGTCCGGGCGATCCGGTTCCGACTCGAGACCACGTGGCGGGTCGAGGCCGCGGAGCTGATCGACGAGCTCCCGGCGTTCGACGACCTGCCGGAGGACGTGCTGTCCGATCTCGCCGGCCGTGTCCACCTCAAGATCCTCCGTGCCGGCGAGCCGGTGTTCCGCCAGGGCGACCATCCGGATGCGTTCTACGTCGTCCGCACGGGGTCCGTGCAGGTCGAAGACGAGGACCCGGAGACCGGGGACACGCGCGTCATCCGGACGATGTCCAGGGGCGAGTCGTTCGGTGAGATGGGGCTCCTCGGCTCCCATCGTCGCCAGGCCACCGTTCGCGCCCTGGACGAGGTCGAGCTCTTCGAAGTGGACAAGGGGACGTTCGATCGGCTGCTCGCCGAGGACATGCGCGCGCCGGACTTCGGCCACACGATGCAGGCCCTGGCGGAGCTGCGCGAGCTCCCGGTCTTCCGTGCCCTCGACTCGGAGCAGCTCACGGTGATCCTCGAGCACGGCGTATGGATCACCGCCGCCCCCGGGGACGCCCTCATCACGCAGGGGGAGGCGGGCGACCGGTTCTACGCCATCGCGTCGGGACGAGCGGAGGTCCTGCGCGACGGAACGCCGGTGGGGTCACTGGGGAAGGGTCGATACTTCGGCGAGGTGGCGCTGCTCCGCGACGTCCCTCGGACGGCCACCGTCACCGCCTCGACGCCGATGCGCCTGTTCGCCCTCGATCGCGACGGGTTCGAGCTCGTCGTCGCCGACGCGTTCCGACGAGGTACGCTCCGCCCCGCCGCCGACCGCATCTGGCAGCACTGAGGAGGGATCGCGTGGACTGCTGGCATTGCCGCAGGAACGCCGTGGGCGCATGTCGCTTCTGCGGACGCGGGGTGTGCGAGGACCACGCGGAAACCCAGCCGTTCGTGCTCGAGCTCTTCAAGGGGAAAGACGTGACCCGCGCCCTCGTCGTCGAGGACGCGCTCTGGTGCAAGGTCTGCACGCCCCGGCCCGACCCTGTCGACCTCCCGGAGCTGGATAGCTGAACGCTGGGGTTGTGACGTACGTCACACCCGAGGTCGGGTGCACGTCACACCGCACGACGTGACGAACGTCACGTGAGGAACGTGACCGGGCACACCGTCGAACCGTGACCGGGATGACAGGCTTCGGGTGTCGAAGGGCCAGAGGGGCCCACGGGCACAGGAGGAGGATCCGGGATGGCAGACAAGAAGATCACGCCGAAGGCAGCGTCTTCGAAGGACAAGCAGGCAGGCGACCGCGCCGCCGCTCGCGTCTCGCTCAAGCGGACGCATAAGCAGACCACCAAGAAGACCACGAAGCGGACCCACAAGCAGATCTGATCCTCCACACATCTGCGCACCAGGGCGGGGGCCTCGGCCCCCGCCCTTCGCGTTCGTTCCGCGTTCCGTCCGCGTTCTCGGGGCTCGCGTGCCCGTCGACGCGCCGGTAGGCTCCGTTCCATGCGGCGAGCCGACGACCTCGAGATCGGCAGGATCATGACCGGCGCGCCCTTCCTCGAGGAGGTTCCCCGCAAGGAGCTCGACCGGTTCGCCGCGCAGGGCGCCGTCCATCGCTTCCGCCGAGGTACGTATCTGTGTCACCAAGGGGACCCCGACGGGGATGTCTTCTTCCTGGTCGCCGGCCGCGTCGAGATCAGCTCCGAGACGGCGAACGGGAACCGCGTCCTGCACGCGACCCTCGACACACCCGGCTTCCTCGGCGAACTGTCTGCGCTCGGGAAGATGCCGCGGACGGCGAGCGTCCTCACCCTCGACGACTCAGACGTCTGGTCCATCGGGCCGGAGTCGTTCCTCGAGTTCGTGACCGCGGAGCCGACGGCCTCCCGCGGATTCCTCCAGGCGCTGGCCCGCCAGGTCCGTGAACACCAGTCGTTCACCGACGACCTGCTCCATCTCGACCTCAAGGGACGCGTCGCCAAACGGCTCCTCCAGCTCGTCACGCCCACGCTGGACGACCTCCCGACCGACGGCGTGCTGGTCCCGGCGGTCACCCACGCCGATCTCGCCAGTCTGTGCGGAGGCAGCCGCGAGAACGTGACCCGCATCCTCACGGAGTGGCAGCGACGGGGCTTGATCGAGCGCGACGGCCACCGCTACGTGCTCAAGAAGGTGGCCGGATTGGCGAAGATCGCCGACCTCTAGCCCTGCTCGTCCTCCGGCTCCTCGGGCGCGGTGAGACCGGGCACGTCATCGACCAGGATCGTGCGGGCCGCCACGTCGACGTCGATCAGGAGATCCGCGAGGGCGGGCACGAGCGTCTCTCGACCGGCGTCGTCGACCGCGACCCACAGGTCGTTCGCAGGATTCGGGATCACCTCTCTGATCGCCCCGAGGGCGCGGCCGGACACGGTCCTGACCTCGCACCCTTCGAGCTGATGGGCCCAGTATTCGCCTTCGGCGAGGTCGGGGAGCCAGCTCTCCGGCACGACGAGAACGGTTCCGCGGAGGGCCTCGGCGCTGCTCCGATCGGAGACCCCGTCGAAGCTCACCAGCAGCCGGCGCCCGTGACGACGGCTCGCGGCGATCGTGAGCGCGGAGCCGTCTTCACGGAAGACCGTGCCCCCCGGCGTCCATCGATCGGGGTTGTCGGAACGGTTCTGTACGGAGACCTCACCGTGGAGACCGTGAACGCCCGTCACGATGCCGACGACGACGGTCGGCTCGTCCACCTCAGTCTTCGATGTCCACCATCGCGCCGTGTCCCTGTCGCTGCGCGGCCGCGCGGACGACGGTGCGGATCGCCTTGGCCGTGCGGCCCCCGCGGCCGATCACCTTGCCCATGTCGTCCGGGGCGACGCGAACGCGGTAGCGCGGTCCCCGGTCGTCGAACGACTCCTCGACGGTGACGGCGTCGGGTTCATCGACCAACTCCTGGACGAGGAACTCGACGAGATCCTTCACGATCCCTCGGGCGTCTCGGCGGCGGGTGTGTCGTCGGTGGGCGTGTCCACGGCGCTGGTGTCTCCGGCCGCGTCGGCTGATCCGTCCACGGCCTCCACGGCTTCGGCGGCGTCTGCCTCCGCGATCGCGGGCTCACCCTCGATCGCTCGGGGCTCGTCGGCCGGAGGCGTCTCGGGTTGCGCCGCGGCGGCCTCCGCCTTCGCCTTCGCCTTCTTGGAGATCTTCGGCTTGTCCGGTCGTTCCTTCGACGGGGCCGGCGCCGCGGACGGCCGCTCCTTCACGAACTCGTCCCAGATCCCGATCTTCCGCATCAGGTTGCGGACCTGATCGGACGGCTGGGCGCCGACGCGCAGCCAGTGCAGCGCGCGATCCTGGTCGATCTCGATCACGCTCGGATCGTCGAGCGGGTGGTACTTGCCGATGTTCTCGATGAAGCGCCCGTCGCGGGGGCTCCGCTGGTCGGCCACCACGACACGGAAGAACGGGCGCTTGTTCGAGCCCATCCTCCGCAGCCGGATCCTGGTCGTCATCTCCGCGTTCCTCTCGCTAGCGCTTCGGCCCTCTCGATGCCTTCGGCGGCATCGAGAACATGCCCGGAAGGCCCTTCCCGCCGCCCATCATCGTCCGCATCATCTTCCTCGCGCCCTCGAAGTCCTTGAGGAGCGTGTTGACGTCGGAGGTGGTGGAGCCCGCCCCGCGGGCGATCCGCAGGCGGCGAGACCCGGAGATGATA
>DASSDW010000077.1:0-17677 GCA_035696925.1 Actinomycetota bacterium
GCCGGCGAGGTGCAGGAGGTGCACGCGTGAACAAGTACATGGTGCTCGTTCAGCGGTCGATCCGCGAGGCGCTCCGAACCCCCGAGGCGTTGTTCCCCACGATCTTCATCCCGCTCTTCTTCCTCGTGGTCAACGTGGGACAGGCCGCCAAGATCTTCCCGTCCACCAGCACCCCGTTCCTCGCGGGGCAGAACTACGCGGCCTTCCAGCTCCCGAGCGCGCTGCTCTTGGCGGCGTCGTTCGGAACCGCGGCGCTGTACCTAGTGGAAGACATCGAGGGGGGGTACTTCGACAAGCTGCGCGCCGCCCCGGTCCCTCGGACCGCGATCGTGTTCGGCCGGCTCGCCGCGGAGGCGCTCAAGAGCGGAGCGATCGCGATCGTGATGGTCCTGATCGCGCTCCCGTTCGGGATCCGGATCGCCAGCGGCCCGCTCGGGTTCGTCCTCCTTATCCTGCTGACCGCGACGTGGGCCGTCGTGTTCTCCGGGTTCATGCAACTGATCGCGCTCAAGACGAGGAGCGCCGCGGCGACGAACTCGGCGGGGCTGATCTTCTTCCCCCTGCTGTTCCTGACGCCGAACTTCGTCCCACGTCCGCTGCTCACCCGACCGATGGAGATCGCCGCCACCTACAACCCGGTCACGTACATCATGGAGGCGATGCGTTCGCTGGTCTTGCACGACCTGGAGTGGGCGGCGATCGGCCGAGGGTTCGCGGTCGTGGCCGGCGCCGGGGCGTTGATGGTCTTCCTCAGCGTCCGTTCGATCCGCCGCTACGACTGAACGCAGGCTCGACGACGAGGAGGCCTCGGATGGGACGACTGGTCATCAACAACTCCATCACCGTCAACGGCGCGTTCGAGGCGCCGGTGCCGGAGCCCGACGGGTGGCTCGTGATGGACCCCGACAGCAACCAGGTCGCGCTGGAGCAGTTCTTCGCGGCCGACGCGATGGTGCTGGGGCGCAAGACCTACGAGGGACTGGCCGCGGTGTGGCCGGTGCTGGCCGACGAACCCGACTTCGCAACGTTCGCCGACCAGATGAACAGCATGCCGAAGTACGTGGCATCTCGGAGCCTGCGCGCGCCGTTGGAGTGGAACGCCACCCTGCTGGAGGGCGACCTGGCCGAGAGTGTCACCGCGCTCAAGGACCGCCACGACAGGACCCTGGTCGCCGTCGGCGCCGGCGAGCTGGCCGACGCACTCATCGCGCAGGGTCTGATCGACGAGTTCTGGTTCTGGGTGAGCCCGTTTATCTGGCCGGCAGGGCCGCGGATCTTCGATGGCGTCGGGCCGGTCCGCCTCGAGCTGATCGGCGCGACGACGTTCGGCACCGGTGTGGTGCGGCTCGCGTACCGGCCGGCACCCGATCGGTAGGGCGGGCGGACGCCGAGGTCGGTCCCGTGATCCGGCCCGCGTACCAGATGTGGCCGCAGTACCAACAGCGGCTCCGCGATGCGATCGCCACCATGACCGAGGAGCAGCTGGCGATCCAGCCGTCGCCGGAGCGATGGCCGCTCTGGGCGACCGTCGGCCACCTCGCCTGCCAGCGGGTCTTCTGGCTGTGCGTGTTCGCCGGCGTGCCCGGCGTGGAGACGACGCCGTTCCCGAACTCGGCGTTCGACTGCCCTGGCGACGACGACCTCGAGCACGTCTGGAGCGTCGATCGGCTCGCCGGTGCCCTCGATTCCACCTTCCGGATCGTCGAGCGCTGCTTGGACACGTGGACGCTCGAGATGCTCGGCGAGGAGATCCGTCGTCCCGAGTGGGACGCGTCGTGGGTGCACACCCGCGGCTCGGTGATCCAGCGTGTGTTCAGCCACGACGTCTGGCACACGGCTGAGGTGAACGAGGCGCTCGGGAACGCCGGGCTGCCGCAGATCGACCTCTGGGACTGAGTCGCCGAGGCTCAGATGGCGCGCATGCGGTTGTTCCGCGCGTTGTGTTCCAGCTCGGCCATCCCGAGCTCTTCGAGGAGCGGCGGGACGTACATCCCGAACCGGCCCCGCAGACCCTTCTTGATCCCGTACCAGCCGCCGACGGGGTTGTCCTCCGACCGCCCCCACGCCTCGACGGTGCCGTCCTTCGCGGTCTTCTGCTCGTCGGCGCTGCCCAGCTCGATCCAGTCGCCGTGTTCCTTCAGCATCGCGTGGAGGTCCTCGATGCACCGGAGCTGGTAGCCCAGCTTCGTCGAACCGACCTCGCACACGAGGGTCGGCGGATCGGCCTCCTCGTCCCGCCACATCCGGTACTCCGACGTGCCCGGCGGGGTCTTCAGGACCCATGGATCCTCGCGCGTTCCGTTTCCCGACATCACGTGCTCCTTCCCTGAGCGCTGGACGTGCGCTCGATCCCTTCGGAGGCACACGCGGCGAGCCTCCCGGCCGAACGACGACCGATCGAGGATAGGCTTCGGGTCCGTGCGACGCGTGCCGGACGCCTTCCTGCTGAACATGGCGGAGGTCACGGCCACGCTGATCGGTCTCTTCCTCGTCGGGGTGTTCTTCTACGTCGAGACCGGATTCCGGCGATGGGATCGCTCGCGCGACGTCTTCGAGAAGTACCTGCGCTCGGGCACGCGCATCACCCTGATCGTCCTGTCGATCGCACTGGGCATGTCGCTGTCGCTGGTCGTGATGGATCCGGCATGGACGCGCATCCTCTTCGTGGTGCTGAGCCTGGTCCTGATCGCGGCGAACGTGGACTCTGCCCTCCACGTCCGAGGCGTGAGGCGAGCCACGGGGTCCATCGCGCTGGTGATCAACGAGGTCGTGACCACGGCGATGACCCTGGCGCTACTCCTCCTGCCGTGGATCCTGGGTGGCCTCAGTCCCACGAGACGGGACTTCGCGTGGTCGATCCTCCTCGCGTTCGCGGCCGGGCTGCTCAGCATCGGCGCGATCGTGATGTCCGCGTTCGACGTGGCCCGACCCACCGACGCGGACGAAGCGGGCGAGGGCGAGTCTCCAGGCTGACGGATGTCCCGATCCACGCCTAGGGTCGAGGGATGACGAATCCATCGATCATCTTGGTTCCCGGGTTCTGGCTCGGTGCGTGGGCGTGGGACGAGGTGGCCGGCCTGTTGCGAGCCGAGGGCCACGACGTCACCGCGCTCACATTGCCCGGCCTCGAGTCGGCCCACGTGGATCGCTCCTCGATCGGCCTGTCCCACCACGTCGATGCGATCACCGAGGCGGTCAAGGCGGCGGGCGATCCCGTCGTGCTCGCCGTGCACAGCGGGACCGGTTTCTCGGGCTACGTCGCGAGCGATCGGGTCCCCGGGTCGATCGCGGCGATGGTCTACGTCGATACGGCCCCGGGCATCCCGCCCCTCGATGCCGATTTCGACGGCGATGAGAAGCCGCTTGTGTGGGAGGAGGTCGCCGCCGAGGAGAACCTCGACGGGCTCAGCAAGGAGCAGCTCGAGACGTTCCGACAGCGAGCGGTGCCGGAGCCGGGCGGCGTCCTCCGCGACACCCTCGAGCTGACGAACGACGCGCGGCTCGACCTCCCGAGCACGATCATCTGCACGGGCTACACGTCCCAGCAGTACAAGGAGGCGATGGGCGAGGGCTACGCCTGGCTCGCGGGCCTTCAGGAGGTGCGGAACCTCACCTGGGTCGACCTGTCGACGAGCCACTGGCCGATGTGGTCGCGTCCGAAGGAACTCGCCGAGATCATCGGCGACGTCGCGAAGGCGCACACCTCCGACGGCTGACTCACGCGACTGACGAGACAGGACGGTCGTGGGGTTCGAGGACCTGATGCGGGACAGGAGCGCCGCGCAGTACGCGGACTTCGTGCTTCCCGCGATCGGTCAAGGTGATCAGGTCCTCGACGTGGGGTGCGGGCCGGGTTCGATCACCCTGGGCATCGCGCAGGCCGCCGGGCACGTGACCGGGATCGATGTCGACGATGCGGAGTTCGCGGATGCGCGCACGTACGCCGCCGATCACGGGATCGACAACGTCGAGTTCCGGGAAGGCACCATCTACGATCTGGGGGTCCCGGAGGGGTCGATCGACGTCTGCACGCTCTTCGCGATGCTGGAGACGCTCGATGACCCGCTCGCGGGCCTCGCCGAGGTCCTCCGCGTACTGAAGCCCGGCGGCGTTATCGGTGTGTCGTCGATCGAGTACGGAGGGCTGATCCTCCACGGCGCGGACGTGCCTCCGTTGCGCCGCTTCTACGAACTTCGACTCGCGATATGGAAATCGCAGGGGGACGTCCACCCCTACCGCGGCCGAGGGCTCCGCGGTCTGCTCCTCGCGGCGGGGTTCGCGCAGGTCGAGGCATCCACCACGTACTTCAGCTACGGGACCGAGGAACGCGTTCGGACGTTCGGGCTCGGTCGCGCCGAAGATTGCCGGGACGAGTGGTTCGTGGACGGACTGACCGAACGAGGACTCGCCGACCGGAACGAGATCGACGCGTTGGAGCAGGCCTGGATCCGGTGGGCCGATGGACCCGACTCGTTCGCCGCGTTCGCCTGGGGCAGAGCCACCGCACGGAAGGCCTGAGCCAAACGCCCGGCGGGACCGTACGGTGGGTGGAGGAAGCCAACCGATGAAGCGAGGCGGAGGCCGAGGATGAGAACCGATCGAGAGACCCCGGACGGGCAGGGCTCGACCGCGAGACCCGCGGACGTCGCAGAGCGCTGGGCGATGAGCGACCCGGAGGAGACCACGTCGTGGGAGCGCGTGCGACCTCGGGAGGTCACCGACGAACAGTGGGATCGCTTCGAGGACGCCGTCGCGGAGATGTTCACCGCCTTCGGCATGGACCTCCAAACCGAGGGGACCCACAACACGCCGCGCCGGTTCGTCCGAGCGATGTACGAGGCGACGACGGGCTACGAGGGCGATCCGAAGCTCCTGACCGCGTTCCCCACCGAGTGTCGTGGGGGCCCCGACTGCTCGATCAGCCAGGTGATCGAGGGGCCGATCCCGTTCTTCGCGCTCTGCGAGCACCATGCCTTCCCGTTCTACGGCGTGGCGCACGTGGGATACGTGGCGCACGAGCAGATCATCGGGATCTCGAAGATGACGAGGCTGGTCCGGGTGTACGCCCGCCGCTTCACGGTGCAGGAGCGCCTCGGCCAGCAGATCGCCGACCACCTGAACGAGGTGATGGATCCCCACGGGGTCGCGGTGCATCTGCAGGCCGCGCACCTCTGCACCCAGATGCGGGGCGTCCGCGAGGAGCGGTCGCGGACCTCCACCTCGTTCTGGCGCGGCAACTACGAGCGGGACCCCGAGATGCGCCGCGAGTTCCTCACCGTGGCGCAGCGCGAGTGACCGCGCTCGACGTCCGCCTCGAGGCCGTCTTCGACGCCGGCGGCGGTCCCGACGTCCCGGTCCCCGAGGAGGTGGCGGCGGCGTACGGAGGACCTTTCTGGCTCCCCGAACGGGTGGTCTACGCGAACTTCGTGTCATCTATCGACGGCGTCGCCGCGATCGGGGGCGTCGAGATGTCTTCGGCCGAGATCAGCGGAGGTGCCGAGGCCGACCGATTCGTGATGGCGCTCCTGCGCGCCGTGGCCGACGCCGTCGTGGTCGGCGCCGGGACGGTCCGGGAGCACGACGGTCCCTGGACCGCCCAGAAGGCGTTCCCGCCGGGCGCCGGGGGCTTCTCCCGGCTGCGAGCGGGGATCTCGGCGAGCGAGTCGCCGACGCTCGTCGTCGTGACAGCGAGCGGGAAGCTCCCCGCCGAGCATCCGGCGCTCGCGGACGCGATCGTCGTCACGACGTCGACCGGCGCTCGGTCGCTCGCCGAGGGCGGGGCTCGGGTCGGGGAAGTGATCGACGGCGGGGACGCGGATCGCGTCGACGGCGCCGTCGCGATCGATCGTCTCCGCGAGCGCGGCCATCAGCGGATCCTCACGGAAGGCGGGCCCCGGTTGATGGGCGCGATGCTGGAGTCCTCTGCCGTCGACCAGCTGTTCCTCACGATCTCGCCGAAGCTGATCGGCGGCGGCCCGGAGCGGCCCCCACTGACGGATGAGACCGACCTCCTCGAACGGGAGGTGGGAGCGCGCCTGCTCTCGATCCGTCGCTCCGACGACTACCTCTTCCTCCGGTACGGCCTCTCGTCGCCGGACTGACGGGGCTTCGGTCGGCCCCGGAGACGTCACCAGGCCGCGAGCCCGCCCACGATCGCTCCATAGAGGATGTGCGCGATCAGGCTGACGACCGGTGTCCCGGCGCCGTAGTTCAGCATCAGGAACCCGGGCGACTCGATCAGCGGGGACGATCGCGCGTCGGTCCACGGCTTCCCCATCCGAGGATGCACGACCGGCAGGAGGACGTTCACGAGGGCCGTGCCCGCGAAGAGCCCGTGCGCGAGACCGAGGAGCGCTCCCAGGAGCCACCCGCTCGCATCTACGACGAAGAAGAACACGGCGTAGGCGAGCGAGAAGAGCAGGCCGAACCCGAAGTGCGCGACGTAGCCGATCGCCTTCGCCCGCGCCCGGTCCTTGGTGACGGCGGTGCCGAGCAGGAACGGGAGATCCACGCGCGTGAGCCCCAGCTCGCTCGCGGTCCGCAGCACCGTCGTGAGGACGAAGGTTCCGAGCAGACCGCCCGCCAGGGCACCGAGGACGCTCACGCCCGACCTCGACGCGCTTCCTCGATCGCGGTCGCGGCCCCGATCAGGGCCAGGTGCGGCAGCGCCTGCGGGAAGTTCCCGAGGAACGCCCCGTCGTCGGGATCGACCTCCTCGGCGTAGAGCCCGACGTCGTTGGCCATCGCGATCAGCCGCTCCATCAGCTGCTCGGCCTCGTCGACCCGCCCGGCACGTGCCCAGGCGTCCGCGAGCCAGAAGGAGCACGCGAGGAACGCGCCCTCCTCGCCCGGCAGGCCGTCGTCCGCGACGTACCGCATCACGAGCGGGCCGTCCCGGAGGTGCCGGTCGATCGCCGCCATCGTGCCGAGAATCCGTTCACCGGCGGGCTCCCCGTACCCCAGGATCGAGGCGTGGAGCACGCTCGCGTCGAGGTCCTCCGAGCCGTCGGAGCGGACGTAGCTGTGCAGTCGGTCCGACCAGCATCGCTCCTCCACGAACGCCTCGATCGCGTCCCGCTCGCGCGTCCATCGATCGACGCGATCGGACGGCACCCGGGACGAAGCCGCCAGCGCGATGGCTCGGTCGAGCGCCACCCAGCACATCATCTTCGACTGGGTGTAATGCCGGGGCTCGCTCCGCACCTCCCAGATCCCGGAGTCTGGTGTCCGCCAGATCTCGCACACGAGGTCCGCGATCCGGGCGAGCCGGTTGCCGAGATCACGGTCGAGCTCGCCGACCGCCTCCGCGTAGAGCCACGAGCAATGGAGCAGGTCGCCGTAGATGTCGAGCTGCAGCTGGTCGATCGCCGCGTTCCCTGCTCGCACGGGCCGCGAGCGTTGGTAGCCGGCGAGGTCGAGCGTCCGCTCCCGCGCCTGGGTGCCGCCGTCCAAGCGATAGAGGACCCGGAGGTTGGGCCTCGACAGCTGCGAGGCGTTCATCAGCCACCAGAAGTACGCCTCGGCCTCGACGGGGCAGTCCAGGGCGATCAGGGCCTCGAGCGAGGCGGCGGCGTCGCGGACCCATGAGAAGCGATAGTCCCAGTTCCGGACGCCCCCGATCTGCTCGGGGAGCGACGTCGTCGCGGCACCCGCGATCGCTCCCGACGGAGAGAAGACGAGGAGACGGAGCGCGAGCCCGCTCCGGACCACCGCGTCGCGGAACGGTCCCGCGAAAGGCCGCGCCGCCGACCACCCGCTCCAGGCCTCCCGGGTGCGGTCGAGTCGATCGAGCGCCTCGTCCCGGCTCGGGACGACCACGGGCTCCTGGCTGGCGGCGGACAGGACGAGCATCCCCGTCGAGCCGGCCCGGACCTCGACGCCACCGGAGATCCGACCGTCGGCGACGTCCGGCCGTCCCAGATCGAACGAGACGACCCCGATCGCGTCCGGGCCCGAACTCGCCACCGGCACCCCGTTCCGCACGACGATCGACGTGCGCGCGGCGGCGTAGCCGAATCGCGGCTCGACTGACCATGACATCGGAACCGTCCCGTCGACCCCGTCCACGACCCTGACCAGCTCGCGGAGCGGCGCGAGGCCGGGGCCGTTCAGCAGCAACGCGTCAGTGACGCGGACCGTCCCGACGTCCGTCGTGAACGTGGTCTCGAGCACGTTCGTATCGGGGACGTAGCGCCTCGTCGTCTCGTACGGGAGCGCGGGCTCGAGCGAGAAGCGCCCGCCGCGGCTCGCGTCGAGGAGCGCACCGAACACGGACGGTGAATCGATGTTCGGCAGGGCGAGCCAGTCGATCGAGCCGTCCACCCCCACGAGCGCGACGGTGCGTCCGTCGCCGATCGCGGCGTATCCGCGGATCGGCATGTAGCCGTCGCGATCCCGTGTGGGATCGGCGATCCGGGCGGCATCGGACGTCTCGCGCATCGCGGGACCCATCTTGGACCGGATCGGCGCGAACGCGCCGAACGCTCGGCATCCCAGGCTGTGCCGAGCTGAACCGGTTGACCCGAGCGGAGGAGCGAGCAAGGAGGCGCAACGCCACGGCTCGGGCGAGCCCCGAACGAACGTAGGGTCAGAGATGTGAGCGAACGAGCTCGTCGTCGCTGGCCCCGGCGGCTCGCGATCGCCGCGGGCGCGCTCGTCCTGCTGGTGGGTGGGGTCTACGCGTGGGCGTTGACGGCCGTGGACTCGTCCACGACCGCCCGGGCGATGGTCTGGCGGGACGCCGACGTCGGCGACCAGCATCGGTTCCCGTCCCGCGCGATCGCGGCGGACGAAGAGGTGAGCCCGTTGCCCGACGGTCCCGAGATCGATCTCAGCGGAGCGGTCCCCGACGGCGAAGGCGCGGACTTCGACTCGTTCCTCCGGCGCAACGAGACGCTCGCGTTCGTGGTGGTCCACCGCGACCGGCTCGCGTACGAGCGATACTTCGACGGATCGGACCGTGCGACCCCGCAGACGTCGTTCTCGGTCGCGAAGTCGTTCCTGTCGACGCTGGTCGGCATCGCGATCGATGAGGGGCTGATCGGCGACGTCGACGATCCGATCACCGACTACCTCCCCGAGCTCGCGGAACGCGACGAACGGTTCAGACGGATCACCCTCCGCGACCTGCTCACGATGTCCTCGGGGCTCCGGTACGAAGAGCCCGACATCCCGGTCCCCTGGGGCGACGACGTGGTCACCTACTACGGCGTGGACCTCCGGGACGTCGGCATGAAGGGATCGCAGATCGTGGAACCGCCCCGAGCGACGTGGCACTACAACAACTACAACCCGCTCCTCCTGGGGATGGTCCTCGAGCGAGCCACGGGGGTGTCGGTCTCCCGATACATGTCCACGAGGTTGTGGCAGCCGCTCGGCGCGGAAGCCGATGCGACCTGGTCACTCGATTCGGAGCGTTCCGGTTTCGAGAAATTGGAGAGCGGGTTGAACGTCGCGCCCGTCGACTACGCCCGCTTCGGGCTGCTGTTCCTCCACGACGGGGAGTGGAACGGCACGCGGATCGTCTCGGAGGAATGGGTCCGCGCCGCCACGGCGGCGGACACGACCACCGATCCGGCGGCGGACTACCAGTACTTCTGGTGGGTCGATGTCGAACGGCCGGGCCGGTTCTACGGGCTCGGGAACCTCGGCCAGTATCTCTACGTGGCTCCCGACGCGGACGTGGTCATCGTCCGGAACGGGAGCGACTGGGGCATCGACAACGCCACGTGGCTCGGGACGTTCCGAGAGATCGCCGACCAGCTCGGGTCGTCCGCGGGTTAGGTCCCGGGCTCAGTCGTCGATCAGGCGCTTGCCGAGGCTCACGACGTCGTCCGGCCGGTAGCCGAGCGCTCCGTAGAACGCGATCACGTCGGCGTTCTCCGAGCGGATCTGCAGGTTGATCTTCGGACAGCCTCGTTCGGCCAGGAGACGTTCGGCCTCATCCATCAGACGCGTACCGAGTCCCTGCCGCCGCCGGCTCGGATCGACCGCCAGGTAGTTGATCCAGCCGCGATGCCCCTCGTAGCCGGCCATCACCGACCCGAGGACGAGCTCCTCCTCCGCTGCGACGAGGAACAGCTCCGGATCGACCCGGAGCTTCCGCTCGACGTCTCTGCGCGGATCGTTCCACGGCCGGATCAGGTCGCACGCGTCCCAGAGCGCGACGACGGCCTCCGTCTGGTTCGGTTGGAACGGGCGGATCTCGATCACTCGAACGATCCGGTGGTCACCTCGCCGGCCGGTTCGTAGGTGCCCATCACGACGCCGGTCGTGGACACCTTGTTGTCGACGAGCTTCAACCCGGCGGGGATCGTGCCGTCCGCGAACAGACGCTTGCCCGATCCGAGCACGAGCGGGAAGACCCATAGGCGGTACTCGTCGACGAGGCCGTGACGCATCAGCGTCTGGATCAGGTTCCCGCTGCCGTGGACCTGCAGCTCCGGCCCGTCGGTCTCCTTGAGCTCCGCGACCCCGTGGGCCGCGTCACCCTCGATCAGGACGGACGGCTCCCACTCGAGCGCCGGGCGACCGCGCGAGGTCACGAACTTCGTGGCGTCGTTCAGCGGCTTGCCGCCGGCCTCTTCCGGAGCACTCGGCCAGTACGCGCCGAGGATCTCGTAAGACCGGCGCCCGAGCAGCATGTCGAACGGCACGTTGAACTCTTCGGACTTGACCTCGCCCATCAGGTCGTCCCAGTAGTTCACCGACCAGCCGCCGTGTTCGAAGCCGCCGCTGTCGTCCTCCTCGGGACCGCCGGGCGCCTGCATCACCCCGTCGAGGGTCAAGAACGTGCTCACGATCAGCTTCCTCATACCTCGCCTCCTTCCGCTCACTCGACCCTATCGACCGGAACGAAACCGGCAGAGATCGGAGCACTCGGTCAGCCAGGCGCCAAGATGAGTGGATGGTCGGATGCGACGGGATCTCCGTCCGTACCCTGTGAGGACGCTCGCCGCGCTCGCGGCCGTCGGGTTCGTCGTGATCGCGGTGTTCCAGGCCGCCCTCGCCTTCGGGGCGCCGCTGGGGCGAGCGGCCTGGGGAGGGACGCGCGCCCATCTCCCGCCGGGCCTGCGGGTCGCGAGCGGGGCCGCGGCCGTGTTTTGGTCGTTCGCCGCGACGGTCGTGCTCGCCCGCGCCGGGGTCGGCGCGACCTTCCTTCCCCACGTGGTCGCGCGGTGGGGGACGTGGATCCTCGTCGTCGTGCTCGGCCTCGGGGCCGTGATGAACGCCGCATCCTCGAGTCCCTGGGAGCGATACCTCTGGGCACCGCTCGCCCTCGGGCTCGCGGTGGTGTGCTTCTTCGTCGCGCGCGGCTAGGGAGAACCGGAGGGTCGCTCGAGGTCGAGCAGGAGCTTCGATCCGATCCCGTCCACGCTCCGAACGTTCGCCGACAGCACCACGACACCATGCCGGCCGTCACGAGCCCAGCCCGCGATGCTCCGGTAGCCGCCGGTCCCGCCGCTGTGCATCACGACCTGGACCTTCGGACGACCGATCCCGACCAGGAGCCATCCGAGCCCGACCCGCATCCCCGGGGTGAGGCGACCGCCCACTGCTCGCGGTAGCTGGGTCGACCGGATCGCGGCCGCGAGCTCCTCGGGCAGGTCCCGGAGCGTCCCCATCTGCGCGCGGATGAACGTGAGCAGATCGGCGGCGGTGGATCGCAGGGCGCCGGCGCCCGTCAGGCCGGGGAACGCCCAGAGGCCTGCCGGACCACCCCACCCCTTCGTTCCCGCGGCCAGACGACTCCGATGGTCCTCGCTCAGGGTGATCACGGTGTCCCGCAGGCCGAGGGGCGTGGTGATCCGCTCCCGCACCAGGGCTTCGTAGTCGGTGGCGGCCGCGTGGGCGAGCGCGATGCCCAGCACACCCGCGCCGTAATTGGAGTAGCGGAATCGCTCGCCGACGGCGACCCTCGGACGGGTCTTCCCGAGCGCCGCGAGGACATCCTCCGTCGAGAGGCGGGCGTAGGGATCGTCGCGGTGGCGGAGCGCGGGCAGGAGGAACCCGGGCGGCAGTCGAGGGAGCCCCGATCTGTGCGTGGCGAGATCGACGAGCCTGATCGGCCGCCCTTCGCGCATCGGCACGCGGGTCCCGCGTGGAAGGTGCTCGACCAGGGGGTCGTCCACGCCGAGCTCCCCTCGCTCCGCCGCGATCGCCAGAAGAAGCGAGGTGAACACCTTCGTGATCGAGCCGATCTCGAAGACCGCTCGTTCGGGTGCGCACGGCGGATCCGGGAGCGGACCCCGCGATGCGAACGCGGTGTCCTCTCCGTCGGTCGCGCTCACGACGAGGAGGCCGGGTCGGCGACCGGCCCGCCGGAGCGCGGTGTCGACCCGCGTCTGGAGCTCCGCCGTCACGATCGGCGGCTCGAGAGCACGCGGATCGCGCCGAGCTTCACGAACAGCATCACACCCACGAGCTTCTCGAGGTCGCGCGTCGCTCGGAGCGGACCGGCATCGACGGGATGGAAGCCTATGTCACGCGCCAGGGTGAACACCGCCTCTTTCCCTTCGTCGTCGTCCCCGGCGATCAGGACCGAGGAGGCGATCCCGTCGACCTCCGGAGCGGTCAGGTGTCTGGCATGCACGTGGTTCCAGCCCTTGAACACCCTGGCGGCCGGGAGTCGCTCTTGGATCAGCTCGGCGGTCGAACGGCCCTTCAGAGCCTCTCGCTCGCGCTTGTTGTACGGGTAGGAGACGTCGACGACGACGGTGCCGGATACGTCTCCGAGCTCGGGGAGCGTGTCCTCCATCGCCGACCAGGGGACCGTGAGGATCACGACGTCGGCGTTCGCGGCATCCGCGTAGGTGGCGCCGCCCGACGCCCCGGTCTTCTTGGCGACGGTGCGAGCGCGTTCGGGGTCGCGGGAGCCCACGGTGACCTCATGCGTGGTGCTGAGGGCCTCGGCGAACCCGCGCCCCATCTTCCCGGTACCGATGATGCCGACCTTCACGCGCTCCTCCGACGCTCCGACGGTACCGCCCGCTCACGTTCGGCGCCATCCGCGGCTCTCAGCGCGTCAGAGCGTCACCACGATCTTGCCGCGGGTGTGACCGGAGCCCACCTGTGCGAACGCGGCGGCCGACTCCGCCAGCGGGAACGTCCGGACCTCGGGGCTCACGATCTCCCCTCGCTCGAGCATGCCGACGAGCGCCATCAAAGGGTCCGTCGCCACCTTCCCGCTGACGTTCGCGGCCTCGACCCCCCGGGCCTTCAGCATCTCCTCGTCGGCGCCGCCGACCGCGGAGACGACGCGCCCACCGGAGCGAACGAGCTCAGCGAGCCGGGCCGTGTCGTCGCCGCCGTGCATCTCGGCGATCACGTCGACCCCGACCGGAGCGAGCGACCGAACCGCCTCGACGACGTCGCCGGCCGCGTAGTCGACCACGTCCGCGGCTCCGAGCTTCCGGGCGGTGTCGGCGTTCTCGGCGCTAGAGATGGCGATGACCCGAGCGCCGCGCGCGGCAGCGAGCTGCACGAGGTAGCTCCCGACGCCGCCGGTTGCCCCGATCGCGACCACCACATCGCCCTCGGAGAGGGAAGCAGCCTCGACCATCGTGAGGGCTGTCACGCCGGCGACGGGAACCGCGGCTGCGTCCGCGTGGTCGACGGACGCCGGCTTCCGGGCGATCGTCCCGGTGGACATCGTGGCCAGCTCCGCGAGCGTGCCCTCGCCCTGGTACCCCTTGCCCACCGATCCGAACACCTCGTCCCCGATCGCCAAGTCGGTGACGCCGTCGCCGAGGGCTTCCACCGTCCCGGATGCGTCCCCACCGGGGATCAGCGGGAACCGATGCTCCATGTGACCCTTGAGGTAGCCCTGGATCACCGCGTTGTCGAACGGGTTCAGGCCGGCCGCGGCGACGCGGATACGGACCTGTCCCTCAGCGGGCTCCGGAACGGGAACCTCGACGACGGAACCGGCTGCACCCAGCTCCTCCAGGGCGAACGCGCGCATCGCTTCCTCCTTCTCGACGGACACGGGTGGCAACCTTCAGCCCGGCGAACGCATTCCGTCAGACTGTGATGACGATCTTGCCCGCTGCGTGACCCTGCGCGAGGTACCGGATCGCATCCGCGGCCTCGATGAGCGGATAGGTGCGGCCGATGACCGGCGTCACGTCGTTCCTTTCGACCAGTTCCTTGAGGGCCAAGAGGTCCTCCTGGGGCTCCGTGGAGACCACGGGGCGCAGCCGCTGACTCACGAAAAGGGACAGGAGGGGTGCCCGGAAGATCTGTTGGAAGAAGCCACCGGTCCACTTCCCGCCACCCTCGCCTCCGACGATCGCGAGGGTTCCCTTCGGGGTGAGGGCGCGCCGGAGGTCCGACAGCGACCGGCGGCCGGCCGTCTCGACGATCAGGTCCCAGTGCCACGACCCGTCCGCGAAGTCCTGCCGGGTGTAGTCGATCACGTCGTCCGCGCCGATCGAGCGGACCAGGTCGACCTTCGAGGTGCTGCACACCCCGGTGACATGAGCCCCGAACGCCTTCGCGACCTGCACGGTGAGCGTTCCCACGCCTCCACCCGCGCCGATGACGAGCACCTTCTGTCCGGCCTGCACCTTCCCCACGTCACGCATCGCCTGGAGGGCGGTGAGACCGGATATCGGGAGGGCCGCGGCCTGCTCGAAGGTGAGCCTCGCCGGCTTCGCGACGAGCTTGTCGGGACGGGCGATCGCGAGCTCGGCGAACGAGCCCTCCGCGATGCCCATCACCTCGTCGCCGGGCCGGAAGCCGGTCACGGCGGCACCAACGGCTTCGACGGTCCCCGCGACGTCGCGGCCGCGCACGCCCGCCCTCATCTTGTGGAACCCGGGCATCAGCCGCACGAAGTAGGGCTGTCCGGTCATCAGGTGCCACACGTCCGGACCGCAGCCCGCCGCGTGCACGTGGACGAGCACATCGTCCTCGCCGACCACTGGATCCTCGATATCCCGGAACTCCAGCACGTCCGCTGAGCCGTACCGATCCTGCACGATCGCCTTCATCCAGATCCTCCCCTGCTCACCCGATGCTGGCGTATCTCTTGTGTACGCCGTACACTCGATGGGAGAGAGTAGGTGTACGGCGTACACTTGTCAATTCGCGGAAGGCCCGACGGGCATCCACGAGAGGATGGGCGCGATGGCCACGAAGATCGACCAGGAAGCGAAGCCCCGGTCCCCCCTGAACAAGGAGCGGATCCTCCGGGCCGCCGTGGCGCTCGCCGACGCGAACGGGATCGACTCGCTGAGCATGCGCAAGATCGCCGAGGAACTCGACGTCGTCCCGATGGCCCTCTACCGCCACGTGGCCAACAAGGACGAGATGCTCGACGGGATGGTCGATCTCGTCGTCGCCGAGATCGACCCGCCCGAGACCAGCCTCGACTGGAAGGAGGCGATGCGCGGGCGGATCCTCTCGGCCCGCCGGATGCTCCAGCGCAATCCGTGGGCGGCCCGCGTGCTCGAGTCGCGCACCGAGCCCACCCCCGCCGTGATCGGCTACATCGACGAGATGATCGGGCTGTTTCTGGCCGGAGGCTTCACGATCGAGCTCACCCACCACGCGCTCCACGCGATGGGCAGCCGGATCCTCGGGTTCACCCAGGAGCTGTTCGACGACACGCCCGACGTCGACCCGGAGACGGAGAAGGAGATGTACGAGGCGATGGCCGAGGCCTACCCGAACATCGGCCGGATGATCGCCATCGTGATGCACGACGACTCGTCACGCGTGGGCGAGCGCGGCTGCGACGACCAGTTCGAGTTCGAGTTCGCGCTCGACCTGATGCTCGAGGGACTCGAGAGGCTCAGGGAGCGACCGCACCCCAGCCTGACCTGATCGTCTTGCCGAACGTACCCAGGCTGATCTGGGCGCTTCCGACCTCGGATCGGGTGTCTGCCGTCTACCGCGGAACCGCCTGGAGCGAGAAGCTCGTGTCGAGGAAGGAGGTGCCGGGATGAAGCGGTGGATGGCTGCGATCGTCGCGATCCTGACGGTGATCCTGTCCAGCTTCGGCGGCATGATCGTGGGCGCGATCGTCGGCAATCTGATCGTCCCGGCACGATTCGGTTGGGGAGGAGACTCCGATCCCGGACTGCTGCTGGTCGGGGGGTTCTTCGGCGTTCTCGTGGGGTTCTACTTGGGGATCTGGGCGGCGATGGGCATCATGGACCACGCGGCGGCGAAGCCGCGGCCCCGGGATCCCTCGACACAGAACTCTGGATCGCTCGAAGACCCCGCTGGCTGAGACCCCGCGCCGCGCATCAGGCGCACATCGCCGTCTCCGCTCCGAGACCCTCGCGGAACCCGATGCGCCACGAGGCGTATCGGGGCGTCCACGCCAGCTCCGCCTTCGCCTTCGCGTTCGATGCACCGGGCGCCTTCGTCATCAGCCACACGCCGGCCTCGCCGATCAGCGGCTTCGCCAACCAGACGGGCACACGACGCGGCGGCTTCGCGCCGACCGCCTTCGCCAGCTCAGGGACCCACAGAGAAGACGGCGCCGGCTCGTCGTCCACGACGTTGTAGACGCCGGGTGCGCCTCGCTGGAGGGCTGCGACGGTCGCTGTTGCCGCGTCCTCGACGTGGAGGAACGACGTCACGCCTGCCCCGTCGCCCACGATCGGGAGCTGCCGCTTCCGGACGGCCTCGACCATCGCGCCGCCGTCCCCGAGCGACGTGCCCGGACCATAGAACCCCCCGTAGCGCAGCACGATGCCCTCGAGATCCTCGACCTCCAGCACCGCGGCCTCCAGGTGCCGGAGCGCATCGACGGTCGAGCGCATCTCCTCCGGCGGGGACGGCTCGAACGGATCCTCCTCGGTCCTCAGCGTCGAGCCTTCGCTCGCATAGGGCCATCCCGCGAAGCCCTGCGCCACGATCCGCCGCGCGCCGGCCGCTCGTGCAGCCGCCACGATGTTGTCCGTCCCGATCGTCCGGAGCCGGTTCGTCTGCTCGAACGTGCGCGAGAAGTGCTTCAGGCTGAACACCCCGGTGAGCGCGGTCGCCTGGTGGACGATCGCTTGTGGCCTCGCGCCGGTCACCGCGTTCAGGACCGACTCGCGGTCCAGGGCATCCATCACCACGGGCTCGGCGCCCATCGCACGCACGGCGCCTGCTTTCTCCGGCGAGCGCGTCGTCGCGACGACCTCGTGGCCGCGCTTGACCAGTAGTGGAACGAGCTCCCGACCGATCGCCCCGGTCGCACCTGCAACGAATACCTTCATGACGTCCTCCCTCCTCGAGCTGTCAGTTCCCGAGACGCGCGAGGTGGCGGCCCTGTGACAGTTCGGGAGACTTGTCACGAGATGGATGCTTCGCGCGTCTCGTCCGCGAGATGACGGGGAACGGAGCCGGCGTGGTCCGGGCCGATGAGGAATTCGTCGAGCTACGGCCGCTGCTGTTCTCGATCGCCTATCGGATGCTCGGGAGCATCACGGAGGCCGAGGACGTGGTGCAGGACGCGTTCCTGCGGTGGCGCCGCGCGGCCGAGGAGGGCGCCGAGGTCGACTCGGCGAAGAGCTACCTGGCGACCACGGTGACGCGACTCGCGATCGACCACCTCCGCCGCGCGAAGACGCGGCGTGAGACCTACATCGGGCCGTGGCTCCCCGAACCGCTCGTGGCCGGAACGGAGGACGATGTGTCGGAGCAGGCGGAGATGGCCGACTCGCTGTCGATGGCGTTC
>DASSDW010000078.1:0-56761 GCA_035696925.1 Actinomycetota bacterium
CCATCAGCTCGTCGTGCGCGCCGGTGCCGGCCACGCGGCCGTCCTCCAGATAGATCACGCGATCGGCAAGCTGGATCGTCGAGAGTCTGTACGCGATCACGACCAGGGTGGTGTGCAACTCCTCGCGGAGGGCCGCGAGGATCTGCGCCTCGACCGAGGCGTCGACCGACGAGGTCGCGTCGTCGAGGATCAGGACGCGGGGCTCCCGGACGATCGCGCGCGCCAGCGCGACGCGCTGGCGCTCGCCGCCGGACAGCGTGTAGCCGCGCTCGCCGACGACCGTGTGGAACCCGGCGGGCAGGGTGCCCACGAAGCGATCGACCGCCGCGATCCTCGCGGCGCGGTCGACCGCGTCGTGGTCGGCTCCGGAATCGAGCGCGATGTTCTCGCCGATCGTCGTGGAGAACAGGAAGCTCTCCTGGAACACGATCGAGACGGCGCTCCGGAGCGACGTCGGGTGCGCGTGGCGGAGGTCGATGCCGCCGATCCGCACCGTGCCGGAGTCCGGGTCCGCGAGCCGGACGAGCAGCTGCGCAAGGGTGGACTTGCCACCTCCGGTCTGGCTCACCATGGCCACCGACTCCCGGGGACCGATCCGCAGGGACACGCCCTCGAGGATCCGCGTGCCGTCGAGGCTCAGATGCACGTCCTCGACGTCCAGTCCGAGCGGGCCGTCCGGGAGCGGCTGCGGGTCGACCGAGGGGAGGACGGTCACGGGCTCGCCGAAGACCTGCTCGATGCGCGAGTACCCCACGACCGCTCGGGGGAGCTCCGCCAGGATCCATCCGATGAAGCGCATCGGCCAGGCGAGGAGATCGAAGAGGGCGATGAACCCGATGAGGCGACCCAGCGTGATGCCCCCCGCGGCCACGCGCCACGAACCCACCAACAAGAGGATCGCCGCGACGAGGGCCGGGAGCGCGTCGAGGGCCGCCTCGAACGTGGCGCGGAGGAACCCGGCCTCGACGCGCTCGTCCCGCAGCGCCCGGGCCTTGATCGCGAGCCGCTCGGTCTCGGCCGCCTCGCGCCCGAGCGTCTTCACCACGAGCGCGCCGTCGATCGACTCGTGCGCGACGGCCGAGACCTCGCCGATCCGCTCCTGCGCCCGCCGAGCGGGGCCTTGCATGCGCTTCGCGAAGTTGCTGTTCATCACCGCGAGGGCAGGGAACACGACCGCCGCGATCATCGCCAGGAAGATGTCGGTGGCGATCAGCTGGATCATCGCCAGGACGATCAGGACGACCACGCCGGCGGCGAACGGAACGGGCCAGAACAGGTCCACGGCCGCCTTCACGTCGGCCTCCATGTGCGCGAGGAGCTCACCGGTGGGGGTCTCGCGATGGTAGGCGAGCGCGAGCCGACGGTAGCGATCCGCGATCCTCGTGCGGAGCGTGGCCATCACGCGCTCGCCCGCAACGCCGCTGAAGAACCGCCGGAGCATGATGCCCAGGGCCCGCAGGCAGCCGAACGTCATCAGCGCTGCGACCGCGAGCCAGATCCGGCGCGGCTGGACGCCGCCCGAGAACGCCGGCCGCAGCACCTCGTCGGTGGCTCTGCCGAGGGCGGTCGTGAGGGCGATCGAGGCGAACGCGAACAGGACCGCGCCGACCAAGGACACCAGGAACGGCCCCGGATGCATCCGGACGTAGGACACGATCAGGCGCAGGCCCCGCCCGAAGAGCCCGGCGGGCGCGGCGTCCGCCGCCGGCGCCTCTGCGGACGCTCGCTCCTTCGCCTCCTGCGGCGATGTCGTCTGCGTGCTCACGGCCATCACCCTATGATGCGCGGATGACCGACCACCGCCCTTGGTTCCGGGTCTGGCGCACAGGCGTGCCGAAGACCGTCGCCCCGTTCCCACACCAGAGCGTCTTCCACCTCCTCGCCGACTCCGCGGCCGGATTCCCCGAGTCCACGGCGATCGCGTTCCTCGGCAAGCACCTGTCGTATCGGGAGCTGCTGCACGAGGTGGAACGGTTCAGCGCCGTCCTCGCCGGGCTCGGAGTCCAGCGGGGCGATCGGGTGGGGCTGCTCCTCCCGAACTCCCCGCAGTACGTGATCGCGTGGTACGCGTGCCAGCGTCTCGGCGCGGTCGCGGTGGGGAACAACCCGCTCTACACCCAGCGAGAGCTTGCTCACCAGATCAAGGACTTCTCGCCGAGCGTGATGGTCGTCCTCGACCAGCTCTACCCGGCGTGGGCCGCCGTGGCGCCCGAGGCGCCGGTACGCGAGGTGATCGTCACGGAGCTCACCGACTACATGCGGTTCCCGCTGAACCTCCTCGCCCCGATCAAGTTCAAGAAGGACGCGAAGCACGAGGGGAAACCCTGGCCTCCCGTCCCGGCCGACGCGCCCGTCCGCTGGTGGAAGGACGCGGTGGGGTCCGCGGGATCGCCGCCTCCCGTGGCCGACGTGGACGCCGAGAACGACACCGCGACGCTCGTCTACACCGGTGGGACCACGGGCCTCTCGAAGGGCGCGATGCTCTCGCACTACAACCTCTCATCGAACGTCCGGCAGGTGGCGCCGTGCATCACGTTCTTCGAGCGTGGGAGGGACGGCGTGATGTGCATCCTGCCCTTCTTCCACTCCTTCGGTCTGGTGGCGATGAACTTCGGGATCGCGCAGGCGGGGAAGCTCGTCCTGCTGCCACGGTTCGAGGTGCACATGGCCCTGAAGCAGCTCGACAAGGAGAAGCCGTCGTTCTTCCCCGGCGTTCCTCGTCTGTTCGTGGCGCTGAACGAAGCACCGGAGACGCCGAAGTACGACCTGAAGTCGGTCAAGGCCTGTATCTCCGGCGCGGCACCGCTGCCGAGGGCGGTCGCGGAGAAGTTCCGCGAGGTCACGGGCGGCGCGCACCTCGTGGAGGGGTACGGGCTCACGGAGACGTCGCCCGTCACCCACGTGAACCCGTTCGACGCGCCGAAGCACGGCACGATCGGGCTCCCGATCCCCGACACGGATTGTCGTGTCGTCTCGCTCGAGGATCCCGACAGTGAGGTGCCGGCCGGCGAACGAGGCGAGCTCTGCATCAAGGGGCCTCAAGTGATGGTGGGGTACTACAACAAGCCCGAAGCGACCGCGGAGATGATCCGGGGCGGCTGGCTGCACACCGGCGACATCGCGATCATGGACGACGAAGGGTTCTTCCGGATCGTCGATCGGATGAAGGACATGATCATCGTCTCGGGATTCAACGTGTATCCGACCGAGGTCGAAGGGGTGCTCTACCGGCATCCGAAGGTGCTGAAGGTGTGCGTGGTGGGACTGCCCGACGATCGGACCGGGGAGCGCGTCAAGGCATATGTCGTCGCGAAGGAGGGTGCGACCGTCACTGGTGAGGAGCTCGAGGCGTGGGCACGCGATCCGGCCCAGGGCCTCACGGGCTATCGGGTTCCGAAGGAGTGGGAGTTCCGCGACGAGCTCCCCGAGACGTTGATCGGCAAGGTGCTGCGGCGCGTGCTCCAGGAAGAGGAGCGGAAGAAGACGGCTGCCGCGAGCGCGTAGTTTCACCTCGCCGACCGGCGGGTAGTGACCCCGGGAATGCAAACGAGGCAGGGAACCTCGGCTGTCGGCCGGAGTACGCGCCCGGACGACGTATCCCCCGACGAGCTCCGGCGGGCCCGCGGCCTCCGGCGACTTGGGATCGGCGCCCTCGCGCTGTTCGTCCTGGCCGGGTTGTGCAATCTCCTCGGCGTTCGAACCGGAACCGTGTCGGCGGCGGCCGCCGGCTATCACCTCTCGGTCGAGTACGAGTCGGTGACCCGCCCGGGACTCGCATCGGAATGGATCGTGGTGGTACGCCGGGAGGGCGGCTTCGACGGGCCCGTCACGCTCGCCACGGACGCCACCTACTTCGATCGGTTCGACTTCAACCAGCACTACCCGGAGCCGGCGTCGGTCCTGCCGAGGGGTGAGGAGGTCCTGTACGTGTTCGAGGGGATCCAGGGAGACGTGCTCCGGGTCGCCTTCGACGGGCGCGCCAGTCCGACGTTCGTCTTCGCTCTCGCGCGTGGGTCGACCGGCCTCGAGGTGGACGGCCGGGAGATCGCGCGCGTCGACTACACCACGGTGGTGATGCCCTGATGGAGATCGTGCTGCGATCGGCGGCGGTGTTCGTCTTCCTGTGGTTCCTGACGCGGATCATCGGCAAGAAGGAGCTGGCGGAGATCTCGTCGTTCGAGCTCGTGCTGCTCGTGGTGATCGGCGACCTGGTGCAGCAAGGCGTCACCCAGGAGGACATGTCGGTCACGGGCGCGATCCTCGCCGTCGGCACGATCGCGCTCTTGGTCGTGTCGATGTCCTACGTGAGCTTCCGATGGAAGCGAGCCGACCGCGTGGTGGAGGGTGTCCCCGTGGTGATCGTGTCGGACGGACGGATGGTGACGGAGTCGATGCGGCTCGAACGCCTGACCGAGGACGAGGTCGTCTCCGCGGCGAGGGAACAGGGGATCGGCGACGTCGCCGATGTGCGATTCGGCGTCCTGGAGCCGGACGGGAAGTTCTCGTTCGTCCGGTTCGACCGCAAACACGCTCCGCCCTCGAGCGATCGGCCCGGCCAGTAACCGCCCGCCCCGGTAGCCTCGTGACGATGGACGTGCGGCTGTTCAGAGACGGCGGTTTGGGCAACGGGTCCTATCTGGTCGCCGTCGCCGATGGCCGCGCCGTCCTCGTCGACCCGGACCGGCGGACCCGCCGGTACCTCGCCGCGGCCGAGGACCGGAGCCTGGAGATCGTCGCCGTCCTCGAGACCCACCTCCACGCGGACTTCGTGTCGGGTGCCCTGGAGATCCGTGCGGCGACCGGCGCCGAGGTGTACGAGCCGGCGGAGGCGGGCGTGTCGTTCCCCCACCGCCCGGTCGAGCGGGGCGAGCGCCTCGATCTCGGAGGGGTGGAGGTCGAGGCACTGGCGACGCCCGGACATGCGCCAGAGCATCTCGCCTACGTGTTCCGGCACCCGGGCGATGCGGTTCCGGTGTTGTTCAGCGGCGGGGCTCTGATCGTTGGCGGCGCGGCACGCACGGACCTTTCGGGCCCCGAGCTCACCGAGCATCTGACGCGGCATGCCTACGAGACCCTGCAGCACGCCTTCGCCGACCTTCCCGGTGAAACGCCGTTGCTGCCGACGCACGGGAGTGGATCGTTCTGCTCCACGGGAAGCGGGACGGAGCACACGTCCACCCTCGGCGAGGAGCGGGCCGCCAACCCGCTCCTCTCGATGAGCGACCACACGTTCCTGGAGTCGTGGCCGGCGACGTTCCCTCGCACGCCCGCCTACTTCTCGAGGATGCGCGAGGTGAACTGGGCGGGACCCCGGCTCCGGACCGATATCGAGATGCCGCGCCCGCTCGCGCCGAAGGCGTTCGCTGACGCGGCATCGGAACCCGGTTCGATCGTTGTGGACGTACGGGACCCTGGGTCCTACGCGGAGGCCCACGTGGACGGTGCCCTCGCGATCCCGTTCCGAGAGAGCTTCCCCACGTGGCTGGGGTGGCTGGTGGCGGCCGACGCCCGGCTGCTGCTCGTGCTCGGCGACGACTCGTTGGACGACGTCGTCGACGCATGCGCGCTCGTCGGCTTCGAGCGCTTCGTCGGGTACCTGGACGGGGGGATCGAGGCGTGGCGCGAGGCCGGTCTGTCCGTCCGCTCGCTCCCCGCGATCGGTGCGGAGGACACGGTGCCGTGGCTGCAGATGGGCGCCCAGCCCCTGGATGTTCGCGAGCCGGACGAGCTGGAACGTGGCACGGTCGCGGGCGCGGTGTCCGTGCCTCTCGGCGATCTGCCGCAGGCGGCGGGCACCTTGCCGACCGGGCGGCCCCTGCTCGTCTATTGCGCGTCCGGGCTCCGCTCGACGACGGCCGCGTCGCTGCTGGAGCGAGCCGGCGTGGGACCGGTCGTGAACCTCAGGGGCGGCTACGGCGCGTGGCAGGAAGCCGGCCGCGACTGACGACGCCGGCGAAGGGGATCTCCTCCAGCCGGGCCGAGGCCGCCGAAGTCGCCACCGAGCCGACCACGAGGGTCGCGGGCGGGCCGATGCTCGCCGCCTCGGCGAGGAGCGGCAGGTCCGCCAGTGTCCCGACCACCGAGCGCTGATCTGCGGTCCACGCCCATTGAACGATCGCTGCGGGTTGGTCGGCGGGGCGGCCGGCAGCGATCAGATCTTCGCACGTCCGCGCGAGGCGGCCGGCCGCCATGAGCACCACGAGCGTGTCGGCGCCCGCGACCTTCGAGAGATCCACCTCGTCGTCGTGGGCCGTCGAACCGGTGACGACCGCGAACGACCGTGCCACGCCGCGCTGCGTGACGGGGATCCCGGCTGCCGCCGGGGCTGCGACGGCGGCCGACACGCCCGGCACGACCTCACACGGGACGCCGGCGGCAGCGCACGCCGCCACTTCCTCGCCGCCTCGCCCGAAGACGAACGGGTCGCCGCCCTTCAGACGAACCACGACCGATCCGTCGAGGGCGCGCGCGACGAGCAGCCGTTCGATATCGCGCTGCGGCACGGGAGCGCGTCCGGGCTCCTTGCCGACGTAGATGCGTCCGGCGCCGGGAGATGCCAGATCGAGGAGTGCGGGCGCGACGAGCCGGTCGTAGACGACGATGTCCGCCTCGGCGAGCATCCGGGCACCGCGAAGCGTGATCAGCTCCGGGTCGCCGGGCCCGGCGCCGACGAGGACGACGCGTCCCGTCACGACGCTGCCACCCCGTCCAACAGCCGCTCCCGGAGGAGGGTCCGGAGCTCCCCAGCGCGTCCGTCCCGTACCAGGCCGGCCGCCTCGTCGAGGTCGAGGGCCTTCTGCCACCGCCTGGCGCGTGCTCGGAGATCGGGGAGCGAGGGAAGTGTGTCGCGTCGCACCTCGCCGACGATGCGCAGCACCTCGACCCACTCCGCGCCGAACTCGGCCTGGAGCCGTTCGCGGACGAGGCGCGCCACCGCAGGCGAGACCCCGCCGGTGCCGATCGCGAGGACAAGATCGCCTCGCCGGACAACGGCGGGCGCGGCCCAGTCGCAGTGGGGGATATCGTCAATTACATTGACGAGTACGCCTCGGGCCCGCGCCTCCCGGGCGATCGCGGCGCGCGCGGCGCCGTCGTCGGACGAGACGATCGCGAGGAAGGCTCCGTCCAGGTCACCGGGGCGCCATGCCCGCCGCTCGACTCGGACGCCCACCACACCGTCGAACCGATCGTCGAGGCTCGGCTCCACGACGAGCACGTCGTCCGCGCCGGCGGCGAGGAGTCCCTCGACCTTGCCTTCCCGGATCGCCTGGGCGCCGATCACCACGCAGCGTCTTCCCGAGAGCTCCAGCATCACGGGGTAGCCGAAGCTCATCGTGGCTCCCCCTCCCACGCGCGGTCATCTCCCGCCTGCCATCCCTGACCGGCAGCTCGCTCGCTGTCCGACGCGGATCCCAGGAGGCCGACCGAGCAGTGGATCCCGCATTCCTTATCCGTCTCCTGCTCCCACCACCAGCGGCCGGCGCGCTCGGACTCACCCGGAACCACCGCGCGGGTGCACGGCGCGCATCCGATCGACGTGTAGCCCTGGTCGAACAGGGCGTGGTAGGGGACATCGTGCTCCCTGACGTAGCCCCAGACCTGGTCGAGCGTCCAATCGGCCACGGGGTTGAGCTTCACGATCCCGCCGTGATCGCGATCCAGCTCGACCTTCGCGATGTTCGTGCGGCTCCGCCACTGCTCCCGGCGGAGGCCCGCCACCCACGCGTCGAGCGTCGCGAGCTTGCGCTTCAGCGGCTCCACCTTGCGGATCTCGCAGCACCGCAGTCGGAGGTCGACGCTCCCGTACATCAGGTTCGGTCCGTGGTCGGTCACCATCGCCGAGACGGCGTCCGTCTCCGGATACTCGAACTCGACGGCGATCCCGTAGCGCTCGCGGACCTTCTCGAAGAGGTCGTACGTCTCCGCGGGCAGCCGGCCGGTGTCCAGCGTGAAGACGCGGACGTCGGGGTTGAGCCGCCACGCCATGTCCACGAGCACCATCCCGTCGACCCCGCCGGCCGCGCTGATCGCCATCCGAGGATGGAAGCGTTCGAGCGCCCACGCCAGGAGATCCTCCGCCGCGGCGTCTTCGAACCGCTCGGCGGCGTGCTGCACCCAGACCTCCTCCTCGTCGAAGACCGGGAGGACAGGCTGGTGGAGCGGCTGGACGGGATCGCGATCGGCCATCAACCCCCACCTCCGATCGCCGTGATCCGGAGCTCGAAGCTCCGATCGCAGACCTCGCATCGCCACCCGGACGGGTCGCCGGGACGCAGCTCTTGCTCCCCGCAGAACGGGCAGTAGAAGGGGACCGCGCGAGGCGTCACGGAGCTCACGGGCTCGCCTCCGGTGTCGCGAACGCGGTCAGTTCCTGGTCGTCCAGGCCTCGGACGAACTCGGTGAACGTGGGTTCCTCGCTCCCGTCCTTGGTGAACCCGCGTCGTGCGCGGTACCGGGTCACCAGCGTCTCGACGTAGTCGGCAGCGTCTTCGGCGAACACCTTCACGCCCTTCACCTTCCTCCCGAAGGAGTCGTCGGCCCCCCCGAGGTGCACGAGGAACGCGTCCGACCTCGTGCCGTCGGGCCGCTTCGCGAGCGCGGACATCAACCCGATGTCGGCCACCTGGAACCGGGCGCAGGAGTTCGGGCACCCGTTCACGTGGACGCGGATCTCCTCATCGAACCCCGGGAGTCGCCGATCCAACTCCTCCGCGAGCCATCGGGCGCGGCCCTTCGTCTCGCCGATCGCCAGCTTGCAGAACTCGATGCCTGTGCACGCCATCACGCCCTTGCGGAAGAGCCCGGGCATCGTGGGGAGGTCGAGGTGATGGAGCTCCGCGGCGAGGCTGGGGCTCGCCTCGCGCTCGACGTCCAGGATCACGAGCTTCTGCCGCGTCGTGGTCCGGATCTGGCCGCTCCCGTACCGATCGGCGAGGTCGGCTACGAGGCGGAGCTGATGGCCCGTCAGTCGACCGGCCCGTGGAGCGAACCCGACGAGCGTCCGGCCGTCGCGCTGCGGGCGGATGCCGACGTGGTCGCGACGCTCCATCGGGGCGGGAGGCGGCGCGGGACCGTCGGGAAGTGGCGCCTCGAGGAACTCCTTCTCGAGCACCCGACGGAACTCCTCGGCTCCCCAGTCCTTCACGAGGAACTTCAGCCGGGACTGGTTGCGCGAGCGTCGGTACCCGTATTCGCGGAACAGCGACGTCACGGCCGCCCACGCCTCGGCGGCGCGGTCGGGTGCGACGAACGCGCCGAGGCGCTGAGCGAACATCGGGTTCGTCGAGAGCCCGCCGCCGACCCAGAGGTCGTATCCGGGTCCGAGGTCGGGGTGCTCCACGCCGACGAGCGAGATGTCGCTGATCTCCGGATCCGTGCAGCGGACGGCGCATCCGCTGATCGACGTCTTGTACTTGCGGGGGAGGTTCGAGAACTCCGTCGTGCCGACGAACCGGTCGTGGATCTCCGCGATCGCGGGTGAGGCGTCCAAGATCTCGTCCGCGTCGACCCCGGCGAGCGGGCACCCCAGGATCACACGGGGCGTATCCCCGCAGGCTTCGGCGGTGGTGAGGCCGGTGGCCTCGAGGTGCTCCCAGATCTCTGGCACGTCCTCGATCCGGATCCAGTGGAGCTGCACGTTCTGCCGATCCGTCACGTCGGCGATGTCGCGCCCGAACGTTTCGCTGGCCCACGCGATCGCGCGAAGCTGGTCGGCCGTGAGCCGACCGCCATCGATCCGGATCCGCATCATGAAGAACTCGTCCTCGAGCTCCTCTGGCTCGGCGCTGCCCGTTCGCTCGCCGGGCACGCCCTGCTTCCGCTGCGTGTAGAGACCCCACCAGCGCATCCGGTTGCGGAGGTCCTGCTTGCCGATCGAGCGGAAGCCGCCCGGTGCGAAGACGCGCTCGATCCGCTCCCGCACCTCGAGCGGCTCGGCCTCCTTCTTGATCTGCTCGGCCGAGTTCAGTGGTTCGTGATAGCCGAGCGCCCACTGCCCCTGACCCCGGGGGCGGGGCGATCTCTGTTCGGTGCGTGCCATGGGTACCTTCCAGGTAGGAAAGGAGAAAGCCGCCTCGCGGCGGCCGGTGGGTGCTGCGGATCGACGGGCGTTACGGCCGTGCGAGGGAACCGAGGCCGGTGGCGGCCTCGGTGGACACCCAGGGACAGCAGCACAGGCGGTCCGGGATCATCGCCGCCACCTGCCCAGCCGTTCGCGTCCGGATCATCGGATCGAATCCCATCCCTGGAGTCGGAATTGCAGGTGCAAAACCTACCGAGGTGGCGTCGCAGGCGTCAAACCGGGACGGACCGGCGGTGACGATCCCTTCTCGCTACGCAGTGTGCACAACAGCATCGCCCCCGGGCCGCTCGAACAAGCGGCGCGACACCACCGACAGCGGGGCGATGCTGAAGGCGAGGACGGCGACCGCGATGTCGATCAAGGCGTCAGTGATCGCGACGGGGCCGACCTCTCCCTGGCCGAGCGAGACGGCGAGCGAGGCAGGGATCTGGGCTCCCAGCGAGATGGCGATCAGGACGAAGGCCACAGCCCGCTTCGGGGACGAGGACTGCGAGAACACCCCGAAGCCGATCAGGGCCATGCCGACGGGAAGGGACAGGTCCGGCCCATCGATCCCGATCCGCATCGTGAGGATCGCGGAGAGGGTCACGACCAGGAGTGTCGGGATGAGCCGGCCGGCGCTCTTGACGTGGTTCCGTCGAACTCCGAGCCACGCCACGCCGGCCGGCGCGAGCACGGCCATCCAGTCGACGAGCGAACCGGCGACGACTCCGAGTCGAGCCGATACGACGCTCCAGCCGATCCAATGGTCGACCGGGAATCCGAAGAGCACGAGCATCGTTCCGGGTACCCACCACCACCTGGTCACGCCGTCCTTCACGAGCATCAGACCCAAGATCGCCGCGGCCACGTAGGTCAACACGATCGGGACCACCAACCCGGGCATCGATTGGCCTCCCCAATGGGTCACCTGCTCCCACCGAACCCTGGCGAAGACGGCCAGGCCTGCGAGGAAGGAGCCGATCGTGGCGATCTTCAGTGGCCGCGACGTCATGACCTCGTTATCGGTCAGCCCGTTCCAGCACTCAAGTGGGACGGGGTGTGAGAGCGACGCGACAGCAACGCATGAGATGCGCCTACCATCGGCCAAGGGGACATCCCTGCTCCGCGGAGACCTGTCTTGGAGGTGACGATGAACGAGGACGAGTTGATCGGATTGTTCCGCGAACGACTGAACAACGGAAGAACGGGCTATCTCACTTTCGGCGATCTGGTGGCGATGGTGCCCTCCGATCAGATGGATGAGTGGCGAGCTGTGCTAGCCAAAGCCAAAGCCGCCGATGCGGCGCGGGATGCCGAGCAGGACCCCGACTAGGCCCGACGGAGCAGTGCCGACTACACGGAGATGGCTGTCAAAGCGGTCCGTTCCTCGAGCGTGAGCCCCCTGAGTGGCGGCCGGACGTCGCCGTGGAGGAGCACCCCTCGGTCGGTGAGGACCTGCTTCAGCGCCGCGTGGAACGGGATCCCCTCGAGCTCCTCGCGGAGCTCGGTGACGCGGACGTGCGCCTCGGGACTGTGCTCGTGCACGAGGGAGGCGACGACGTCCGGCCAGGCCGACGCGAGCCCCGAGACCGCTCCCACCGCGCCACGCTCCATCGCCGCGCGCACCAACGGCTCCGATCCGACGAACACGTCCATCCCATCGAGCAGGTACGGCTCGATCGCGTCGAACGGCGTGTCGCTCACCTTCATGCCGGCGACGTTGCCCTGTTCTCGGCGGAGCTCCTGCACGACGTCGACCGGGATCGCGTAGCCGCTTCGGGCGGCGAACTCGTAGACGTAGAAAGGGAGGGGATCGCACGCGTCGGCCGCGGACCGGAGATGCTCGAACAGCTCCCGCGATCCCAAGGGGAAGTAGGGGGGCGCGATGACGGCAACGGCATCGGCGCCCACCTCCAGCGCATGCGCCGCGAGCGCCACGGTGTCGCGGGTGGTCTGCGCCCCGGCGTGGACGGCGACCTGGAAGCCTTCGGGCCGGACGGCGAGGAAGGCCTCGGTGACGAGACGCCGCTCCCGGACCGTCATGAGCACGCCCTCACCCGTCGTACCGCAGGCGAGGAGGCCGTCCACGCCGCCCGCCGCGAGGAACCCCACGAGCGGCCCGAACGAATCGGGGTCGAGCGAGCGAGCGCCGTCCCTGAGCGGCGTGACCGCTGCGGCGATCGCTCCGTGGAGCCGTTGCATCGCCGCGATGCTACTCGCGGCGTAGCATGGAGATGCGAACCCACAGATGCGTTCGGAGGTGAACGCCTATGCGCCGCTACCTGGTGGTCGCGAACCAGACCCTCGGCGGAGATCCCCTGCTGGCCCTCCTGCGGGGATTCGCGGAGGAGCCGTCGACGTTCCATGTCCTCGTCCCCGCCAGCCCTCCCGTCGATCATCTGTGGACCGAAGCCGAGGCCATCTCGATCGCCCGTACGCGACTCGAGACCGCTCTCGAGCGGTTCCGCTCGGTTGGGATCGAGGCGACCGGCGAGGTCGGGGATGGCCGGCCGCTGCAAGCGATCGATGACGTGCTCGCGCGGGACACGTTCGACGCGATCGTGCTCTCGACGCTGCCGCCTCGGTTGTCGAAGTGGTTGCGGCTCGATCTCGTGCACCGCGTCCGGACCTCTTTCGGCCTGCCGGTCCACCACGTGATCTCGCAGCGAGAGACGGTCGAGGTCTGAACGAGCGGAGCGGGATCAACGCCGCGCGAACAGGTTCCGGATCGCGAGCCAGATGTTGCGTCCGGGATGCTCGGCCACGCGGCGCATGAACCACGGGAACCAGTGCGTGCCGTAGCTGATCAGCACGCGGACCCGGTATCCCTCCCGCGCCAGGCGTCGCTGGTCGGCGATGCGGATGCCGTAGAGCATCTGGATCTCGTAGTCGTCACGCGCGGAACCGGCGGCGGCCGCCGCTCGCTCGATCTCCGCGAGCAGCGGGACGTCGTGCGTCCCGAGCGCCAGGCGGCCGCCACCACCCCATCGGAGGAACTCGAGAGTGAGCTTCCGGAACACCTCCCGGATCCGGCGTGCATCATGGATCGCGACATCGCGCGGCTCGTGGTACGCGCCCTTCACGAAGCGGATCGAGCCGCCGGCGGCGAGCAGGTCGGCCACGTCCTGCGGCGTCCGGTGGAGGTACGCCTGGATGCACACGCCGACGCGCTCGGATCCCTCGCGGAGCGAGCGGTAGATCGCGAGTGTCGGCTCCACGTACGGAGCGGACTCCATGTCAAGGAACAGGTGCCTCCCCATGGCGGCGGACCGCTCGACGAGCAGCCGCAGCCGCTCCACCGTCGCGGCCGGATCGAGGTCGAGGCCGAGGTGCGTGGGCTTCACCGAGATCTCGGCATCGAGCCCGCGTTCCTCGATCAGATCGAAGAGCCGCAGGTAATGCTGGACCACGGAGTCGGCGTCCGCCGCGTTCCGGACGTTCTCCCCGAGATAGGTGAACGTGGCGGGGATCCCGTCCTCCGCGAGGCGTGCCGCCGCGTCGAGAGCGTCCTCGATCCGCTCGCCGGGCATGAACCGCTTCACCGTCGCGCGGACGAAGCGGAAGCGGGGGAGGTGCTCGCTCAGCCACCGGTTCCGGGCGGCCACGAGCAGCGCATCGCGCACCGGGTTCACGACAGCATCGCCTCGACCTCACGGCCGGCTCGGAGGCCGGTCTCGATCGCGCCGTCCATGTAGGAGCCCCAGCCCCGGGCGATGTCGCCCCCGGCGAACGCGACCCGTCCCTCTCGCCGCTCGAGCTCCGGGAGCCACCGGAGCGAGCGGCCGGGGCCGTACGACGCCCAGGTCTCACCGGTGAGCGGATCGCGCACCCAGTCGTGACCTCCGACCTCCTCCACGCGAGCCCCGGGGAGCAGGCCCTCGATCGCACGGGCAACGGGCTCGGGGTCGTCGGGGGAGAGCGTTGCCGCCGAGGGCCCGAACCCCACGACGACCGTTCCCCCGTCCGGGGTGGGCGTGATCGTCTGGACGAACGACAACGGGAAACGGCCCGGGGCCGCCGCGAACATCGAGGGGGAGCCGGGCGCGAGCTTGGCCCACACCTTGAGGCCGAGGCCGACGAGTCCCTCCTCGGCGGCCTCGCGTTTGCGATCCGCGAGCGGCGGGTCGAACCGGACGGCGCCGAGGGCGTTCACGGGAAGGGCCACGATCGCCGCCGAGGCCCCGTGCTCGCCGTCCGTCGTGCGGACGGTCACGCCCGTCTCGTCCTGCGCGATCGCCTCGACCCGCGTCCCGAGGCGTACGTCGGCGCGCACGTCGCGGCGCAACTCCTCGACCAGGGCGGCGGTTCCTCCGTCGATCTCCCATCGGCCGTTCGTGTCGAAGACCATCTGCCCGACGAAGCCGGCGAGGGCGAACGACCGGGCGATCGTCAGGAAGCCCACGCGGTCGTTCGGCGCCGAGCTCAGGCCGGCGCACAGCGCGTCGAGCAGGTCCCGGCTCCGCGGATCGAGGTCGAGGGCGGAGATCCGCTCGGCGGTCGAGGCGAGGTCCGCCTCCTCGGCGACCGGGCCCCGTGGGATCGTCATCGGCTCCGCGAGGTATGCCTCGGTTCCCGCGCAGAGCAGCTCGAACGCGTCGTTGAGCTGAGCATAGACGTTGTCGTCGAGCTCCTCGATCCCGTCGTCCCTCCGCAGGAAGGCGCGATCGGCGTCCGGGAGCTCGACGATGCCCAGGCCGTAGCGGGTGATCTCCGCCCACAGGTGCGGCTGGCTCCAATGGACGAACGCCCCGCCGAGCTCCACGTCGACCCCGGCGAAGGAGGAGACCCAGGTCCGACCGCCGAGCCGTTCCCGCGCTTCGAGGAGGAGGACCCGCCGGCCGCGGTGGCCGAGCTCCCGCGCCGCCGTGAGGCCGGCGAGGCCGCCACCGACGACGATCACATCGAGCGCTGGATCCATCGACCGCCCACCTCCTGATCCGGCCGTCGATGATAGGCGCCGTGTGTCACCGCCGCCGTGTGTCACCGGCGCCGCGATCAGAACTGCGCGCGCTCGGTGGAGCCGTCGAGGGCCGTCGTGGAGCTGCGTCCGCCCGAGATCACGTCGGCCACGAGATCGAAGTAGCCCGTTCCGACCTCGCGCTGGTGCCGGGTGGCGGTGTACCCGTCGGCCTCGAGGGCGACCTCCCGTTCCTGGAGTCGAACGTACGCGGACATGCCTTCCTCCGCGTAGCCGTGGGCGAGCTCGAACATCGACGCGTTGAGCGCGTGGAAACCCGCGAGGGTCACGAACTGGAACCGGTACCCCATCGAGGCCAGCTCCTTGCGGAACCGCGCGATCTCATCGTCGCCGAGGTGTCGCTTCCAGTTGAACGAGGGGCTGCAGTTGTAGGCGAGGGTCCGGTCCGGGAACTCGCTGAGGATCGCTTCCGCGAAGACGCGCGCCTCGTCGAGGTCCGGTGTGGACGTCTCGCACCAGAGCAGGTCGGCGAGCGGCGCGTACGCGAGCCCGCGCGCGATGGCTGCGTCGATGCCGTCACGCACGCGGAAGAATCCCTCGGCCGTGCGCTCGCCCGTGAGGAACCGCCGGTCGCGTTCGTCGGCGTCGGATGTGAGCAGTGCGGCCGACAGCGCGTCCGTCCTGGCGATCAGCACGGTGGGTGTGTCGGCGACGTCGGCAGCGAGCCGGGCGGCCGTGAGGGTCCGCTCGAACTGCTCGGTGGGCACGAGCACCTTGCCCCCGAGGTGGCCGCACTTCTTCTCGGACGCCAGCTGATCCTCGAAGTGCACGCCCGCGGCGCCGGCTTCGATCATCGAGCTCATCAGCTCGAACGCGTTCAGCGTCCCGCCGAAGCCGGCCTCGGCGTCGGCGACGATCGGCGCGAACCAGTCCCGGTCCAGCGTGCCGGACGACCAGGCGATCTGGTCCGCCCGGCGCAGGGCATTGTTGATCCGTCGGACGACGGCGGGGACCGAGCTCACCGGATAGAGGGACTGATCGGGGTACGTCTGGCCGGCCAGGTTCGCGTCCGCCGCCACCTGCCATCCGGAGAGGTAGATCGCCGGGAGCCCGGCCTTCACGCATTCCACCGCCTGGCCGCCGGTCATGCACCCGAGCGCCGGGACGACGTCCTCCGTCCGCAGCAGCTCCCAGAGCCGCTCCGCTCCTCTGCGGGCGAGGGTGTGCTCGGGGAAGGTCGATCCGCGGAGCCGGATCACGTCTTCGGCGGAGTACGCTCGCCTCACGCCGGCCCAGCGCGGCTCCCTGGCCCACCGCCACTCGAGTGTTCCGGCCTCGCGGGCGATCGCCGTTCCCATCTTCCCCATCTCATCCACCCTTTCCGAACTCGGAAGCTCCTGAGAACCGTTGCCTCGGAAACGCGAACGACCTCTCACCGGGAGAGGTCGGAAGGGCGCCCCGGCACGCGGGCGAGGCGCCTCAGCGGCCGGATACTCGGGAACCGAGGGAGCGACGAAAACTGAACGGCCGTTCAAACATCGCCTGATGGTTCCACAGATGGTGCACTGGAGTCAACCACCGGCGTTCAGGGCACGATCTTCGAGATCGGGAGCTCCAGGATGTCGGTCGCGCCGGCGGCTTTCAGGTCGGGGATCAAGCGGTTCACCCCGCGCTTGTCGACGACGGTCTCGATCGCGAAGCCGCCCTCGGACAGGGGAGAGACCGTGGGCGCCTTCATCGATGGAACGACCGCGAGCACCTGCGACAGCCGATCCTCGCCGACGTTGAGCTTGATCAGCACCCGTCCCTCGGCTCGGAGCGCCCCCAGGAGCAGCGTCTGGATGTCGTCGATCGCCGCGCGCTTCGCCTCCTCATGGAGCGCTGCGCGGTTCGCGATCAGAACCGGTTCCGACGTGAGCAGCGTCTCGATGATCTTCATCCCGTGCGCGCGAAGCGTGTTGCCCGTCTCCGTGACGTCGACGATCGCGTCGACGATCTCGGGGACCTTCGCCTCGGTCGCGCCGTAGGACCACACGACCTTCACGCTGATCCCCAGATCGTCGAAGTACCGCTCGGTGAGCTTCAGGAATTCCGTGGAGATGCGGGTGCCAGGGGGGACCTCCTTCGCGCTGTTCGCGGGGTGCTCGTTCGGCACGGCGAGCACCACCTGCGTGCCGTGTCCCGTTCCCGACCGGGCGTAGGAGAGCGTGGTCACCACATCCACGTCGGCCTCCGTTTCCGCGATCCAGTCCTGCCCCGTGATGCCGAGGTCGAACAGCCCGTCCTGGACGTAGAGCGGGATCTCCTGCGGACGGAGGATCGAGACGCGTTCGATCCGATCGTCGTCCACGGCGCCGTGATAGTCACGATCGGAGCCTCGGCGCACGCGGAGGTCGGCGGCTTCGAACAGCCGCAGCGTCTGTTCCTCGAGCGAGCCTTTGGGGACGACGAGTTTGAGCACGTTGACCTCCGAAGATGCGCACGGAGTGTACGTGCCACTGGCGGGTCGCTGGGCCTACCCGGTACGGTACGGTCATGGACAGGCCCACGCCGGGGGCCGACGGGTTCGCGATGCCCGCCGAGTTCGATACACATCAGGCCACCTGGATGTCGTGGCCGACCAACCGGTCGCTGTGGGACGGCCATCTCGACGCCGCCCGGGACGAGTGGGCCGCAACGGCTCGCGCCGTCGCCGCCTTCGAACCCGTCGTGATGGTCTGTAACGACGGTGAAGCGAGCGACGTCCGGCGGCGCTGCGGTGAGGGTGTGGAACCGCTCGAGCTGTCGATCGACGATTCGTGGCTCCGCGACAACGGCCCCATCTTCGTGCGGAACGAAACAGGTGAGGTGGCGCTCGTCCACTTCGAGTTCAACTCGTGGGGAGAGAAGTACCTGCCCTACGACAAGGACGCGCGGCTCCCCGAGCTGCTGGCATCGCACTTCGGCATCCGTCGGTACCGAGCGCCGTTCGTCCTCGAAGGGGGCTCGTACTTCGTCGACGGCGAGGGCACGCTGCTGACCACGGAGCAATGCCTCCTGCATCCGAACCGGAACCCGTCGATGACGCGTGAAGAGATCGAGGAAGGGCTCCGGTCGTTCCTCGGCGTCGACACCGTGATCTGGCTTCCCCACGGGCTCGTCGAGGATCGCGACACCGACGGGCACATCGACGGGCTCGCGCAGCTCATCCGGCCGGGGGTCGTGATGCTCGCGGTCGCCGCCGGCGACGACGATCCGAACGCTCCACGGTTCGCGGAGGATCGCGCGACCCTCGAGTCTGCGAGGGACGCGGCCGGCCGTTCCTTCGAGGTGTTCGACGGGCCCGTGAACTCGTGGGCGAATGTCGAAGGGGTCGGGCCGGTCGTGATCCCCTACATGAACCACTACCTGGCGAACGGCGCCGTGATCGTGCCGGTCGGCGGTGGGCCCGAGGACGAGCCGGCGCTCGAGCTGCTCGGGAAGGCCCACCCGGACCGCGAGGTCGTCGGCGTGCCCGGCGCGACGATCTCCCACGGCGGCGGCGGGCCGCACTGCATCACCCAGCAGGTGCCCTCGGGGACGTTCGTCAGCTGATCGAGCGGTGGAAGCAGGAGCGCTCGCCCGTGTGGCAGGCGGCACCCTCCTGGTGGACGCGGGCGAGCAGCACGTCGCCGTCGCAATCGGCCCGGAGCTCCTCCCAGTGTTGGGTGTGACCGGAGCTGTCGCCCTTCCGCCAGAGCTCCTGCCGCGAACGGCTCCAATAGACCATCCGGCCTTCCGCGATCGTCCGATCGAGTGCCTCGCGGTTCGACCACGCGAACATCAACACGTCGCCGTTCCCCGCGTCCTGGACGATCACGGGGATCAGCCCCGCGTCGTCGAAGAGCAGCTCGTCGAGCTCGACACGCTCCATCTAGAGCCGCACCGGGATCCCACGGGAGGCGAGGTGTTCCTTGACCTCCCGGATCGTGAGGTCGCCGTCGTGCCAGCGTGACGCGGCGAGGACTGCGTCGGCCCGTCCTTCGGTGAGCGCGTCCGCGAAGTGCTCGGGGGTCCCGGCGCCGCCCGAGGCCACCACCGGCACCGCGACCGCATCGGCGATCGCGCGCAGCAGCTCGAGGTCGTACCCGTGGCCTGTGCCGTCGCGGTCCATCGACGTGAGCAGCACCTCGCCGGCGCCGTGCCGTGCCGTCGCCTCGGCCGCCCACTCCACCGCGTCTCGTCCCGCGGGCGTGTGCCCCGCATCGACGAAGACGTCCCATCCGTCGCCTCGGCGCTTCGCATCGATCGCGACGACCATGCACTGGGTGCCGAACCGGTCGGCGCACCGTGAAAGGAGCGACGGGTCGCGCACGGCCGCCGTGTTCACGCTGACCTTGTCGGCCCCCGCACGCAGGAGCGCGTCCACGTCGTCGTCCGTGCGGACCCCGCCGCCCACGGTGAGGGGGATGAAGACCTCCTCGGCGGTGCGGGAGACGACGTCGAGGGTGGCCTTCCGGTCCTCCAGCGTCGCGGTGATGTCGAGGAAGACGAGCTCGTCGGCGCCCGCCCGGTCGTAGTGCGCCGCCAGCTGGACAGGGCCGCCCGCGTCGCGCAGCTCCTGGAACCGCACGCCCTTGACGACCCGTCCGGCATCGACGTCGAGGCAGGGGATCACCCGCTTCGCGAGCATCCGGTCACCCCCTCGTCACCTGCGACAGCTTCAACGTCTTCTCGTAGAGCGCCTTCCCCGCGACCGTGGCCTCGCAGCCGATCTCGCGGAGCGCCCACACGTCGTCGGCGTTGCGGACGCCGCCGGACGCGATCACCGGGCGGTCGGTCAGCTTCAGCACGTGCTTGTAGAGGGTGAGGTCGGGGCCCTCGAGCGTGCCGTCCCGCGCGATCGCGGTCACCAGGTAGCGAGGGGCGCCGGCGTCGTTCAGTCCCGAGAGCGCCGTCTCGAGCTCCGGGCCCTCCTCGCGCCAGCCGTCGATCATCAGGTGGCCTCCGCGGACGTCCAACGCGACCACCACGCGTTCGGCGAACTCCTCGACCGCCCGACCGACGAACGTGACGTCCGCCGCCGCCGCCGTCCCCAGGATCGCCCTGGCCGCGCCGTCCTCGAGCACCGCTCCGGCCGCCTCGAGCGAGCGGATCCCCCCGCCGACCTGGACAGGCACGACCACGGCACGGCAGATGTCCCGGATCGCCTCGCGGTTGTCGCCCTCCCCCAGCGCGGCGTCGAGGTCGATCACGTGCAGTCGGCGCGCACCTTCCTCCTGGAACCGTTCCGCCACCTCGACCGGCCGATCGGCGTACGCGGTCTCTTCGCTCGGGTCGCCTCGCCGCAGCCGCACGGCCCGCCCCCCGCGCAGGTCGATCGCCGGGATCACGATCATCGCGAGACCGCCTTCACGAAGTTCGCGTAGATCGCGAGGCCGGCCGCACCCGACTTCTCCGGATGGAACTGGGTCGCGAAGACGTGGTCACGAGTCGCCGCCGCCGCGAACCGCCTCCCGTGCTCGGTCACGCCCACGGCGTCCTCGTTCTCCTCGGGCGCGTAGGAATGGACGAAGTAGAACCTCGTTCCGTCGGCGATCCCCTCGACGTACGGGTGGGGACGGATCCACGCGACCTCGTTCCATCCGATGTGCGGCACCTTGACCTCAGGCGGAAGTCGGCGGGATCCTCCGGCGAGGACGCCCAGCCCCGCCTCGGGGTCCTCCTCGCTGCGCTCGAGCAGCACCTGCATCCCGACGCAGACACCGAAGATCGGCGTGCCACGGCCGATCGCGTCCTGCACCGCGGTGTCGAGCCCGAGCGACCTGATCGCCCGGACGCAGTGACCGAAATGCCCGACCCCCGGGATCACGAGGGCGTCGGCGACTGCGATCCTGGCGGGGTCGCGCGTCACCACCGGCTCCCCGCCGGCGTGCGCGAGCGCGCGGGATACCGAGTGGAGGTTCCCGCTGCCGTAGTCGAGCACGGCGATCTCGGCCACGGTCCCTACAGCGTTCCCTTCGTGCTCGGGACGTCTCCCGATCCGGTCAGCGCGCACGCGTCGCCGAGGGCCTTCGCGAGCGCCTTGAACTCCGCCTCCACCACGTGATGCGGCGAACGGCCGGATCGCAGCCGGACGTGCACGGTGAGGTCGGCGGCCTGCGCGAACGCACGCACGAAGTCCTCGACGAGGCCCGTGTCGAACGAGCCGATCGTCTCGGCCGGCACGTCCACGTCGTGGACGACGAAGTTCCGGCCGGACAGATCCAGGGCCACCTCCACGGCGGCCTCGTCCAGCGGGACGACGATCGAGGCGAACCGACGGATCCCGGCCTTGTCGCCGAGCGCCTCCGCGAGCGCCTGACCGATCGCGAGCCCGACGTCCTCCACGGTGTGATGCCCGTCGACCTCGAGATCTCCCGAGCACGTCACCGAGAGGTCCCAGCTCGCGTGCTTCCCGAGCTGCTGCAGCATGTGATCGAAGAACGGCAGGCCGGTCGCGATCTCGGTGGCGCCGGCGCCGTCGAGCGCGAGCTCGACGGTGACGTTCGTCTCCTTCGTGGTCCGCGCGACGGCGCCGACGCGCCCCATCAGGCCAGCACCTCCTCGAGCGACTTCAGGAACAGATCGACCTCGTGCGCCGTGCCGGCCGTCACGCGCAGCGCGTTCGGGACCACGCCGCTGAGATCGCGGATCAGCACGCCCCGGTCGAGCAGCGCCCGCCAGGTCGTCTTCGCGTCACCCGGCGGCTGGAACAGGACGAAGTTCGCCTGGGACGGGAAGACCGTGGCGCCGTCGATCCGCGAGAGCGTGTCGACGAGCCGGTCCCGCTGCTCGCGGATCGCGACGACGCTCGCGGCGGCCTCGTCGGCGTGGCGGAGAGCCGTGACCCCGGCGGCCTGGGTGAGCGCGCTCAGGTGGTACGGGAGCCGGACGCGACGGAGATCCTCCACGAGCGTGGGGGAGGCGAGCACGTAGCCGATCCGCGCACCGGCGAGCGCGAACGCCTTGGAGAAGGTGCGCACCACCGCCACGTTGGCATGATCGGTGACGAGCGGCAGCGCGCTCTCGCCCCCGAAGTCGCCGTAGGCCTCGTCGACGATCACGAGGCCGTCCGTGGCCGCCGCCAGGGCGCCGATCGTGTCGAGCGTCTGGGCGGTCCCGGTGGGGTTGTTGGGAGAGCACACGAAGACGACGTCGAGGGCCGCGTCGTGCGCCCACGCGATGTCCTCGTCCCCGATCCGGAACGGCTGGTCGAGGCGCCGTTCGGCGAGCTCGGTCTGTGTGAGCCAGCACAAGCGCCGGTGCAGCACGTAGGTCGGCTCGAACACGACCGCGCTCCGGCCGGGACCCCCGTAGGCCTGCAGGAGCTGCGTGAGCACCTCGTTCGAGCCGTTCGCCGGCCAGATTCCTTCGGCGGGGTGACCGGTCCGGGTGGCGAGCGCGTCGCGGAGGGCCGTCATCTCCCCCTCGGGATAGCGGTTGAGCGACAGGTCGCGCACCGCCGCGGCGAGGTCCTCCGAGAAGGCCGCGGGCAGGGGCACGGGGCACTCGTTCGCGTTCAGCCGCACGGCGACTTCGAGCTGCGGAGAATCGTAGGGCCCGACCTCGCGGAGGCCGGGCCGGGGTGATGGCGATGTGCTCACGCGCGACCCCTCCGAGCCTCCACCGCCTTCGCGTGGCCGACCAGCCCCTCCGCATTCGCGATCACCGCAGCGGCAGGCGCGTGCTGCGCGGCGGCGGTGCGCGACATCCGGACGACCGATCGGACCGTGACGTAGTCGGAGGCTCGGAGGCCGGAGGAGAAGCGGGCCGTTCCCGACGTCGGCAGGACGTGGTTCGAGGCCACCCCGTAGTCGCCGAACGGGACCGCGCTCCATTCCCCGAGGAAGATCGCCCCCGCGACCGACACGGTCTCCAGGAACGCGTCGGCGTCGGGGAGGAGGATCAGCAGGTGTTCGGGGGCGAGATCGTCGACGACGGCCGCTGCCTGCTCCAGGTCCCGGACGAGGACGCCGCGCGACGCGGCGAGCGCGGCGTCGACGATCTCGCGGCGGCCCGCTTCCGCGACGAGCTGCTCGAGCGCGGACCCGACCTTCGCGATCACGGGCTCGTCCGTGGTGATCAGGTACGTCCGCGCGAGCGGGTCGTGCTCCGCCTGCGCGATCAGGTCGAGGGCCACGAGCTCGGGGTCGACGTCGCCGTCCGTGACGATCGCGAGCTCACTCGGTCCGGCGAGGGCGTCGATCCCGACGGTCCCGCAGAGCTGCCGCTTCGCCTCCGTCACGTAGGCGTTGCCGGGGCCCACGATCCGGTCGACCTGAGGGATCGTCTCGGTCCCGTACGCCATCGCGGCGATCGCCTGCGCCCCACCGGTCTTCGCGACGTATGTCGCGCCGGCGCGCTTCGCCGCGTAGAGGACCGCGGGGTGGATCGTTCCGTCGGCGCGCGGCGGCGTGCAGAGCACGATCTCGGGTACGCCCGCGACGACCGCGGGCACCACCGTCATGCAGACCGACGAGGGGTACCGGGCGCGCCCGCCGGGGACGTAGCAGCCGACGGCTCGGATCGGTCGGACGATCTCGCCGTAACGGACCCCGTCGGACTCCTGCCACCATCCGGTCGGGAGCTGCCGGGAGTGGAGATCGCGCAACCGTTCGATCAGCGCGTCGAGTGCCCGTTTGAGATCGCCGGGTGTCTCGTGCTCGGCCACGGCGAACTCCTCGCGTCGCACCATCAGGCCGCTCTGGGACAGGTCGGCCTCGTCGAAGCGCTGCGCGAGCTCGACGAGGACCTCGTCGCCCTCCACGAAGACGCGTTGCAGGATCCGCTGCACGGTCTCGGAGACGGTGGGATCGATCTCGGGCCTGACGGCTTCGAGACGGTCCCCCCGCTCTCGCAGGTCCAGGAGGTCGAGCACGTCAGGGACCTTCGGTCGCGTCGGCGCGCTGATGGATCGCCCCGGCCGGGCGGCGGTCCCGGATCAGGATCACCCACCCGCTGATGCCGATCGCGAGCGAGCTTGCGATCAGCATCCCGAGCGCGACGAGCAACGCGGTTTCCCGGTCCATGCGAGCCGGAAGGGTACTGGAACGCGCAACCCTTTCGACCTCCTTGGCGATCGCGTCCGACGAGCGGCTCAGCTGGCTTCGCCGGCGCTGCGTTTCGCCTGGGTACGGCGCTCCGCTTCGAGTCGTTCCAGATCCACGTCCTCGTAGCTCATGTAGTTGAACGAGGCCCCGATCGACGGGTGGACCTCCGTGATCAACCGATGCATCGCTTGCGCGACACGTCGATACGTCGGGTGCCCCTGCGGCTGCGACCGGAGCTCCGTCAGGTGCATCGCTTCCCGGGCCGTCATCTGCATCACGAACCGGATCCGGAACGCCATCGGCACCGCGTACTGGGCCACGTCGTCGAAGCCAGCCACCGCGAGCGCGCCCTCCATCGCCCGGCCGGCATCCATCACGCGATCCCACCGATCGCGGAGCCCGGCCTCGTCGATCTCGTCCGGCGTCGCGTGGCCGTGCTCGCTCGTCAGCCGTTGCCACTCGATCGTGAGCGGACGGTGCCGCTGCAGGTCGCGGAACGCCCCGTAGTCGCACAACACGTCGAAGCGGTACCCGGTGCGCTCCCACGCGCGACCGGGCTTGTGGCGTCGGTTCGAGCGGTCGCCCACGCTGGCCCGCAACAGCTCTTCGCGCTCGTCGGGCGACATCGACCGGACGAGCCCGAGGAGCTGGTCATCGGGGAGGCCGGTGCTCGCGTACAGGACGGCGGCCGCGACCTTCCCTTCACCCTCGGGATCGAAGTCCACGAGGGTGACCTCCTCACGTGGCTCGGCCTGGACGTCGCCCGCGAGCTTGGCGGCGAGGTCCCCCACACCCTCGTGGGTTCCCCGCCAGTACCGAGCCCAGGCGACCCCTCGGTCCTCGACGTCCACGCGTTTCAGGAACGCCGGGATCACCTTCCGGAGCTCCTCGAGCATCAGCGCGCCGTACTCGCGCATCTCCGCGAGCGGGTGCACCGAGAGGCGCATCAGCAGCTGCTCGTAGGACTGCGCGGTCGCGAAGATCCCCACGTTGGAACGGGTGGCGGCCGGCAGGCACACCCGGAGCGTGTCGCACGTCTTCGCGGTGATCGTCGAGCGGTACACGAAGTCGGAGTCGCTCGGCGCCTGCGGGAACCGCCGCTCGTACCACTCGTACATCGGCGGGAACATCGCGCCGTAGAGGCCGAAGACCTCGTCGAGGTAGGTCTCGTACCGGTGCTCCAGCTCGGTGTCCTCGATCTCCGGCGGCACGGTCGCGCGCCAGCGCCCGCCGGGCTGGTCGTCGTAGCGCATGTACCGGGTCGACTGCTCGAGGTAGGCGGCGAGGCGGCCCCACTCCAACGCCTTCGCGAGCGGCTGCGACGCCTGCTCGCACGCGAGGTGGACGCCGCCGAGCTGGGCGACGGAGTCGTCACCGAACTCGACGAACACCCGGTCGTACAGCTTCTCGGCCCGCTCGACGCCGACGCTCGTCATCTCGCCGCCTTCGTCGAGGTCCTCCGCGAACTCGTCGAGGAAGAGGCGGCGGAGCGACTTCGTCGTGCGCGAATAGCGAGCGAACAGGGCTCCCTTCACGACCTCCGGCAGATTCACGAGCGCGAACACCGGACCCTCGAGGTTCGTGAAGAACCGGGAGAGGATCGTGCGCTGGTCCTCGGTGAAGCCCTCGGTCGCGAACCAGAGGCTCACGGCGACGGGGAATCCGTGGGCGAGGGTGAGGGTGAGGGTGACGCGACCATCCCCTGGTGCAACAGGATCACCGTCCCCGGGTCCACAGCCGTCCCGGCCGGCGTGTCCTGCTGCGCGACGTTGATGGGGTTCGGGCATTCCGGCCGCGGCAAGACGGGATCGCCGAGTTCGGCGATGAGCCCGAGGCCTTCCAGCTGCGCCTTGGCGCTCGCGTAGCTCCGGCACGTCACATCCGGCACGATCACGACAGAGGGACCCGCGGAGACGACGACGTTCACCGGAGTCTCCTCGGGCACCTCCTCACCGGCCGCCGGGTCCTGGCTGATGATCTGGCCCTCGGGAACCGACTGGTCGTTCTGCTCGGTCTGTTGGCCGAGGACGAGCCCGGCCGTCTCCAGCGCGGCTTCGGCATCCGTGACGCTCAGGCCCGTCACCGAGGGAACCTCGACGGTCTTCGGGCCGGATGAGAACACCAGGTCGACGGCACTGCCCGCCTCGACCTGTCGGTCGGCCGGAGGATCCTGTTCGATCACTCGACCGGCCGGTTCCTCGTCCGAGGCACGTCGCGTCCTGTTCCCCATGATCAAGCCAGCCTCGTCGAGCTGCTGTTGCGCCTGGAGCCGCGTGAGTCCGAGGACGTTCGGGACCGCGACCATCTCGCCACCGCCGTCGTCGGTGAGCATCGTGACCGCGAGGTACGCCCCGGCCGCGAGCAGCGCCATGATCAGGACGGCGAGGAGGGCGGCCACCCATGGCTTCCGCGGCGTGTCCCCATCTCGCTCCTGTGGCGGGAGGACCGACGTCGGTTGCGGACGCGAGATCACCTGGGTGGCCTCGCCGCCGGCCGGGAGCAGCGGCGTGGCCAACACCTGGCCGCCGGTCCGCGCCCGCTCGAGGTCCTCCGCGAACTCCTGTCCGGTCTGATATCGATTCGCCGGGTTCTTCGACAGCGCGCGCATCACGACGGCATCCAGCTCGGGTGGGACGTCCGGGTTGGCGGACGACGGCGCCGGAGGGTTCGCGTTCACGTGCTTGTAGGCGATCGCCATGGGCGAGTCGCCCGTGAACGGCGGCCGCCCGGTCAGCATCTCGTAGAGGACGACGCCCAGGGCGTAGATGTCGCTCCGCGCATCCACGGAGTGTCCCTGCGCCTGCTCGGGGGACAGGTAGGACGCCGTGCCGAGGACCGCGGACGTCTGCGGTGCCGTCTCCGGGCCGCTGATCAGCCGCGCGATCCCGAAGTCCATCACGAGGACCTTGCCCTCGCGCGTGATCATCACGTTGGCAGGCTTGATGTCGCGGTGGATCACGCCCTGGGCATGCGCGGCGCCGAGCGACTCCGCGATCTCCTGCGCGATCGTCGCGGCCTGCTTCGGGGGGAGCGTCTTGCCCGACCCGAGGAAGTCGGCGAGCGTCTTCCCCTCGATGTACTCCATCACGATGTAGGGCGTGTCGCCGTCGCCGCCGGAGTCGTAGACGGAGACGATCCCCGGATGGTTCAGTCGAGCAGCCGCCTGCGCCTCACGGCGGAAGCGTTCGACGAAGCTCGCGTCCCGCGCGAACTGCGGCAGGAGCGTCTTGATCGCGACGGTCCGGTTGAGGACCCGGTCGTGGCCGCGCCACACCTCAGCCATGCCGCCGGCGCCGAGCGGGGCCTCCACCTCGTACCGATCCCCGAAGATCCGCTCCATGTGCTCCTTCCTACGCCCTTGGCCTACCTCAGCGGGTCGCCTACCGGAGATACGCCTCGATCACCGCGCGAACGATGGGTGCCGCGACCTGTCCTCCGGTGGCCTCACTGCCCAGGTCACCGCCGTCGAGGACGATAACCGAGACGGCGATCCGGGGAGGCTGTTGTCCCCCCGCGGGAGCGAACGCCGTGAACCACGCGTTCGGCGGCCGTCCCTCTCCGTTCGTGGCGGTGCCCGTCTTCCCCGCGACCTGGATCCCTGGGATCTGCGCGAGGAACCCGCTGCCCTCGTTCACCACCGAGATCATCATCTGGGTGAGCGCCGCGGCGGAGACGCCGCTGATCGCCGTTCCCACGCTCCTGGAGCCGAACTCCCGCGCCACCCGTCCCTGCGCGTCGCGGACCTCGGTCACGAGCCTCGGTTGCGGCATCTCGCCGCCGTTCGCCACGGCGGAGGCGATCAGCGCCATCTGCAGCGGATTGACGAGGTCGTTGTCCAGGCCGATCCCCGAGAACGCGAGGAGAGGATCGTTCCGCTCGAAGTACTCCGGCTCCGGGAACCGGCCGTTCTCGAACGGGAGCTCGAACCGCACGAGCTGCTCGTCGCACGTGGTCCGATCGGGCGGGAGCGTCCCGCACAGGCCGTACGCGCGGGCTTGCTCGGCGAGCCGCTCGGGACCGAGCTCCAGCGCGATCTCGGCGAACGTCACGTTGCACGACTCCTCGAACGCCTCGATCATGGAGATCTGCGAGGACCCCCCGTTGCAGTGGTCGTCGCCGAAGTTCTGGAGCTGCTCGTTCGTGAGCGGGAGCGTCAGCCGGTGCGGGTTCGGCCACACGCTGTCCGGCCGGAAACGGTTCTCGAGGGCAGCCGAGGCCGTCACGATCTTGAAACTCGAGCCCGGCAGGAAGAGTTCCTGGTGCGAAAGGGCGAGGAGCGGCTTCTCCGGATCGGCGTTCAGCCGTTGCCAGGCGCGGCGCATCTCGTCGTCGCTCCCGCTCGAGAGCTCGCTCGGATCGAACCCCGGCGTCGAGTACAGCGCCAGGATGTCGCCGGTGGCGGGATCCATCGCCACCACGGCTCCCTCGTTGCTCCCGAGCGCAGCGCGGGCCGCCTCCTGGAGGTTGGGATCGATCGTCACGAAGACGTTCGCGCCTCGCTTCTCGTTACCGCGGAGCAGATCGGTGAACGTGGAGATCGCGAGCTCGGGCGCCTCGCCCGAGAGGTAGGTGTTCATCGACTCCTCGAGCGCGGAACGACCGTAGATCCTCGAGTAGTAGCCGGTGATGTAGCCGTAGAGATCGCCCTGCGGGTAGCGACGCTCGAAGCGGTACCGCGAACCCTCGGGTGCCGGAACGCTCTCCGCGATGACCAGGCCGCCGGTCGTGATGATCTTGCCCCGCTCGACGTTGTACTCCGCGATCAGCTGACGGCTGAAGTTGGCGGGGTTGGCCTTGATGTCGTCGGCCGCGAAGACCTGCACGTACGCGAGCTGCCCGAAGACGAGGGTGAACAGGACCACGAGCGCGATCCCGAGGCGACGGATGCGCCGTTCCATCTAGGCGGGGCTCCTGGGCGCCGGCTGCCACGGGCCCGCGGAGATCCGCACCAGCAGGGCGATCATGATGAACGTCGCCACACGGCTGGTCCCCCCGTACGAGACGAGCGGGAGCGGCACCCCCGTGAGGGGGATCAATCGCGTGACGCCCGCCGCGATCGTGAACGTCTGGAGCGCGATCGTCACGGTGAGCCCGGTCGCGAGGAGGCGTCCGAAGGCGTCCACCCGATCCAACGCGATGCGGAGCCCTCGACCGATCAGCCCGACGAAGAGCAGGAGGATCGCGGCCGTCCCGAGCATCCCGAGCTCCTCGCCGAACGCCGACAGGATGAAGTCGCTGGCGGGGAACGGGATCAGGTCGGGCGACCCGCGCCCGAGCCCCGTCCCCACGAGACCTCCGGACGCGAGCGCGAACCAGCTCTGCGCGAGCTGTCCGTAGCCGACGTCGTGCACCGTGGCGGGTTCGAGCGCGTGCAGCCAGTACGCCACGCGGTTCTGCACGTGGGCGAGCGCCACGTACCCGATCGCGCCGCCGGCCGCGAACAGGATCCCGCCGGCGAGGAGGTACCCGATCCGCCCGCTCGCGACCCACAACATGACGACGAAGATCCCGAAGAAGAGCATCGAGGCTCCGAGGTCCCGCTCGAGGAACAGCACCGCGAGCGAGGCGCCCCACGCGAGGAGCAGCGGGCCCAGATCCTTGGCTCGAGGAAGTCCCAGCCGTCCGACGCCCGCCTCGAGGAGCTCGCGCTTCGCCGAGAGGTAGGAAGCGAGGAAGATGACGATCAGGATCCTCCCGAACTCGGCGGGTTGGAACGTGATCGGCCCGATGTCGGCCCACAGGCGCGCTCCGTTCCTCTCGAACCCCACTCCAGGCACGATCGGCAGAAGCAGCAAGCAGAGGCCGAGCAGTCCGATCGTGTAGGTGAAAGCGTCGAGGACGCGGTCGTCCCGGACGATCAGGAGCGTGATCACGAACGCGGCCAGCCCGATCAGGAGCCAGAGCGCCTGCTCGTCGGCGACGTCGGAGGGGAGCAGCCGGTAGATCATCGCGAGGCCCAGCCCTCCCAGCATCCCCGCGATCGGGAGCAGCACGGGATCCGCCCGGGGTGCGACCCATCGCACGACAGCCCACGCCAGGAGGTACGCCCCGCCGAGGGTGAGCGCGTAGACCACGATGTCGCTCGGGACCTCACCGCGCAGCCCGAGCCCGACCATGCCGTAGGCGGCGATCGACGCCACGAGGGAGACGAGCAAGAGCAGGAGACCGGTCTTCGGGCGCGACGTCGGGGCGGGGAGGGTGCTCACGGGGTCCCGCCTCCATCGCCCTGGCCGTCCTGTGCGTCACGCTCGAACCGCTCGGCCCTCTGCAGGTCATCCGCCATCGATGCGATCAACTCGACACCCTCGCCACGGTCCTCCACCGGGATCCCGTCGTCGAAGCCCTCGTAGGTCCCGAGGTCCCGGACCTGGTCGGCTCGGACATCCTCGTGGATCTCGACGGCGTGACCGAGGTCGAAGCCGAGGACCGTGATGGGGATCCCCTGGAACACCGCGACGCTCCCGTCGGACGGACCGACGTACCACTGGCGGTCGGCCCACCATCGGATGCCGAAGAGCACGACGAGCGCGATCAACAGGGTGAGGCCGGCGCGGAGCCCCCAGCGCCGAACCGTGCTCGGTGAGGGTGCGGCGACCCGTCGGCTGGGCCGAGCGGGAGCCTCGTCGCCTTCGCCGACCGCCGCCAGCACGACGACCGAGATGTTGTCGATCCCTCCTGCTCGGTTCGCCGCTTTCACGAGCCGGTCCGCGGCCTGTTGGGGCCCCTCGCTGTTCTCCAGGATCGCCTGGATCTGGTCCTCCGTCACCATCCCGGTGAGGCCATCGCTGCAGAGCAGCAGTTGGTCGCCGTCGAGCAGCGCGATCGTGTCCTCGTCGACGTCGACCTCCTCGTCGGTCCCCAGCGAGCGGGTGAGGACGTTCTTGTGCGGGTGCACGTCCGCCTCCGCCTCCGTGATCTCGCCGGACCTCACCATCCGGCCCACGAGCGTGTGGTCGGTCGTGAGCTGGCGGAGCTTCCCCTCGCGGAGCAGGTAGGCGCGCGAGTCGCCGACGTGCGCGATCAGGGCGTTCGCGCCGTCGATCTGCGCGGCCGTGAGCGTCGTCCCCATCCCGGAGAGACGCTCGTCCTCGACGGACCGATCCCAGATGGCGCGGTTGGCCGCGCGGACATGGTCCATGAGCGTGCCGCGGCCTTCGGAGGCGAGCTCCTCGATCGTCGCGAGCGCGAGCTGGGAAGCGACGTCTCCACCCCGGTGTCCGCCCATACCGTCGGCCACGATGTACAGGGGAGGGTCGATCAGTATCGAGTCATCGTTCTTCTCGCGGACACGGCCGATGTCCAACGCGGACCCCACCTCGATCCTCACGGCGGCGGCTCGTTCCTGGTGCCGATGGAGAGGCGCCGCGATGGATGGCGCGCGCGGCTCATCGGCGCAGCTCCATGATCGTTTGGCCGACGCGCACCTTGTCGCCCGGCTGCAACATCGCCGGCGCGGCCAGCTTCTGGTCGTTCACGAACGTTCCGTTCGTGGACCCGAGATCCTCCACGAACCACGAGTTGTTCTTCGCGAAGAGCCGCGCGTGCTGCTGGGACGCATAGGTGTCGTCGACGCGAAGCTCGCACTCCGGGCCGCGACCGATCGTCATGCTCGCGGAGAGCCGCACGGTGCGTGTCTTCGCGTCGGACTGGCCCTTCACCAGCAACGTCGACGAGCCCGGCGGCAGGGTTGGTCCCGGTTCGCGCGTCCGCCGGCCGCCCCGGTCCGCGCCGGGCGCCGCCTCCGCGACCGACAGCCCGCGCACGACCCAGCGCATCGAGCGCCAGATGAACAGGAACAGGAGCGCGAACAGCCCGTACTTCAGCGCCGACAGCGCGAACGGCGTGATCGTATCGGCCAGTATGCCGGCGGCGGGTGACACGTCAGTCCCTCCGGAACTCGATCACGGTCGTGCCGATCGTGATCGTGTCGCCGTCGGAGAGCTCGCGGGATTGGACCGTCTGGCCGTTCAGGCGGGTCCCGTTCGTCGATCCGAGGTCCGTGAGCGTCCACGTGCCGTCGCGCCGCTTCAACTGGGCGTGCTTGCGGGACGCGCCTTTGTCCTTGAGCACAACGTCGCAATCGGCGAGTCTTCCGATCGTCACGGTGTCGGACGAGAGCGCGACCATCCGCTCGCCGCCGTCCTCGCGGACGACCACGGATGCATGCCCTCCTCCGACACCGCCTCCCTCCTCGCCCTCCACCAGCGCCGCCACGCACGTCAGGTCGCCGCGCTTCAGCTTCTCGTCCACGAGGAAGGCCACCTCGGGCGGCCCGACGAGTCCCCAGCCGTGCTCGGCGGCCGACTCACGGACGACCCGGCGGAGCTCGGAGGCGATCGCGTCCTCGGCCTGCTCGTAGCGCGTCGCATCCTCGGGGGACAGGGAGAGCTCGAAGTGGTTCGGGGCCCAGACCTCCGAGACGCCGACGCTCCGGCCGGCCTCCATCTCCCGCATGATCAGCTTCGCGATCTCGACGGGTTGCACGCCGCTGCGGAAGGCCTTGGAGAACAGACCTTCGACGAGTCCACCGAGGCGTCGTTCGAAGTCGCGGAGGATCGGCACGATGTTCCGGTGAGCGCGTGGGTGGAACGCGCTCCGCGCCTATCCTACCGCCGGGGTTCCGGTTCCCCTTCGACGCCTCCGTCGGCAGCGACCGGGCTCGCCTCCAGCTCGGTCGAGCGCGGGTGCTCCCAGATCGGGCTCGCGAACCCGTACCGCTCGTCCGGGGGCAGCCGCCGCCAGCGCCATTCCTGGATCTCCCAGTAGGTCCGGCGCGCGAAGACGAGCACGAGGACCGCCAGGAGGAACCGGAGGGTCGCGCTCGGAGAGATCTGCAAGAGGCCGAGCGCCATGCCGGTCGCGGACGCGGCCACCCAGGCCGTCAGAGCCACGAAGCCGACCACCATCAGGTGACGCATCAACCCGTCGAAGTCGACGTTCGCCTTCGTGTTCATCCCGGAAGAGGTATCGACGCGGAACCGTCGAGAACTGGATAGGTCGGCGGTCGCAAGTCACGTGGTCCGGGTCCGCCCGAGGGCCACTGCTACGATGACCGGACGCTCGGGCGAGTGGCGGAATTGGCAGACGCGCACGGTTCAGGTCCGTGTCCGGTAACCCGGGTGGGGGTTCAACTCCCCCCTCGCCCACCAGTCTCACGAAGTTTCCCTCTGGCGGAACCGAGGGACGGGGATTATCGTCCAACCCGTCTCCGCGGCCGACCGCGGGCGAGGGGGTGCCACCGTGTCGCGTCGCCGGTCTCCGTTCCTGCTCGGTCTCGTGGGGCTCTTCGTCCTTTCGAGCGCTCCCCCGGCTCCCGCGGCGCCGGAGGGTACCCCTCGTCTGGAACTGCGCGCCGCCGCGTCCCGCCTGGAGATCCCGCGGTACGGTCCCGGGCCGGTCTGGCTCGACCTCGGGGTCTCGCTCGCGGCGCTCGACGCACCGTTCGAGCTCCAGGTGCGACGCGATACCTACGACGACCCGATCCGCGTCTGGCAGGCGTTCCATCGGCCCGGAGGCATCCAGCTCGCGGAGCTGCCGTCCGACATCCTCGAGGACTGGATCGGTCTGGACCGGTTCCTCCGCATCGATCTGTATCAGGAGGGCACGCTCGTCCGGAGCCGCCTGACCGACGCCTGCCCGGGCGGTTATCAGTCGGAGCGGGTCGATGGCTCCGGCCCGTTCGACCCCACCTATCCCGCGGGCTGCGGGTTCAACCCGCTGACGCTCGGGGGGGTCTGGGGGATCGACGAGGGGTGGAGCAGCCAGCCACTGCTCTGGAACGCCAACGTCCGCCTGCCCAACGGTCGCTACATCGCGAAGGTGTCCATCACGTCCCGCTACCGGACGCTCTTCGATATCGCCCCGGAAGATGCCGCCGTACGGATCGCGATCCGGATCCGCAAGCGGTCCGGCTGCGATTTCTGCGGCGCTCCCGCCGCGCCTGAGGGAACCGCGTTCCGGCGAGCCCTGACGCCGGCGCCGATCACGGCGTCGCCGGACGCCGCGACCGTGCCCGACCTCGTGGCCCTTCCCGCCTACGGCATCGTCACCAGTCGTGAGCGCGGTCGCGACTACCTCCAGTTCGGCGCCGACGTGTGGAACCGAGGACCCGCCTCGTTGTTGGTGGAGGGATTCCGCGTCCCGGGCGAGGATCGGATGGATGCGTACCAGTACTTCGCGGAGGACGGCGTCATCGTGGGGCAGGCGTCCGTCGGCTCGTTCCATTTCGATCATCGAGACCAGCACCAGCACTGGCACTTCACGCAGTTCGCTCGCTACCGTCTCCTCGACGCCGCGAACGCCGCGATCCGAAGCAGGAAGCAGGCGTTCTGTCTGGCACCCACGGACCCGATCGATCTCACCGTTGCGGGCGCGGTCTGGCGACCGGAGCACATGGGCTTGAGCCAGTGCGGCTCCGCCACGTCCACCTGGATCCGGGAGATCCTCCCGACGGGATGGGGCGACACCTACTACCAAGGGGTGCCGGGGCAGTCGTTCGATATCACGGATCTGCCGAACGGGACCTACTGGATCGAGGTGCGTGCCAATCCTGGTGGTCGGCTCTTCGACGGCGATCCGACGAACGACGTCGAGCTGCGCGAGGTGATCCTCCGTGGGCGTCCGGGATCGCGCACGGTCGAGGCTCCGCCGTGGCACGGGATCGATACGGAAGGGTTCTTCGGGTTCGGACGCTGACCGTCTCGTCGGTCCGCCCGACCGAGCGGCGTATACTCGGGGCTTCCCGCGAAACCCCACGTAGATGACGCTCTCCCCATCCATGGCCGCCCTGGTGCTCTCGCCCTCCACGCTGACGTTGGTCGCGCTCGTGGCCATCGGGCTCGCCGTCGTGGCGGTGCTGTACGCGATCGCGAACGCGGGGAAAGCCGGGGGTTCCGTCGGCGGTCGTGTCCGACTCGACGAGACCCTTCGGGGCATCCTCCAGGGGCAAGGGGAGCAGATGCAGCGGCTCGAACGCGCGATCCGCGCGCTCCATGCCACCGGCAAGAAGCAGCAGGCGGAGATCGAGGGGTCCGTCCGGAACGTGGCTCTGCTCCGCTACGACGCGTTCGAGGACGTCGGCGGCCGCCTCTCGTTCTCCTGCGCGCTCCTCGACGACCACGGTGACGGGGTCGTCCTGACGTCGATCAACGGCCGGCAGGAGACGCGTGTCTACGCGAAACAGGTCACCCAGGGCACGAGCTCGCACAATCTGTCCCTGGAAGAGGAAGAAGCGATCAGGCGTGCGATGGGGGGACGGCAAGCCGCCGTCGAGACCGGATGATCCGGCGACGGAACGACGTGGAAGGTCCGGGCCTCAGCGGCGGCCCGGTCCCCGATGGAACGGAGGAAGGCATGGCTGCAGAGAACGGAGAGGTCACGATCGTCGGCGCAGGGGCCAGGCTGGAGGGCAACGTCGTGTCTGCCGGGAACCTCAGGATCGACGGGCAGGTGAAGGGACAGATCAACGCGGAGGGCGACGTGGCGCTTTCGCCGCAGAGCCAGGTCGAGGCGGACATCCGCGCCCAGAACGTGAGTATCGCCGGGCGGTTCAAGGGCTCGATCCAGGTGAACGGCAAGGCCCACCTGGCCCGCGGAGGCCGCATCGACGGCAACATCACTTCCAAGACGCTCGTGGTCGAGGAGGGCGGCGTGTTCCACGGGCAGAGCATCATGGACGGCTCGGCTCCCACCGAGGCCGCTCGCTCTCAGGGTGGCACGCGGGCGAAGACGCCAGAGGACAGGGCAGAGAACGCGCAGGAGGAGCGGGACGAACCGGAAGTGAAGGTCCCGTAGTTGCTCGACATCAGGCGGATCAGGGAGGATCCCGATCCGTTCCGGGCCGCCCTCGCGAGGCGGAACCTCGGTGATGCCGTGGATCGGCTGCTCGAGGCGGACGAACGGCGCCGATCGCTCACGTCACGTGTCGAGGACCTGCGAGCGGCGCAGAACCGTGCGTCGAAAGCGATCGGCGCCGCCCAAGGTGAGGAGAAGCAGCAGCTGATCGACGAGGTGGCGAAGGTCTCCGCAGAGCTCAAGGAACTGGACCCGGAGCTCGCCACGGCCGAGGATGACCTCCGTTCCCTCTTGGCCGAGACCCCCAACATCCCGCACGAGAGCGCCCCCGACGGGTTCACGGACGAGGACGCGGTCGAGGTCAGACGCAATCACGAGGAACCACCGGTCCTCGGGTTCGAGCCTCGCGATCACGCGGAGCTCGGCGCGATGCTCGGCGTGCTCGATACCGAGCGCGGCGCCCGGACGTCCGGCTCCCGGTTCGTCTACCTGATGGGAGATCTCGTCTTCGTCCAGTTCGCGCTGATGCGCCACGCGATGGACGTCGTCGTCGAGAAGGGGTTCTCGCCGATGATCCCGCCGGTCCTCGTCCGCGAGGAGGCGATGTACGGCACCGGGTTCCTGCCGACGGACGCCGTGAACATCTACATGACGCGCGACGACGAGCTCTACCTCGCGGGCACGTCGGAGGTGCCGCTTGCAGCGTTCCACCTCGGCGAGATCCTCGACGAGGAGGAGCTCCCGATCCGCTACGCGGGCTACTCAACCTGCTACCGGCGCGAGGCGGGTTCGTACGGCAAGGACCTGGGGGGCATGTTCCGCGTCCACCAGTTCGACAAGGTCGAGATGTTCGCGTTCTGCACGCCCGAGACGTCGTGGGAGGAGCACGAGCGCATCCTCACGATCGAGGAGGAGATCCTGGGGAACCTGGAGATCCCGTACCGAGTGGTGAACGTGGCTGCGGGCGATCTCGGTGGATCCGCAGCCAAGAAGTACGACATCGAGGGCTGGCTGCCGGCGCAGCAGCGCTACCGCGAGCTCACCTCGTGCTCGAACACCACCGACTACCAGGCGCGCCGGATGCAGACGCGGCTCCGTCGGACGGGCGGGGACGTCGAGGTCGTCCACACCTTGAACGGCACCGCCACGGCGATCGGCCGCACGTTGATCGCGATCATGGAGAACCACCAACGCGCCGATGGCAGCGTGGAGATCCCCGCGAAGCTGCATCCGTACCTGCCCGAGCGCGCACGCGTGCTGGCTCCTCGGTCCTGACCTCGGGCCTGAGGGAGTCTCTAGGGAGCTCGGTCGACCACGGCGTCGTTCGCCGCGACGCCCTCGTCCGCTCCGGCCTCCGCCCGGTACGCGGTGACGTCGATCGCGATGCCGTGCCAGAGCTCGGGGGTCACGCCGGGAGCCGAGGTGCGCCGTCCGAACGAGTGGAGCCAGCGGATCTCGCCGTCGCGCCGCAGGATCCGATACGTGTCGTCCCAGACGCCCGTTTCATCGGAGCGCTGAACGGACCCATGGACCCGGGGACGATCGTCCGGATGCACCATCCGGGGGAAGTGCTTCGGCTCGTCCATGAGCTCCTCGGGCGTGTATCCGAGGACGTCGAAGACCTGAGACCCGATGTACGTGTACCTCTCGAACCCCGTGTCGGGGTGGATCGTCTCGGACCACGGGATCGCGAGCGCTCCCTCGAGCGCCTCGCGCTGAGCTCCCGCGGTCGCCTCGACCTGCGCTCTGGCCGCTTCATCGGTGGTCACGTCGAGGAGGATGCCCTGGAAGGTCCACGGTCTCCCCTGCGCGTCCCGATCGAGGAGGCGGCCGGCGTCGAGGAGCCAGATCAGTGTGCCGTCGGAGCGGATCATGCGGTAGCGGACCACCCAAGGCTCGCCGGTCCGCCACGTGTGCGCCGTCGTCTGGGCGACATGTTCGCGATCGTCCGGATGGATCATCCCGAACCAGACCTCGGGCTCATGGAGCCAATGCTCGATCGGGTAGTGGACGAGCTCCGCGGCCTGCGGGCTGACGTACGAGACATGGACTGAGGGTTCGGACCCCTCGGCGTAGGAGAGCTCGTAGGAGTACGCCACGACCGGGCCGCGTTCCGTGAGCGTCCGGTAGCGATCCTCCGCGGCCGCCGCCTTGGATTCGGCGTCCATGCGACTCGTGACGTCCAGCATCATGCCCTGGAAGGAAGCCGGGTCACCGGCGTCGGATCGCGTGATCAGCGACGCGTGGTCCAGGACCCAGACGACACTCCCGTCCTTCGCGAGGTAGCGGTACTCCATGACGAAGGCCTCACCGGTCCGCACGCTCCGGTCGACGGCCTCGGCGACGCGCGCTTGATCGTGCGGGTGGACGCGCGCGGACGCGTGCCATTCCTCGGGTGAGAATCCGAGGATGTCTTCGATCCGAGGGCTCACGTACGCGAAAGTTCGCTCCTCGACGCCGGGGCGGACGTCCCAGACGTACGCGATGCCGGGCATGTGCTCGACCAGCCGGCGGTACCGTTCCTCGACGTCGCGGAGCTCGGCCTCCATCCGCCGGCGCTCTCCGATCTCGAGCGCCATCAGCTCGTTGGCTTCCTGCAGCTCGATGGTGCGCTCCGCGACGCGCCGCTCGAGGTCCTCCTTATGGAGGAGGAGCATCTCCTTCGCATCGTGCTCCGCGGTGATGTCGATCATCACGCCGTGCCAGGCAGCCACGCCGCGCTCGAGACCGCGGATCAAGCTCGCGCGGTCGTGGACCCAGACGACCCTCCCGTCGCTCGCGATCAACCGGTACTCCAGGTCCCACGGCTCACCCGTCTCGTTGTGGCGGTCGTGCTTCGCGAGGACGACCTCACGGTCGTCCGCGTGGAGGAGCTCGATCCAGATGTCGGGCTGGTCGAGCCATTCCTCGCGCGAGTACCCGAGCACCTGTTCGACGTGCGGGCTCACGAACAGCGTCTGGCGTTCGTCGTCGGGGTCCATCTCGTAGACGACCGCCGGCACCCGCTCGACGAGCGCTCGATAGCGAGCCTCGGATGCGCGGATCTCCTGCTCGGCTCGCCGCTCCGTCGTGATGTCCTCGATCACGCCCTGCCACGCGAGACGCTGACCCTCCTCGCTGAGGACGAGCACGCTCGAGTCCCGGAGCCACACCTCCTCGCCGTCGCGGCGGAACATCCGGTACTCCGACCGGTAGCGCGCGCCACTCGACCAGACCTCGTCGCGGAGCGCTTGGATCCGCTGCCGGTCGTCCGGGTGCATGCAGCGGATCCAGAGGCCCGGATCCTCCAGGAACCGCTGCGGCGGGAACCCCAGGAGTTGTTCGACGTTGGGGCTGACGTAGGTCGTCGACGGACGCTGGTCGTCGGTATCCACGTAGACGACGACGGGGAGCTGCTCGACGAGCTCACGGACCCGGGATCCCGACGCGAACGGATCGAGGCGCTCGGAGGCGTGGGAATGCGGGTGGCCCGGCATCGAGCCAGCGTACCCCGACCGGCATCTCCCACTCCATGGCTGGCATAGGCTCCCGGCCGGGAGGGATGACGTGGGCACTGCTTGCTCGCCCGGTGTGTACATCGGAGCTGCAGGGCTCGCACTCACCGGTGTCGCCGTGATCGCCTACTTGGTGGGCGGCGAGAGGTCGCGAACCCGAACCAAGCTCATCCTCCTGGGCGGCGCGGGTCTCCTCAGCGTGGTTCTCATCGTGATAGGAGTCGAGCTGAAGCTCAGAGAGGAACATGACGTCGTGAAGAGCGCTACGGGCACGGAAGTCGTGTGCCATCACGGGTAGGGCCACCGCGGGGGAGGCAGCTGGACCTGGCCAGCCGGCTGCCCGATATCCCCGGTTGAGAGCGGCCTCGCGTCAGGTCAGAACGGCGGCCCGCCACTACCGGAACGACCGATCAACCAGTCCACGAAGGGGTCGTCCTCTTCGTGTTCCCCCGATGACCGCCACGCTTGCGCCAGGAACAGCGCCGCGAGGAAGGCGACGTTGAACGCAAGCAGTGTCTGGACCCAGAAGTCCTCGAACCCCCGGAAGCACGGATAACAGGCCGCCTCCGCGTGGATCCGGAGGATCAGCAACGTCCCGACGATAACGGTGCCGAATGCCAGAGCCAGCGCCTCGGGGAATCGACCCAGCGGGGTGTGGCTTCCGGAGGCAAGCCCTACGAGACCGAACCCAACCAGGCCGACGCTCCCCAGGATGAGTGCGCCGTGCACGAGGGTTTCGAGGTGGTCGCCTCCGTAGAACCCCTTCAGGAGGAAAGCCAGGAAGGAGAGAACCGAGGAGCCGACTAGAGCTGCCCCGGCCGCGCGTGCCCCACCGACGAGAAGGACCACTCCCACGAGCAGACTGCCAAACACCCACTCAACCAGGAGGTGCTGAGGAGTGCGAAGGGTCCAGAGATGTGCGACCCAGCTTCCGGCGGCGGCGACCAGCGCGAGGCCAACCCCAACCCGCCACACTTCGTCACCGGGCTCCGACGGCGGCGGATCGCCGGGTGTCCATCGGGGAGTCCATCACTCGGATGGAAGCACGCGCACGCATCCCTGGGCAACGGCCGCTACAGAACCGTCACGAGCGTCTGAGGCCAGCCGTACAGCTCGCAGATCTAGTGTCCCCCAGTTCGGCCACCCCATGCTCTTCCGCCGTGTGGGCAAGCCACGCTGAACCTTTGGCACGTAAACAGACGTTTGCTCGCTATCGAGGCGGTGTTCGGACGCTAGCTGTAGGCAGGTTGGCGGCAACAGAGCGCCCTCGGTCGTCTAGCTGGGGCGTTTCCCGCGGGTAGCCTGTGCCGCGGGAGGATGGCCGAGCGGACGAAGGCGACGGTCTTGAAAACCGTTAGCGGGGCAACTCGCTCGTGGGTTCGAATCCCACTCCTCCCGCCAAGGTCATCTGTGTCTCACCACTCCGGGCAGTAGGAAGGGCGCATGCGGCCAACGCCGACAGGTCTCCCCCTCTCCTGGTTCGATCACCTACGAGTATGCCCAGGCGTCCTTCACGTGGCTTCCAGGCGGGAGGGCTTCGTCTGGGAGCGAGCCGGCTGCGCGCCGCCGTCTCGACGCCGCGAGCGCGAGTCCGCCGAGGGAGGCCAGCATCCCAGCGGCTGCGACCCACGGCAGGAGCGTGAGACCGGTGAGCGCCAGGATCCTGATGATCGAGGCGACCGACTCGACGAGGGAGTCGATCCCGTCGGCACTCCCCGTCAACGCGCAGTTCAGGCTCGAAGCATCCTCGCAGGCGGCCACAGGCTCGTTCCCTGGGAACCTCTCGCCCTCGGTCTGGCCTCGGTTCGCGCTGAGGAACCGCTGGTCCCGCGTCGGCGAACTGCCTCCCTGGATCCTCTGGAGGCTCGCCGCGTCGAGATCGGACACGACGGTCGCCGTCGCCTCGTTCAGGATGATCGTCGGATCGGCGGATGAGCCATCGCCGGTGACCGCCGCGATCACGGCGGATGCCGCCTCCGAAATGGTCGTCACTGCGTCGGAGGTTCCGTCGGGTCGGGTTCCCACCGTGTCGGTCGTGATCTCCGATGCCTTCCCGACGACCTGATCGGTCGTGCCGAAGATCTCGGTCACGGTGTCGATCGTCGCATCGACGGTCGTCGTGGTGGAGTCCACGACGGTGTGAGCGGTCAGGTCGGCGAACACCAGCACTTCTTCGACCGCGGTCATGATCCCCGACGATGCCTCGGACACCGTGGTGGTGACGTCGGCCGTGATCGACGTCGTGTCCGTCAACGTCTCGAGGGATGCCACGTTGGCTACGGTGGCCGACGCCTCCGTTGCCACGGTCTCGAACGTCGCCCATGTCGCGTCCACGGCAGCGTCGACGACCGCCGCGGACGGCTCGACAGCGATCGCGGATGCTTCCCTGACTGCGGTCTGGGTGATCGCCTGCGTACCGATCGTCGCCTCTGCCGCTACGTCGGTGATCATCCCCGCGGTTTCAGCGATCGTCTCCGCGACGGCTGCTGCCGTGTCGGATCCCATCGCGCCGGCGGCTGCGATGTCGGTGGAGATCTCAGCTGTCGGGTCGGAGGCTGGACCGACCGCCGTGTCGGCGACCGTGGTCAGGTTCTCGACCATCGACACCGCATCCACCATCGCGTCGCCGACGGCTGCAGCAACCTCCGACGTCGTATCGGAGATCGCTTCGGTCGAGGCATCCGCGACCATCGCAGCCACGTCGGTGGTGATCTCGGATGCTGCGACGGTCGCGGCTGAGGACGACTGCTCGGCCGATCCGCCCGCCGGGATCGTGACGGATGTCGCATCGGCCGCGGCATCTGAGCTGACTGCGACCGTGTCAGAAGTCGTTTCGGCCCGACTGTCGAGGGTAGCCGCGATGGAGTCGATCGCAGCATCCGTATCGGTTGCCGCACCTGTCGAGGTCACCGCGTCGGCAGTGGACGTCGCGACCGGTTGGGGTGCTTCTGCCGGAGCGTCGGACGTCCCAGAGGCGGTTTCCGCTGCGCCGACCGAGGCTTCGGATACCGCATCAGAAACGGCGTCGGTTCCGGCGCCTTCCGGGACGTCGGGAGCCACGACGATCGGTTCCGTGGCTGCCGCGTCTGTGCTTGTCGCATCGGGTGTTTGCACTGCGTCATCCGCCGTGACTTCGATGGCGTCACCTGATGTCTCCTGGACCGGGTCGGCGACGTCGGAGGTGGTCACCACTTCGTCGACGACGGCGATCGCATCGGCGGTCGTTGCGTCGGCGGTCGTGGGAACGGCGTTGAGAGGAGGCGTATCCGCGAAGGCTATTTGGGCGGACGACCCGAGCAACGTGATCGCGGAAACGAGACACCAGATCGCGAGGCCGCTCCCTCGCCCGGTCCACCGTCGAGACATGTGATCCCTCCTCAGCCGACGCCTGTTGCCTTCGTTCGCATACCCGGTGGGTGGATATCTCATTCCGATGGGGTAGGGGAGATTCCCTACGTACTGTCGGCGTAGTGAGCCTACGGTTCGGAGTCCTCGTACGCGGCGGCGACGCGCTTGGGCACCACCATCCGCCACGCGTCGAGGACGATCTCGCGCATCTCGGCGACGTCAATCGCATCGAGCCGAACGACGACCCAGTGGTAGCGCAGGTCGGACCGGTCCGGCATCAGGAACCGCTCGGGCTCCGATCGCACGAGCGCTTCACGTTCCTCCTTCGGGAACGCGAACCCCATCGTCGTCTCGTCGCGAGAGAACGCCAGATAGACGATGCGGCCCACCCGGAACTTGATCCGATCCCGGACGAGCGCCTCGGTGGTGCGCGGCAACGTGAGCGCGAACGAGCGGACCTGGTCGACGGTCACCATCGGACCTGGGCTCACGCCGGCTCGTGGGTCGCGATCGGGATGCCGGTGCTCGATATCCGCTCCTTCCTCCCATCTGCAGTCTCACGCTCTCCGGCCGATGTCGTCACGCGCCTTGACGCCGCCGCCGTTCGGCGAGGGATCCGTACTGGTTCCCGCACGGGATCCGACTTTCCTCCTGCTCAACCCGCCAGCCGGGACGTCCGATGCTGCATCAGGGAGCTTGATGGATGACTGCCGATGAAGCGGTGACCGAGCACATCAAGCAGGAGGCCCGTGTGGCCGGCCTGCGCGACTTCCGGACGCCGTCGCTTGAGGCCGTCGAGAAGCGCAGACTGCAGCTCTGGATCCTGACCGCGGCCCTCCTGGTCGCGATCTCGCTCGGGCTCGTCTTCGTCTCGACCTGGCAGACGAGCGCCACGGAGGCGTTCGTGGCCACCCCGGTCATGCGGATCGCCGTCGTGCTGCTGAGCATCGCGTTCTGCATCTACGCGATCGACAAGGAGCGTCATCTCCGAAAGCTCTCCCGCCTCCTGATCGACGAGCGGGTCTTGACCACCGCCTTGTCGAACCGCCTGCGCGAGGTCGAGCTGCTGCTCGACGCCGGCAAGGCCATGAACGACGTGCTCGAGCTCTCCGTCGTCCTGGACACGATGCTCCGCAGCGCGGTGGAGCTCTTGGACAGCGACAGCGGCTCGGTGATGCTGATGGAAGGCGCGCATCTGGTGGTGGCGTGTTCCCACGGCAACGAACATGCGGACGGCGGTAAGGTGCAGCTCGGCGAGGGCATCGCCGGGCACGTGGCTTCGACGCGGGAAGCGCTCCTCGTGCAGGGGAAGGCCGATCCTGGCGATTTCCCGGGGCTGGTGCCCCATTCGGTCCCCGTGTCGAGTGCGATCAGCGCGCCGCTGATCCATCGTGAGGAACTGCTCGGCGTTCTCAACGTGAACTCCACGGGAAACCGGCTCTTCTCCGAGTTCGACCTTCGCGCGGTCTCTCTGTTCGCGGAGCAGGCAGCCGCGGCGATCGCGAACGCGCGTCTCTACGAGACGGAGCGCGCGCAGGTCGAGGAGCTGACGCACCTGAACCGCATGAAGAGCGAGTTCGTTGCGCTGGTGAGCCACGAGCTGCGCACCCCGATCGCCTCGATCATCGGCGCGGTGTCGTCCGCGCGGCAGCCCGAGCTCCAGGAGCATCGCGGTGAGCTCGAAGACATCGTGGAGCGAGCCGCGCTTCGACTCGGCACCATGGTCGAAGACCTGCTCGCCGCCGCGGAGCTGGAGCGCGGAGAAGCCGTCGACCGGCTCGAACCCGTGGACCTCGCAAAGGTCGTCCGCGAGGCAGCCGCCGACCACAGCGTCCTCGATCGCGACCTCCAGGTCGACGCCTCGCAGCCGGCGATCGCCGTCTGCGACAGGGAGTACCTGCGGCGGATCCTCGACAACCTCATCGACAACGCGTTCAAGTACGGCCGGCCTCCCGTGCGGATCGAGATCACCGGAGACTCCGGCCACGTCGGCTTCGCCGTCCTCGACTCCGGTCGAGGCGTGGCAGCTGAGGATCGCGAGAAGGTCTTCAACCGTTTCGAGCGGCTCGACTCGATGAGCGGACATGGCCTCGGTCTCGGGCTGTCGGTCGTCCAAGGGCTCGTCGAAGCGATGGGTGGCGACGTACGGATCGAGGAGGCGCCCGGCGGGGGCGCCGCGTTCCGGATCCTGTTCCCCCGGCCGAAGCCATCGATGCTGGAGGACGCGCCCGTGGACCCGGCGGCACCCACACCGCCCGTCCCATCCAGCTCCGTATCCTGAGGGAGTGACCGAGCTCCTCCCCAACGATCGGCTGCTCCGCGCGCTCCGATGCCGCCCCGTCGACCGAACGCCGGTCTGGTTCATGCGCCAGGCCGGTCGTTCGCTCCCGGAGTACCGGGCTCGGCGTGGGAACGTGGACATCCTCGAGACGTGCAGGCGTCCGGACGAGGTCGTGGAGCTCACGCTCCAGCCGCTCCGCAGGATGCCGCTCGATGCGGCGATCCTCTTCTCCGACATCATGGTGCCCCTCCACGCGATCGGCGCGCCGATCCGGATCGAGGCGGGGCGCGGGCCGGTGATCGAGCCCCCGTTGCGAGACGCGTCGGGGATCGGGCGGCTCCGGCCGCTGGAGCCCGAGACGGACGAGCCGTACGTGGCCGAGGCCGTGCGGCTCCTCGTGAAGGAGCTCGAGGTCCCGCTGATCGGATTCGCGGGAGCTCCGTTCACGCTCGCGAGCTATCTGATCGAGGGCGGACCGAGCCGCACCTTCGCCCGAACGAAGGCCCTGCTCTTCTCGGAGCCGGCCGTGTTCGATCGGCTCCTCGCGATGCTCGCCGACATCGTCGTGGCCCATCTCCGCGCACAGGTGGACGCCGGCGTGCACGCCGTGCAGCTCTTCGACTCGTGGGTCGGCGTGCTCGATCGGGACGACTATGGCGGCATGGTGGTGCCGCACACGACCAGGGTGTTCGAGGCGATCGCCGGGATGGGCGTCCCGGCGATCCACTTCGGGGTCGGCACGAGCCATCTCCTCGACCTCATGCGGGACGCGGGTGGTGACGCGATCGGGGTGGACCATCGCCTGCTGCTGGACGACGCTTGGGCGGCGATCGGGCACGACCGAGCGATCCAGGGGAACCTCGATCCCGCTGTCCTGCTCGGGCACTGGGACGCGGTGGAGCGGAAGGCCGAGGACGTGTTGGCGCGCGCGGAGCTCCGCGACGGGCACGTGTTCAACCTCGGGCACGGGGTGCTGCCCAACACCCCCGTCGAGCACCTGCAACGGCTCGTCGATCTCGTTCACGCCGAGACCGAGAGAACGGCGCCGTGACGGCCCCGACAGGGGTGCTGGTCATGGCGTACGGGACCGCGAGTGGACCCGTGGACATCGAGCGCTACTACACGGACATCCGTGGGGGTCGGGCGCCGTCGCCGGAGCATGTGGCCGACCTGCGCGCTCGCTACGAAGCGATCGGCAATGTGTTCCCCTTGTTGGACACCACGCGGGTGCAGGCCGAGGGGCTGGTCGCCCGTCTGAGCGAGGACGGGGCCCCGTTCCGCGCGTTCCTCGGGATGAAGCACTCGCCACCCTTCATCCCGGACGCCGTGGCGCAGATGCGGGAGGAGGGCGTCGAGCGGGCCGTCGGCATCGTGATGGCTCCCCACTGGTCGGGGATGTCCGTGGAGACGTACGTCGAGCGGGTGCTCGCGGCCGTGGCCGACCAGGGAGGGGAACCGGTGTTCTCCTTCGTCCGCGAGTACGGCGCCCACCCCTCGTTCGTGCGGTTCCTGACCGACCGTGTCGCGGATGCCCTCGAGGACGTGCCGCAGGCCGAGCGATCGGCCACGCAGATCCTGTTCACCGCGCACTCGCTGCCCACCCGTGTCGTCGAGGATGGGTCGCTGCGCTGCAAGACGTGCACCTGCGACGGATCGTGCCGCTACCGTGCCGGTCTGCAGGAGACGGCGGACCTCGTCGCCGGAGCGCTCGGACTCGAGAGCTACGGCATCGCGTGGCAGAGCGCCGGCCGGACGTCCGACCCGTGGTGGGGCCCGCCGGTGGAGGAGTCGATCCTCGAAGCGGCGGCGATGGGTCATCCCGGGGTGATCGTGTGCTCGGCCGGCTTCGTGGCCGACCATCTCGAGACCCTGTACGACCTCGACATCGAGGCGAAGGAGATCGCGAAGGGAGCCGGCATCCGATTCGCACGCACCCGGATGCCGAACGACGACCCCGCGTTCCTGGAGGTTCTCGCGGACGTCGTGCGAGACCACCTGGTGAAGGCGGCTCCGTGAACCCCCGGGTCGCCGTCGTCGGCGGCGGCATCGCCGGGCTCGCCACGGCGTTCCGATTGCAGCGAGCCGGCGTGGAGCCCGTCGTGCTGGAGCGCGCCGGCACGTACGGCGGGCTCATCGCGCCCCCCGTCCCGGTGGGCGACCTCGACCTGGAGCCCGGCCCCGATTCGCTGGCGGCGAGGAAACCCTGGGGGTCGGCGCTCTGCAGGGACCTCGGGTTGGCGCTCGTCCCCCCGGGCGCGACGGGAGCGTTCCTGTGGACCGAGGCCGGTCTCGTTCCGTACCTGCGCGGAGCGCCATTCGGGATCCCCGGCGACGTCGGGGACGTCCTGCGGTGGCCCGGGGTGTCGTCAGGCGGCCGCGTTCGCGCCCTCGCCGATCTCGTCAAGCGGACGCGTCGGCAGGGCGCGGAGGAGACGCTCGGCGAGCTGCTCCGTCGGCGGCTCGGCGACGAGGCCACCGAGCGAGCGATCGCGCCCCTGCTCGCCGGGCTCCACGCGGGAGACGTCGATCGGCTGTCGGCGCCGGCCACCTTCCCGGAGCTCGTCGCCTGGGAGGCATCGCAGGGAAGCCTGATCCGCGGTGCCCAGGCCGCCCAGCGCGCCGCGGGTCGCGCCGATCCGGGACCCCTGTTCCTTCGGCCCCGATCGGGGATGCGAGAACTGGTGGACGCGCTCGCCGCCACGGTGGGCGAGCGACTCCGGACGGGCACCGAGGTGACCGGTGTCACGGGCCGAACGGTCGACCTCGCGGACGGCTCCTCGGAGCACGTCGACGCCGTCGTGCTCGCCTGTGGCGCGCCGGCCTCGGTATCCCTGCTCGGGCCGAGTGCGCCCACCGGGCTCTCGGCCATCCGTGCCGTCTCCACCGGCGTCGTGTTCCTCGTGTACCCGGGCGGAACCGCAGCCGCCCTGCCCGACGGGACCGGCTTCGTCGTCCCCCGCGGGGCCGCCCCGATGACCGCGGCCACGTTCGTGTCCCGGAAATGGCCGGACCCCTCGTTCGGGGATCGAGCGGTGGTCCGCTGCTACGTGGGCGGCGCAGGTGATGAAGACGTCCTCGACGCGCTCGACGAAGACATCGTCGGGGCGTGCGTGCGGCATCTGAGCGCCGCACTCGATCTCCCCGCCCCCGAGGCAACCCACGTGCATCGATGGTGGGCAGCGATGCCGCAGTACGAGCGTGGGCACGCCGCCCTCGTCGAGGAGATCCGCGAGGGGCTCCCGCCGGGTATCTTCCTCGTCGGGAGCGCGTTCGACGGCGTGGGTGTGTCCGATCTCGCTCGGGCCGCCGAAGAGACGGCGGATCAGGTGCTCGCGCACGCGGACGCCCCCCGGCCAGGAACGTGGAAGGAGCCGGCATGACCGAGACGATCTACGCGCTGTACCCCGTGTTCGCCGCGAGCCAGGAGCTCCGCGCGGAGCTCTTCGAGGACGAGGCGCTCCGGAACGCCGGTGACGAGATCGAGACCCTCTTCAAGGACTGGGCGGGCCGGGTGGACGTGCGCGGCTCGTACTCGACCGTCGGGTTCCGCGCCGATGCCGATCTCGTCCTGTGGCTGACCGCCGCGGGCGCCGAGGATCTCCAACGGTTCCTGGTCGAGTTCCGGAGGACCCGGGCGGGCGATCTCCTCGACCCGGTCGTCTCCCTGATGGGTCTCGTCAAGCCCGCCGAGTTCACGCCGGACCACCAGCCGGCGTTCGTTCGGGGAGAGGCGCCACGCACGTACCTCTGCGTCTACCCGTTCGTCCGTTCGCCCGAGTGGTACCTCCTCCCACCGCAGGAACGAGGGGAGCTCCTCGCCGAGCACGGGGTCCTGGGTCGCGAGTTCCCGCAGGTCCTCGCGAACACGACGAGCGCGTTCGGGCTCGGCGACTGGGAATGGATCCTCGCGTTCGAGACCGACGAGCTCGACGCGCTCGTCGATTGCATCCGGAGGCTCCGCGACTCGAAGACCCGCCTCTACACGAAGGTCGAGACGCCGTTCTTCACCGGGATCCGCAAGTCGATCGCCGACGTCCTCGACGATCTCCGCTGACGTTCTTCCCGCAGTGGGTGGACTGAGGCGCCACCCGTGCCGATAGTGATGGCATGAAGAGATCCCTGCTCGCCCTCACGGCCCTGTCCGTCCTGGTCTCCTGCGCCGAAGGAGGCACCCCCGTCAGCCCGCGAGACGCGGTGCTGGACGCCATGACCGCGGTGTACGAGGCGGGGAGCTACCACCAGGAGCTTCGCATGTCGATGGCGGCCGAGGGGCAGTCGTTCGCGATCACGGCCGAGGCAGACGTCGACAACGCGACCCAGCGGGCCGCCATGACGATGGACCTCGGGATGTTGGGCGGCGAGATGGAGATGGTCATGGACGACGGCGTGATCTACATGCGCTCGCCGGCCTTCGAGGGCGCGCCCACCCCCTGGGTCAGCCTCGACCCGTCGAAGATGGATCCTGCCGTCGCCGGGCAGTTCGGCGGCTTCGGGGCGGGGACGACGGACCCATCGGCCTACGCGGGTCTGTTCGCGGGGGTCTTCGACGTGAAGGCCGCCGGCGAAGCGGACATCGACGGCATCGCCACCACGCGGTACACAGGGACGATCGACCTCCAGAAGGTGCTCGAGGGCTTCGCCGAGATCGTGGGCGAGGATGCCGACGCGGAGACGACGGAGCAGCTCGAAGCCGCGGTCGAGCAGTTCGAGGCGCTGGGCATCGACGGCAAGATCCCGTTCCAGATCTGGATCGACGAGGAAGGCCTGCCGCGTCGCCAGCGGATCACGATGGACTTCGGAGATCTCGTACCGGGGACGGGGGACGCGCAGCTGGAGATGACGGTCGACTACTCCGCGTTCGGCGAGCCGGTGGAGGTGGAACTTCCGAAAGCGTCGGAGGTCACCGACGTCACGAAGATGATGTCCGATGCGGGGGCGGCCGGCGAGAAGTCAGGCGTCTACGGCTAGGAGCGCCCGCAGGTCCCTGATCACCCGATGTCCGTTCTCGTCGGGTGTGGCGTCGCCCGTTCGGTCGATCAGATAGGCCTGGATCCCGATCGAAGCGGCGCCGTCGCAGTACTCCTGCTGGTCGTCCACGAAGACGGCGCGATCCGGCTCGACGTCCACTCGCCGCAACGCCTCGCGGTAGATCGCGGGGTCGGGCTTGCGGAGCCCGACCTCGAACGACAGGATGACCTCGTCGAAGGCATCGACGAGGCCGAGCCGGTCGACGATCCCGCGCGTCGAATGCGAGCAGTTGCTGACGAGCGCCGTCCTGACGCCCCGCTGCCGGAGCTCGTAGACGACCGGCAGCGAGTCCTCCCAGAGCTCGACGCCGGTTTCCGAGAACCGCCGCTCCATCGCGACGAGCGAGTCGATCAGCTCGGGCGTCGGTGCGAACCCGGCCGCCTCGACGATCGCGGCCATGTCGCCCTCCGGCCCGTCGAAGGCGCCGATGCTCCGTTCCGCCCTGGTGAGGGCGTAGGCACGGTAGAGCGCCGCGACGTCGACGCCCAGCTCGCCGGAGATCCGATCGGACAGCTCGCGCCAGCGCGTCCGCGCGACGGTGTCGTAGAGATCGAGCAGCGCGGCATCCACGACCAAAAGGATAGAGGTCGAGCTCAGTCGCTCCAGAGGCCGGCGAGGAACGCGTCCACGTCGGCTGCCGCGGTCACCGGCGCGGGGACGTCGGCGACCGACTCGACCTGCGGACCGACGACCTCGAAGTGGAGGAGGACCTCGTCCGGCAGGAACCGCGATCGCTGGGAAAAGGAATGGGGATCCTCGAGGCCCCGCGGCCTGCGGTAGTACCGCTGCGGGTAGGTGACGTGGAGCGCGTCGCGCGCGCGCGTGAGCGCTACGTAGAGGAGGCGTCGCTCTTCCTCGATCTCGTCGTCGTCCCCCGTCGACATGTCGGACGGGATCATGCCGTCGGCCACGTGGATCACGTGCACCACGTCCCACTCGAGGCCCTTCGCCGAGTGGATCGTCGAGAGGACGAGGTAGTCCTCGTCGAGGTGCGGCGGGCCGGCGAGGTCGCCGGTGGACGAGGGCGGATCGAGCGTCAGGTCGGCGAGGAACTGCCCGCGGGAAGCAGATTCCGACGCCAGGAGCTCGAGCTGTTCGAGGTCGCGGGTGCGTGCGGCGGCCGCGTCGTACTTCCGGGCGATCACCGGCTCGAGGAACGTCCGGAGCCGGCCGATCTGGGCAGCCGGCGGGAGGGTCTCCGCCTCCAGACAGTCGCCGAGGACGCTGCGAAGGTCGCGGATCCCCTGCGCCGCGCCCTTCGGGACCGCGAGCGGCTCCGCCAGGAAACGTGCGAGGGGCGTCGCGGCGTCGGCATCGTCCGTCCGACGCACCTCGAGATCGTCCATCAGTCGGCGAGCCGACGCGGGGCCCATCCCCTCGAGGAGCTGGAGGACCCGGAACCAGCTCACCTCGTCGAAGGGGTTCTCGAGGACGCGGAGGCACGCGAGTGTGTCCTTGACGTGCGCCGCCTCCATGAACTTCAGGCCGCCGTACTTCACGAACGGGATATTCCGGCGGGCAAGCTCGACCTCGAGGTGGTCCGAGTGATGGGCGGCGCGGAAAAGCACCGCCTGCGCCTTCAAGGGGAGGCCCTCTTCCCGATGCCCGAGGACGGCCCGGCACACGGCGTCGCTCTGCTCGGCTTCGTCGAGACACGCACGGAGCACGGGGCGCAACTCGCTCTCGCGCGAGGACCAGAGCGTCTTCTCGTGTCGCTGCGGGCTGAGGGCGATCACCGCGTTGGACGCCGCGAGGATCGGGGGGGTCGACCGGTAGTTCCGCTCGAGCTTGATCACCGTCGTGCCGGGGAAGCGCTCGGGGAACTCCAGGATGTTCTTCACGGTGGCGGCGCGGAACCCGTAGATCGCCTGGGCGTCGTCTCCCACGACCGTGACGTTCCGCGGGCCCTCAGAGGGGCGCATGCCCTCGAGGATGTCGGCCTGGAGCGCGTTCGTGTCCTGGTACTCGTCGACGAGGACGTGGTCGAACATCGCGGCGAGCTGCGCCCCGGTGGCCGGCGAGGTCGCGAGGGCCTTCCAGAACAGCAGGAGGTCGTCGTAGTCGAGGACATGCTGTCGGCGCTTGCGCTCCGTGTAGGCGCGGAAGATGTCGACGATGCCTTCGGCTTCATCCAGGCACCACGGGTAGTGACCTCTCAGGACGTCGACGAGCCGCTCGCCGGCGTTCACGGTCCGCGAGTAGATCGCCGCCAGCGTGTCCTTGCGCGGGAATCGCCGTTCGCGGGACGAATAGCCGAGCTCGTCGCGGAGGAGGTTCATCACGTCGGCGCCGTCCGCCTGGTCGAGGACGGTGAAGTCCGGCGTGAGACCGAGCGCCCGGCCGTGCAGGCGGAGGAGCCGGTTGCCCACCGCGTGGAACGTGCCGCCCCACACACGGCCGGCGTCGTCCTTCGCGGTGAGCCGCTCGGCGCGCGACAGCATCTCTCTCGCGCCGCGACGGCTGAACGTGAGGAGGAGGATCCGCTCGGGCCCCGTCCCTCGATCGATCAGAGAAGCTACTCGCGCAGCGAGCGTCATCGTCTTGCCGCTGCCTGCTCCGGCCACGACCAGGAGCGGCCCCTCGCCGTGACGGACGGCGGTTTCCTGCTCCGGATTCAGCTCCTCGAACACGCGTTCGAAGGATAGTGCGGAGGAGGGACCGAATCGAGGACCCGCGCTAGCGGGCCTTGGTGGGGTCGCCCTTCTCCTCGTTGAGCGTGACGGCTTCCTTGACCCAGGCGGTGAACCTCGTCGCGTCGACGTCCCCGGGCCCTCGGATCTTCACGTGACGCATCCGGTCACCGGTCCCCTCGAGGCGGCCCTCGGTGTCCGTGAGGTCGGCACCTCGCCAGAACCCGAAGTTGACGGCCGAGGTGAACGCCTTGACATAGGCGAAGGGCCCGTCCTGCTCGTAGACGGGCTGCGCCCACTTGATCGAGCCGGTCGCCTCCGGGGCCGCGCGCCGGATCAGGGCGTCGAGCTCGCCGACGACCTCACCGCGCCAGTCGCCGAGGACCTTCGCGTACTCGTCGATCGTGGCGGCCGCCACGGCTCCCTCCTCCGGCTCCCGGTTCACGCGGATGGTACGACGTGGGAGGATGCCGCCCATGTCGGACCCCGAGATCCGGATCGAGGAGAACGGCCCGTACGAGGTCAAAGGCCCGCTGCCGATCGCGCGGACGAGGACGGTCAAGACCGAGTTCGGTGAACCGGTCGACTACGCGCCCTTCGAGCCCCTGGAAGCGGACGAGACCTACCGCCTGTGTCGCTGTGGCAAGAGCGGGAACAAGCCGTTCTGCGACGACAGCCACCTCGAGGAACCCCGCGTCGACGTCACGGAGCGCGCGGATCATGGCCCGCGCGACGACCGGACCGACGTGTTCCAAGCCCAGGACGGGGCGATCATCAGCGACGACCTGTCGATCTGCACGAAGGCGGGCTACTGCAAGGACCGGTTCACGGGGGTCTGGCAGATGCTCGGCGACCCGGATCCCGCCGTCCGCGAACGGATGGGCCGCATGGTCCAGCTCTGTCCCTCGGGACGCCTGGCGTGGGCGGACTCGGTGGACTCGCCGGACCACGAGCCCGAGTACGAACCCGAGATCGGTGTGTTCCGGAACGGGCCGTTGTTCGTGCGCGGCGGGGTGCGGGTCGTCGGAGCCGACGGCGAGCCCTACGAGGTCCGCAACCGCCAGACCCTCTGCCGGTGCGGGTACTCCCAGAACAAGCCGTTCTGCGACGGCTCGCACAGACTCGTCGGCTTCCGCGACGGCTAGCCCGAGCCGGCAAGGTCGTCAAGTCGCTTGACCATCAGCTCCTCGAGCTCGAGCCGATACGTCGCCCCGTTCGCCTCCGCGACGCCTGGGGCCTTCTCCGTATAGAAGCGGACGAGCACCCGCGCGGCTCGCAGCAGGGCGCCGCGCTCCATCGGCACGAACGTCTCGGCGAGCGGTGACAGCGCACCCGGATCGATCGTGCGGTCGAGCTTCTCGTACGGCTCCTCCCCAGCGAACGCCCCGTGTTCGATCCGGACGAGGTTCACGCAATGACCGCGGAGCGACTCGAGCTGCCCGGCGGCCCACCAGAGCTCGCCTCGCCCCATGGCGGTGATGAAGTGCGAGAGCTCGTGCCAGAACCACGAGAGGATCTGCCGGAGCACTTCGAGCTGCTCCGCGGGATCCGTCCGCTCCTCGGCGAACGCTACGCCCTCGAGGATCCCGCCCGGGTCGAACAGCGTTCGGAACGTCCGACCGGGCTCGAGCTCTTCCGGCCGACCCTCGCTCCCGAAGAAGAGCTCGCCCTCGGTCCCGTCATCGAGGACGAAGAACACGAGGCCCGCGATCCCGAAGTCCTCGAGGAAGAGCGGCGTCCCGAGGCGCCCCAGGAACCCGGCTCGATCGCGGACGAGCGCTTCGTACGCGTCGTCCTTGGCGATTACGCAGAGATCGACGTCCGAGTACGCGTCCGCCTCGCCACGGCCGTGAGACCCGCCGAGGAACGCGGCCACGACCCGATCGTCCTGCTCGCATGCGCTGACGAACCTGTCCAGGAACGGCTCAAGGTCGTTGGGTCGGGCCGACGCCTCGCTCACGCCGTGGAGCTTGGCAGGGTTCGTCCCGCCGGCGCTAGGTGCGGACGAGCCCCAGGTCCTCGAGCAGGCCCGGCGGGATCGCGTGGCAGTACGGCTCGTGGCCGTTGTTCAGGTAGTAGCGCTGGTGGTAGTCCTCCGCCGGATAGAAGGCCACGAACGGCTGGATCTCCGTCGCGATGGGGCGTTCGTACCGAGGCTGGACCCGATCTCGGGACGCTTCCGCCGCCGCCCGCTGCTCGTCCGAGTGGGTGAGGACGATGCTCCGGTACTGCGACCCTCGGTCGGGTCCCTGCCGGTTCACCTGGGTCGGATCGTGCATCGCCCAGAAGACCTCGAGGAGCTGGTCGTAGGAGACGACCTCGGGATCGAACGTCACCTGGACGACCTCCGCGTGGCCCGTCGTGTCCGTGCAGACGAGCTGGTAGGAGGGGTCCTCGACGAAGCCCCCGCTGTAGCCGGAGATGGCTTCCAGGACTCCCGGGACCCGTCGGAACAGGTGCTCCACGCCCCAGAAGCAGCCGGCGCCGAAGGTCGCGATCTCGGTTGGCATGTCGGTTCCTCTCTCGTCGATGACTCTCGCCTCCATAGTGCCAGCGGTGGGTGCATCCGTTGCAGGGAGCGCCGCTCCTCCGGAAGCCCTAGGCCCCTCGGGGAAGGCCGAATTGGTCCTCTTCGCCGATACTCCCGATGAGGTTGCTACCCGATATCGGGTAGTGCAGGGGAGCCGCACCGAGGAGGAGAGGCACATGCGACAGTGGGAGCTCATCGGGATCACCGACACGGTGGACTGGTCCCCACCTCGCCGTGATCCGGTCCCATCGGACGACGACGGGGATCACTTCCCGGCGGTCCTGTGGACGACGGACGGCTCGCTCCGCCTCCGCGGGGTCTCGTGGGTGGCTTCCCAGCACCTGGGGATCCACCCTCGCTTCCTCGACGGCCGTGAGCTCCTGGAAGCGTTCGGGATGGAAGGGGAGAGCCTCCCGATCCTCGAGGCCCACGCGGCCGCGCTGACGGGGGAAACGGTCACGTTCAGCCTCCCGGGGATCGAGGGGCGCATGTGGTGCCGCGTCGCGCCGACGCACGACGCGGGCGAGCACATCGTGGGGACGTTCTGCATCGCCACCGAGCCGGCGTCCGACGGCGACGAGCTGGAGACGGTGCAGGACACCACCCTCACGCTGGTGTGAGCGTCGGGGCGGTCAGTCGCGGAAGCGGCCGGCCGCCCCGAGCACCGCTTCTCGTTCCGCCTCGCCGAACGCCGAGCAGAGCGTCCACAACTCGTAGCCCGATGGCGGGAGGTACACGCCCTCGTCCAGCATGTGATGGAAGAACCTCGCGAACCGGTCGTGGTCCGCGGCCTTCGAGTCAGTGAAATTCCTGATGGCCCCCTCCGAGAAGAAGACGCTGAACAGTGACCCTGCTCGGTTGATCGTGCCGCCGATGCCGTTCGCCTCGAAGGCCGCGGCGAGGCCGGCCTGGAGGTCCTCCGCGGTGGTCTCGAGCCCCGGGTAGGGGTCCTCGGCGTCGATGAGATCGAGGGCCGCCAGGCCGGCCGCCACCGCGACCGGGTTCCCGCTCAGCGTCCCCGCCTGGTACACGTGTCCCGCCGGCGCGAGCTGCTCCATCACGTCGCGACGGCCGCCGAACGCGGCGCATGGGAACCCGCCCCCCATCACCTTGCCGAGGACGGTGAGGTCGGGGGTGACGCCGAAGCGCTCCTGCGCACCGCCCCGGGCGATCCGGAACCCGGTGATCACCTCGTCGAAGATCAGGAGCGCGCCGTGCTCGTCGCAGAGCAGACGGAGCCCCTCGAGGTACCCGTCGTCCGGCGGCACGACGCCCATGTTCGCGGGGACCGGTTCGACGATGAGCGCGGCGACGATCCCTTGGTTCGCATCGAGGAGCGCCCCGACCGCATCGAGGTCGTTGAACGGCGCGACCAGGGTGTCGCGTGTGGCTCCGGCGGTGACGCCGGGCGTGCTCGGGATCCCGAACGTCGCGAGGCCGCTGCCCCCGCCGTGCGCGAGCAGGGCGTCGGAATGACCGTGGTAGCAGCCCTCGAGCTTGATCAGCGCGTCCCTCCCGGTGGCGGCGCGCGCCAGTCGGATCGCCGACATCGCCGCCTCGGTCCCGGAGGACACGAGTCGAACCTGTTCGATCGAGGGCACCATCGAGACGATCCGCTCCGCGAGG
>DASSDW010000079.1:0-7788 GCA_035696925.1 Actinomycetota bacterium
TTCGAGGCGAAGGCCGAGCTGCCCGTCCGCGACACGTCGAGGGAATGGGCGTTCCGGCTGGCGCTCGACTGGGGCGTGCGCTACGAGCGCGAGATGCTCGAGTGGAACGCGTGGGCGCGGCGCGTGATCGAGGAGCGGCGAACGCCGACCGGCGCGCGACGCGCACGCGTGAAGAGCTGACCTGCGGTCGCGATCCAGCTTTGCCTCGCCCTTCATGAGTACGTCACCATGGTTGTTCGCGATGAAGATCCTGCCGCGCAGACGCCGTGGAACCGCATCGTCGACCGACGTCGAGCGAGAAGCGATCGCGCGGCTCGTTCGAGCACCGCTCTTCGAGCTGATCCCGCTCCGGAACGCGCTCGAGCGAGCCGATGCGCTCCCCGCGGGGGCGGCGACCACGGTGACCGCTTCGCCGAGCCACGGGATCGAGGCGACCGTCGAGCTCTGTGAGGGGTTGATCGCCCGAGGGCACGAGGCCACGCCACACCTCGCGGCGCACATGTTCCGAGATCGAGCACACGTCGCCTCGCTCCTCGACCGATGCCGATCCGCGGGGATCCGGAGCGCGTTCGTGGTTGGCGGCGACGCGAAGGATCGAGGGGAGATCCACGACGGCTTGGCGTTGATCCGGCTGATGGAGGATCTGGGTCACCCGTTCACATCGGTCGGCGTGCCCGGCTACCCGGAAGGTCATCCCTCGATCCCGGGCGACGTGCTCATCGCCTCCCTCCGGGCGAAGCAGGCGCACGCGGACCACGTGACGACGCAGATGGGCTTCGACCCCGATGCCATCGCGACCTGGATCGCCCGGATGCGCAGCGAAGGCATCACGCTCCCCGTTCACCTGGGCCTTCCCGGAGCCGCCACGTTGCGGAAACTGTCGACGATCGGCGCCAGGATCGGTGTGGCGGGTTCGGTGCGCTATCTGCGGAAGCACCGGAGCCTGCTCGGTCACATCCTGAAGCGATCGTTCGGACCCGACGCGCTCCTCGATGCCCTCGCACCGACCCTTGCCGATCCCACCGCGGACGTCCGGGCGCTCCACCTCTTCACGTTCAATCAGGTGGAGGAGACCGTCCTGTGGCAGCATCGGTTGTTGGACGAGCTCAGCTGACGCGGCTCGCGGTCAGCAGGTCGATCACGTAGCGCTCGAACGAGGGCCGGACGAAGACGCGCGTCGTTCGCTCGTCGCGCTGATGGAGGATCACCTGCGCTTGGCCGAACAGGGTCTGCGCGCACATCCCTGGACGCCAGCGAGCCGGGTGGAGATCCACCCCACACCCCGAGGAGAGCACCTCGAGACCGTCGTTCAGCTCGAACACGATCCGGTTCGCGCTGACGTCGAGGATCGAGCGATGGTGGCCCGACAGCGCGTCCTCCAGTTCGCGCACGATTTTGGGTGCGGCCTTCGGTTCAGCCACGACGAGCCACTCGTCGGGGCCGAGCCAGAGGACGTCACGGTCGTTCCAAGCGCTGACTGCGTTCTCGACCGGGGTGGCGAACGGCAGTGGATCCGCGGCGGCACGCACGTCGATCTGGGCGAGCTCGATCGGAACCGGAGGCTCAGCCGTCACGTCGGGCTCCCTCCGGGTCGTAGAAGACGGGGGAGACGACTTCGGCGGCGATCGTGCTGCCCGGCAATGGCGAGAGGATCGTCTGCCCGTGCCGCTCGCGGCCGCGTTCGACCATCGCCAGCGCGATCGGCCGGTCGAGGGTCGGGCTCCGGTACGACGAGGTGACGTGACCGATCATGGCCATCGGTGCCCGACCGGTGTCCTCCTCGACGAGCTGGGCGCCCTCGGGGAGGGGCTCGTCGGAGAGGAGGCCGACGAGCTGTTTACGACCGGGCCGGGCCGTGTCCGCTCGCCGGAGCGATCGCCGCCCGATGAAGTCCGAGTCGTCCTTGCGGACGATCCATCCCATCCCGAGGTCGTCGGGCGTGACGGTGCCGTCCGTGTCTTGCCCGACGATCACGAACCCCTTCTCGGCGCGGAGGACGTGCATCGCTTCGGTGCCGTACGGCGTGATGCCGACGGAGGCACCGGCGCCGAGCACGCCCTCCCACAGTTCGAGCGCACGGCGGCCGTCGACGAGGACCTCGAAAGAGAGCTCTCCCGTGAAGCTCACGCGGGCCACCCTCGCGGGGATATGTGCGACCGTGCCGTCGCGAAAGGTCATGAACGGGAAGGCATCGGTCGAGAGGTCGAGGTCGGTCCCGAGGGCGGTGAGGACCTCGCGCGCCTTCGGTCCCGCGATCGCGACGTCGGCCCACTGCTCCGTGACACTCGTGCAGTAGACGCGCAACTCCGGCCACTCGGTCTGGAGCCACTCCTCGAAGCGATCGAGGACCATCGCGGCGTTCCCGGTCGTCGTCGTGACGAGGAAGCGATCGTCCGTCAGGCGCATCGCCACTCCGTCGTCGGCCACCATCCCGTCGAGTCCGAGCATGAACCCGTAGCGGATCGAGCCGACGGCGAGCGTGCTCATCTTGTTCGTGTACATCCGGTCGAGGAACGCGGCGGCGTCGGGGCCGATCACCTCGATCTTCCCGAGGGTGGACGCGTCGAGCACGCCGGCGGCGCTCCGCACCGCGAGGCATTCGCGGGCGACCGCGGCGTCCATGTCCTCCCCGTTTCGCGGGAAGTACCGAGGACGCTTCCACTGGCCCACGTCCTCGAAGACGGCGCCGTGCTCCTTGTGCCACGGATGGATGCGTGTCCTTCGGATCGGATCGAGGAGGTCGCCCCGGTCGGGACCGGCGACCACGGCGTAGGGAACCGGCACGGCAGGCGGGCGAGCGCTCGTCGGTCCCTGCGCGTCCGGGCCGGCGCCGAGCAACTGGTTCACGATCGCGGCGGTGAGTACGCCGCTCGTGCGGCCCTGATCGATCGCCGTGCCGATGTAGGTGGCTCGCTTCACGTGCTCCACGGACGAGAGGCCCGAGTCGAGGGCTTCCGCGATGCCGGCCACGGTCTGATCCCTCTGGAGATCGACGAAGTGCTCTGAGTAGTCGTCTGCCGTGTCGAGCCAGTACGTCTCGGATGCGGGAAGTCTGTCTCCACGGGCAGACCCCACGACGCGCAGCCAGGGAGGTCCGTCTCCCGGCCGGAAGCACGCCCGTCGATCGTCGAAGCGCAGGCTGCCACCGATCGCTCGCCAGAGCGTGAGGTTCGGATTCCACCCTCCGGAGACCAGCACGACCTCCACCGCCCTGGAGAGCGCGGACAGGTCCTGGCCGACGCCGAGCGTCGCTGTGACGTCGGCACCCGCTCGTCGGAGGACGTCCGCCGACGTGATCCCGGTGTCGTTCGTGGTGATGAGGCCGGCGTGGTCACCGGGCAGCGTCCCGAAGCGTTCCACGTAGGACGCGGCAGCTGAGGCGAGCATCACGCCGGGGCGGTCGTTCCCGGCGAACGCGAGAGGACGCTCGGTCGCGCCGGTCGCGAGGATCACTCGACCCGCCCGGACGTGCCAGAGTCGCTCTCGGTCGGGGACTCGCTCGTGCGCCACGACGTAGCCGTCGTCGTAGATGCCGAGGGCCGTCGTCCGCTGCAGGACGGTGACGCCGTCCGGTGGGTCGTCGCCGCGGTGACGCTCGTCCACGATCATGACCCGATCGCCGTGGCTCGCCGCATCGATCGCGGCCGCACGGCCGGACGGACCGCCGCCCACCACGAGCGTCTCGACGTGGACATGGCGGTGCTCCGCGACGGGCGTCGCCGATACATCCACCTCGCGGAGGCGTCCCACGCCGGCCCGCGGCTCCGCCACGAGACCGTCCACCAGCTCGACCATCGTCGCGGCGACGATCGGATCGAACCAGGGCTCGCTCACCTCGACGAACGCGTTCGGCTCCTCGGGCCCGGCGGTCATGATCCCGCGAGGCCGGCCGAGGATCGGGCTCCGAAACCCGCCTGTCACGCCGTTCGCGAGCAGCGCGCTGGCCAACGTGTCGCCCTCGAACCCCTCGTACTCCGTGCCGTCGAAGCGGAACGTGACGGGCTTCGACCGGTCGATCCAGGAGCCTCCCTCCGGAAGCCGTCGCGACGTCACCCCGGCGGCTCCTCGTCGATCCGGTACGTGGCGAGGAAACGGTGCGTCGAGGTGTCGCGCACCGCGTTGAACCAGCGACGGCATCCGTGGACGTGGTACCAGCGCTCGCGGAACGGCCCGCGTGGGTTGTCCCGCATGAAGAGGAAGTCCGCCCATCCCTCGGCGGAGAGTCCGTCGGGATCGGTCGGGTACGCAATGTGCGCCTGGCCGCCGTAGTGGAACTCGATCTCGTCGCGCGGTCCGCACCAGGGGCACCGGACGAGCAGCACCTAGGCCTCATTCCCGTCGAAGCCGGCCAGGAGGCGCTTCGGCGCCGTGAGCCGCCACGCCTCGGTGACCAGCTCGCGCATCTCCTCCCGATCCACCGTCCGGAACCGGACGCCCACCCAGCCGCTCGGCCCCACGTACGGCGGGACGAAGAACGTCTCGGGATCCATCTGGACGAGGGCGCGCTGCTCGTCGTGCGTGCTCTTGACCCACGCCTCGCGTTGCTGGTCGGAGAACATCATGAAGATCCTCTTCCGCACCCGGAACGTGGGCTGTTCCCAGGTCTCGAGCTCCGTCGCCTCGGGGAGCGCGAGCGCCATGCTCCGAACCGTGTCTTTGCGGACACCCATCTCAGTGCGCGACGGCCGCGGCGCCGTGCTCGTCGATCAACGCCCCGGTCGTGAACCGCTCCAACGAGAAGGGCCGTACGAGATCGGACGGCTCGCCCGTCGCGATCGTCTCCGCGTAGGCCCATCCGGCGCCCGGCGTCGCCTTGAATCCGCCGGTGCCCCAGCCGCAGTTGAGGAACAGGCCGTCGATCCCTGACAACCCGACGATCGGGGAGGCATCGGGGCACACGTCGACGATGCCGCCCCAGGTCCGCAGCAGCTTGGCGTGCGCGAAGATCGGGAAGAGTTCGACGGCCGCCGCGAGCTGCTGCTCGATCACGTGGAACGACCCGCGCTGCGCGTACCCGTTGTACGCGTCGATCCCGGCCCCCATCACGAGCTCGCCCTTGTCGGCCTGCGAGACGTAGACGTGCACCTTGTTGGACATCACGACGCAGTCGAGGACAGGCTCGTACAGGGCGCTCACCAACGCCTGCAGGGGATGCGACTGCAGCGGGAGCCGCAGCCCCACCATCGAGGCGAGCTCGCTGGTGTGCCCGGCGGCCGCGAGCGCGACCTTCGTCCCCCGGATCTCGCCCCGCGACGTCGACACGCCCTCCACGCGCCCGCCGGGCCCTCGGAGGAACCCGGTGACCTCTGCGTGCTCGACGATGTCCACGCCGAGCTCGCTCGCTCTGGTCGCGTACGCCCACGCCACCTTGTCGTGCCGGGCCGTCCCTCCGCGCCGCTGGAGCGTCGCCCCGAGGACGGGATACCGCAGCGACGGCGAGACGTTGATCAACGGACAGAACGCCGCGACGTCCTCGGGCGTGAGCCACTCGGCGTCGACCCCGTTCAGGCGATTGGCGTGGACGCGCCGCATCGACGACCGCACCTCGCCGAGGTCGTGCGCGAGGTTCAGAACACCGCGAGGCGAGAACTCGACGTCGACGCCGAGCTCCTCCTCGAGACCTTCCCAGAGCTTCAGGGAGTGCTCGTAGATCGCCGCGGACTCGTCCCAGAGGTAGTTCGAGCGGATGATCGTCGTGTTGCGCGCCATGTTGCCGCCCGCGAGCCAGCCCTTCTCGACGACGCAGACATCGTTGATCCCGTGGCGCTTCGCGAGGGAGTGGGCGGTGGCGAGGCCGTGGCCTCCTCCGCCCACGATGACGACCTCGTAGGAAGGCTTCGGCTCGGCGGCCCGCCAGTAGCGCACGGCGCACATCTTGCCGCAGCGGCCCCGGGGCCGTCCGCCGTATGCTCAGCGGCCATGACGCCGCTGGGCCTCTCCCGAGACGATCGCGAGATCCAGGAGCGCGCCCGTCGATTCGTCGACGAGGAGCTGATCCCCTGGGAGGTCCATGCCGAGGAGCACGAGGGAACGATCCCCGGCGAGGTCCGCGACTCGCACATCCGCCAAGCCAGGGAGCTCGGTCTGTCGTCGATGAACATGCCGCAGGAGCTCGGCGGCGGCGGATTCAGCATGTTCCGGCAGGTCCTCGTCTCGGAGCAGATCGGCCGGGTCACGAACGCGCTTGGCTGGTGCGTCCACACGCCGCCGGCGTGGGCGCCCGTCGTCTGCACGCCCGAGCAGATCGAGCGCTGGATCGCGCCCGCGGTGCGCGGGGAGCGGCAGGAGTGCTACGCGATCACGGAGGAGGGCGCCGGCTCGGACGTCGACGCGATCGAGTCGACGGCGACGCGCGACGGCGACGGCTACGTCCTGCGCGGCACGAAGATGCACGTGACCTCGTACAACACGGCGGACTGGATCTTCTTCCAAGCGAAGCTCGCGGGAGGAGGGCACGAGGGGGAGCACGCGCTCTTCTTCGTCGACAAGGACACGCCGGGCGTGCGGCTGGTGCGGGAGCCGCGCTACTCCCACACCTATCCGGACACCCACGCGCTGCTCGAGTTCGAGGACGTGCGGGTGCCCGCCGCGAACCTGGTGGGCGCCGAGGGCGACGGGATGACGTTTACGCACGAGTGGTTCCGCTACGAGCGGCTGATGATCGCGGCGCGCTGCTGCGGAGCCATGGAGCGGCTGATCGACGAGGCCACCGCGTTCGCGAAGGAACGGATGCAGTTCGGACAGCCGATCATCGAGTTCCAGGCGATCGGCCACATGCTGGCGGACTCCCTCACCGACCTGTGGGCCTCGCGGCTCATGACCTACGAGCTCGCCCGGGGGATCGATGCAGGGATCGACGTCAAGATCCAGCACGCACAGTGCTCGATGGCCAAGCTGTTCGCATCGGAGGCCGCCGGACGGGTGGCGGACCGTGCCGTCCAGATCTTCGGCGGCCGCGGCTACATGCGGGAGAACGTCGCGGAGCGATTCTTCCGGGAGCTGCGCGTCGACCGGATCTGGGAGGGGACGTCGGAGATCCAGCGCACGATCGTGGCCGACCAGCTCGCGAAGCGCGGCGCGCGCCACCTGATCGGATAGGAGGCAGGCATTGAGCGATCCCATCGAGGACGTGCGGACGGCGGCGGCCCGGCTGATGGCCGCGTTCTCCACCGGGGACGAGCAGGGCTACTTCGACTGCTTCCATCCCGACGCGACGTTCCTGTTCCACGGCGTGGACCCGATCGACTCGCGGGACGCGTACCGGGCTCTGGTCCGGACGTGGAAGGACGAGCACGGCTTCCGGGTGCTGTCGTCGACGTCGCACGACGCGGACGTCGCTGTCTTCGGAGACACCGCCGTGTTCACGCACGGCGTCACGACCTCCCAACTGTGGGACGGCGAGGAGGCGACGCTCCACGAACGCGAGTCGATCGTGTTCCAGCGACAGCCCGATGGGGCGTGGCTCGCCATCCACGAGCACCTCTCTTCCGACGAGACCTCCTCGCCGTAGGCCGGAGACCGGCGCGCAACTCGACGCCGAGGAGGGCCGGGCGCTAGCATCCGCGGGCGGTCATCCAGGGGAGGCAACATCTCGAACGGCGAGGCCACGGTCCAGCCCGTCAGCGGCACCGTCGTGCCCCGGTACGCAGGGCCGTCGACGTTCGTCCGACTCCCCCAGCTGAGCGACCTCGATCGATGCGACGTCGCGATCCTCGGGATCCCGTTCGACTCCGGAGTGAGCTACCGGCCAGGCGCGCGCTTCGGTCCCGGCGCGATCCGGCAGGCCTC
>DASSDW010000080.1:0-12715 GCA_035696925.1 Actinomycetota bacterium
TTTCGGTGTCGGCGGGTTTGTTTCGGCGCGCGCAAGGGTCGAGGGAATGTTCAAGTCCGGTGCCACCAAGGTGTGGTTGCGGGGGTGTGTAGTTCATCTCCCGTTTACCCAAGCGGTCTGGCGACATTGCTACGTTTCCCCCGACCGACGTGGGAGAGGAGCCGATGGAACTCGGGCACGCGGGCGACCGGTTGAAGGACGAGTTCGCCGGAATCTTCTCGCCGGAGACGGTGGAAGAAGTCCTCCACGACTCGGCGTTGAGATGGAGGGACGCGCCGATCCAGGCGCATGTCCCCGTCCTCGCGGAGAGGCTCGCGAAAGAAAGGTTGAGAGCGGTGGCGCAGGCCGGTGGACAGATCGTCAAGGACGTTCCCGAGGTTCTGTTTGTCTGCGTTCATAACGCGGGCAGGAGCCAGATGGCGGCGGCCCTCCTAGACCACCATGCGGCCGGGAGGGTTCACGTCCGGTCAGCCGGGAGCACTCCGGCCGACGAGATCAATCCGGCTGTCGTGGCCGCGATGGACGAGGTTGGGCTCGACCTCTCGAAGGAATTCCCGAAGCCCCTCACGACCGAGGTCGTCGAGGCGGCGGACGTCGTCGTGACGATGGGTTGCGGAGACGCTTGCCCGATTTTCCCTGGAAAGCGCTACCTGGATTGGGAGCTCCCCGACCCCAGCGGCAAGCCGGTCGATGAGGTCCGCGTGATCCGTGATGAGATTGACGACCGCGTCCGAACGCTGCTCTCGGAGCTCGTTCCTGTCTAAATGAGCGCTGCCTGCCTTGGGAAGATGCCCGAAGAAGCTGCAGCTCAAAGGGCTTCTGGCTGCTGGTAAACGCTGGTCAACACCTCAAGGTGGCAACCCGGGTTTCTCTGTCCCCTCCGATCCTTGTCAGCGTGACCTCCAGCTACGTGAGCTGTGCCCCGCCAGCACGGACGAAAGCAACGACGTCGAGGATCGCGTTGATTGCTTTCGGTGAATCGCCCTCGTCCTCCTGAACAGGGCTCGGATTTTGGGCGCCACTTCCCGCAGTCGTAGACGTTTCCGCAATCACCCCCAAAGCCAGTTCGCACCGAGATGCGTCAGTTGCTGCAGGACCATGCGTTCTTGATCGTGGACGTAGTCTGCCCACCTGACTCGGACCCGACCTTCGTCCGCGATGCAGCTGAGCGCGGCCGCGAACCTTTCGGCAGCTGGATCGGCGAGGACGTCCTTCGGGACCCTCGCTTCGTTCGGGGGTGCGCCGTTCCGAATGACGCCGCGGAGACGTCGGGTGACGACGAATGCGCAGCCCGCGCCGCGGCCACCATCTGAACTGTTGAGGTCAGCGGGACGTTCGAGGCGGACGTCAGGCGGCTCCGAAGACGAACACCGCGTACCTGAGCGGGTCCCCGCTCGCCCGCGAGTCGGCTCCGTCGCTGACGAAGTAGCGGTCGATCAATGCGACCGCTCGACTATCCCCGCGAGAGGTGAGGACGGAAATCTTTGCCGCGCTGCTGGCTCGCGATATCCGGGGGGATCGCTCGGAGGACGCTGATTCGTATTCGTGGGAGCTCTAGGTGCTGTTCTCTCTTCGCTCGCTAGAAGGCGAGACGCCTCAGGAGACCGATCACGACGATCACGCCACCAGACCGAGGAGGACGACGCTCTGACCTACCTCGGCGCGAAGATCATCGTCCGGCTCTTCGCGGACGATTCGCATGGAAAAGCAGCCGTACGCAGCTTCAGCTCACTCCATTCCTGTAGAGCGAAGGAGGGACGTAAGACCTCTGATACACCGACCGGACGGTCTGACCGTAAGAGTTCTACTGCCGTTGCCAGATGTCAGCCTTTCGCATGTGTGCCTAGGTTCGAGGGTCGGCCCGGAACAACCGAGCCCCCGTCGGAAGGGAGTGGTGCCGCGTGAGGAGACCCAGGCTGATCGCCGGAGTCCTCGGTTTGGCAGCGGTCGTGATGCTCCTCGGCTTGCAGGCGATCCCTGCGTTGGCCGTCCACGATGGCGAAAGCGAAGTCACCGTGGGGAGCAACGACAACATCTTCTCGCAGAACAAGCAGAACGAACCAGCGGTCGCGATCGACCCGGCCCATCCGTGGCTGGTCGCGGCGGGCGCGAACGACAACATCGACATGGAAGCCTGCAACGCCGGCACCGACAACACCTGCCCCTTCACGACCGACGTCGGCGGCTCGGGCATCCAGTTCTCGTTCAACTCGGGCGACACCTGGGTCCAGCCCACCTACACGGGACTCACCGCCCGAGACTGCCTGGGCGTCGTCGGTGATACCGACCCGCCGTGCGTCGCACATCCCGGCCCGATCGGGACGCTGCCTCACTATGACGACGCCGGGATGGTCTCCGATGGCGATCCCGCGGTGGTCTTCGGTCCGCGCCCCGGCGCCGACGGCGAGTTCTCGTGGGCCAACGGGTCGCGTCTGTACTACGCGAACCTCGCGGCGGCATCCACGGTTCACGAGGTCGCCCCGTTCAGGGGCTTCGAGGCGATCGCCGTCTCCCGGATGGATGTTCCCGCGAGCGTCGACACGGTTCCCGAGGCGAGCGCCCTCGTCGCCAACGAGGACAGCTGGGCGCCCCCGGTCGTCGTCAGCAAGCAGTCGGCTACGACGTTCAGCGACAAGGAGCAGATCTGGGCAGACCAGAACGAGGACAGCCCGTTCTTCGGGAACGCCTACGTCTGCTGGGCGAGCTTCCGAAGCCTGTCAGGCGGCAACGCCCTGCCGACGCCGTTGGTCGTGGGGGTCTCCTCGGACGGCGGCGATACCTGGCGGACGAAGCAGGTCACCGACGCCACGAACAACCCGTTCAACCCGAAGAAGGGCTTCGGGCGTTCCGGCTGCACGATCCGCACGGACAGCGATGGCGTCGTCTACCTGATGGCGAACCAGTTCGCGGTCGGGACCCCGGGCGTCGGCAAGCACATCTTGATCAAGTCCTTCAACGGCGGGAAGAACTGGACCCGTCCGCAGGTGCTGTTCAACGCGGTCGACTCGTGCTTCGCGGTTCAGTTCGACGGAGCCGGGTTCCGGTGCGTGATGGACGGGATCGCGGGCGCGCGTGATGACCTGTCTGCCTCGCCGAGCCTGGACATCGCCTCGGAGAGCACCGACTACATGTACGACACCTGGGCGGACGGCCGGACCGGCAGCGCCGGGCCGCCGGTGAACAACCAGACCCAGCTCAGGATCGCGTGGTCTACGAACCACGGCGCGAGCTGGACACAGCAGGTGATCCCCGTCGCCGCGGGCGACCGTCCGTACTACTCGGCGGTCGCCGTCTCGCCGGATGGCACGGACCTCTACCTCGTGTACAACGCGTTCACGACCCCGTACCGGAACGACACCAGCTCCGCTCGTGGGCTCGTGGGCGTGATCCTGCACGCGGATGTCACCGCCTCCGGAGCGCCGGGAACATTCACGGAGGTCCATCGAGGTGCGACCGGCGATCCGCGAGCCTCGGCGCAGAACAACGTCGTCCTCGAGTTCCTGGGCGACTACGTCTACGCCGACGCCACCGATGAGTATGGGGTGGCCGTCTGGAACGACGTTCGCGATGGCGCCGTGTGCGGCGCGGTGAACACGTGGCGTACTCAGGTGCAGGCGACGCTGGACCCGAGCGGAACACCCGCGATCCAGCAGGCATGTCCCGCCAAGTTCGGGAACACGGACATCTGGGCATGGTCAGGAGCCGACCCTAGCTAGTCCCCCTCGGTTGGTCGGCCCTCCCTGAGAAGCCGGTGGGGCCTCGGGGCCCCTGCGGCTTCTCTACCTCACCTCACGTCGAGAGATACCCGGCCGATGCTGACGTCACTCGTCCGCGGCTTTGACGGCTAGCCAGAGCGATGCTCCGTCGAACGCGAGGGGGTTGTTGTACGAGCCCCCATCCGTGTACTCGAGCTCGACCGGCCCACGGACGCTCTCGTCATCGCCGATCCGATAGAGCCGCTCGAGGTCGACCGCCCACGCCGCCCCGGGGCCCGCGGTGAGGTTCCCTTGGACACGCTCAGCTCGGTGCTCCACCTCTCCGTTTGAGGGATCGATCCTCACAGTCTCGCCGGTCCCGATATCCGAGATCCAGATCCAGTCAGCGTTGGATGTCATGGACGAGGGTTGCGTCAGTTCTAGGATCGATTCGACGGCGAGCGTCGACGCCGACATCCGGAGAACATCGCCCGTGTCGTAGTTGGTGATCCACAGCCAGCCGAAGGCCTCGAGGAATCCGAACGCGTCGTTCTGCGACTCGGGCAATGTCGTCCGCCCCAGGATCTCACCGGTGTCCGTATCCAGTTTGTACACCCGGTCGGAGGCGCTGCCGTCGGAGTGCGACAACAGCAGCCAAACGTTGTCGCCCATCTCCACCACATCGATCTGGTCCCCGAAGGCAGGCACCTCGAGCCATCGGGAAACGGTGCCATCGATGGCGACACGGTGCAGGACATGGTCGTCGCAGTCGGGGACGATCACGCCATCGGCCGTGGACGTGATCCCGCAGCCCGCGAACTCGAGATCGATCCGCTCGAGATGATCGGAGCCAGCGCGGAGCGCTTCGATCAGCCCGCCCTCCAGGATCCACAGTCGGCCCGCAGAGACCGCGATATCGAACGGGTCCCCTTCAAGTGGAAAACGGCCTTCGATCGTGAGTGTGAGGGGATCGATCCGCGCGAGCGTCCGGGGAGCGAGGGGCGCGATCCGTCCGGGGGACGGTGCCCCGGCGTCTCGGAACCACAGCGCGGAGAACGCAAGGGCGATCGCGACGACACCTACCGCGGCGCCAAGGAGCAGTGCGGGTCCCCGGGGCCGCCGAACGTCGGCCGCGCGCTCCCTGCGTGTCGCCGCCTCGTCGAAGGGGATCGGCTCCGCGAGGTCGACTCCGCTCACAGAACGCACCGACCAGATCCGGACCTCGTCCGAGATCCCCTTGAGGCGCCGCGTGCCCCGGTCGAGGAACTCGATCCCAGCGCCCGGGACCAGGTCGCGAAGCACGCCGGACACGACGACCTCCCCTGGGCCAGCGGTGGATCCGATCCTGGCTCCGGTGTGAACGGCGACGCCCCCGACCTTTCCGGCAATCAGTTCGGTCTCGCCGACGTGGAGGCCCGCCCTGACCTCCAGGCCGACTTCCCGGACGTCCTGGACGATCTCGACAGCACACCGGATCGCCTGCGCCTGCCCCGAGAACACGGCGAAGAAGCCGTCGCCTGCCGTGTCGAGCTCCTTGCCCCCGTGACGCCGGAGCGCTCGGCGAACGATCGCGTGATGGGCCTCGAGGAGCACCTTCCACCGCCGGTCGCCGACCTCGGCCGCGATCTCGGTGGAGCCGACGATGTCGGTGAACAAGACGGTGACCAGATGGCTCCGGGCCCGGCGGGACACGGCGGTGAGTGTCCTGCATCCGGGCGGCCAGGAGCAAGCTCGGAGCCGCCATGCATGATCGTGCAGCCCACGCCGACCTGCCCGAACACGCAGTGGAAGCCGAACTCTAGGGACGTGGAGTTCACGGACGCAACGATGACTCTGCTGGAGGCGGGATCGTGTGCCCGGCTCGTTATTTCTGGTCACCCGAGGCTCGGTTTCGGGCCGATTGACGCCGGGTATCGCGTGCACACGAAGGGAGGTCGAGATGGAACGAGAAGGGCAGGACATGGAGCGTGACCCGATGGGCGGCGGTCAAGAGGGCGGCGGCCAGGAGGGTGGCACCCAGGGTGGCGGCCAGGGCCAGGAGGGTGGCACGCAGGGTGGCGGCCAGGACGGCAGTCAAGAAGGTGGAACGCAGGGCGGCAATCAGTAGGAGAGCCGCCAGTTATCGAGAGGGTCGGGCGCTTCGAAGCCCGGCCCTCTAAGAGTTGACAGCCAGTCCGCTCACCTTGCTTGGCAACGCCCTGACTCGTGCACCGCGAGCGGCTCAGTTAGGCCTATTGCGCTCGGAAACGTTGGGGCTCACGAGTTCCGGGTAGACACGGCTATGGGAGGCACCTGTGTCCGACCGAGGAAGTCAAGCCGGTCCGGAGGGGTTCGCCACTCCGACAGCCTCCCAGGGGGTTGACTGGGCACTGGGGTCGCCACCACTATGGCTACGCTCGGTCGGTGACCGCTCTACCCGGCATCTTCAACCGATCGGAAGCGGGCGGGATGTCCGGCAGGCGTGGCGTGGCGTGGCGGCGCTAGAGTCCTCAGGTGTGAGTCCTCTCGTACGCACGGTCCTTGTCGTCACCGTGATCGCCGCTGCCATCGCCGTGTTACTGATCGCCCTGAGACCGGGGACCTGACCGAGCCAACGCTTCACATGGTTGCTCGCTGGGAGGCGGATAACGGGGCGAGCGTGATAGGCACTTATCCAACCCGTTGACACCAGAGACCGCCGGGATCTCCTACTCCCGGCGGTCTCGGTGGCAACGCTCCCGTGCCGAGCAAGCTCAGGTGAGGCGTCGGTTCCTTCCGATGTCGCCTTCACCATCGCTATCCAGCGTGGCTCTGTCGGATGCGCTCTTTAGCAGCGCCATCAACGATCCCACCATGGCGAACGCCGCTCCGGCAGTGGCCACGTAGATCCCCACATCTGGAGAGCGCTCATCTGAGGCGAGGTAGATCCAGAGGCTGACGACCGTCACGAGCGCGACCGTGGAGAGCGCGACGCCGAGCAGGTCGGCGTCGAACCAGCTGCCCACCCTCTTGTTGGTCGCCATCAGGATGCCGATGAGGAGCAGCGCGACACCGATGCCAAGTGCGACGCGCCCATCCGGGATCTGGAACCCATTCGGGTCCGTGAGCGCCAGTTCGCGACCGTCGATCCAGTCGAGGAACGTTCCCACGACGAGGACCAGGCCTCCGAGCGCCAGCGCCAGTGCCGCGGTGCTGCTGCGGCTCTCCTGTCGATCCCGGACCACCCGTGGATCACCATCGCGATCGCGCGTCGCGCGCTCTTCGAGTTCTGATCGTTGCATCAACTTTTCCTCTCTTCCGATCGGTCGAACTTCAGTCATACCCACACCCCACGTGGCCTCGCAGGACCAGGCGTGGTGGGGTAAGGAGGACGCATCCGTTCTCGGATTCGCTCTCCTCTTGTGCTTGTTTTGCTCTCCCGGTGGAACGGGCAGGGGAATCCACCACCCGCTCCACCAGGTACTTCCCTTGCGGCTATTGGGCTCAGCGGCGTCGTGAGGCGCCAAGGGCGATCGCGAGGAACATGCCGACGATGAGTCCGACGGCACCTGAGAGCATCGTGCTCCATGTTCCTGCGTGCGCAGCGGCCTGTGTGGCCTGCGCTCCGGCCAGAGTTGCTCCCTGAACGGCCTGTGAGACCTCGAGGCCCTTGACCTCATCCTGCAGCTGACTGATCGTGTCTTCGTTCGTCGCCATGTCTTTCCTCTGCTTTCTCTTGCATAGTTGGGGCAGGGTGTTGCTCTGGGTTTGCTGTTGCGTGAACCTGGGAGCCACGGCCGCGTCGTGTGTTGCCGTCGTGATCTACCCGGGACGATTCCCTCCGAAACAATCGGCTCTCGTTTCCCTTGCTATTGGCGCCTCGGCATGAGCGTTCGCGAGTAGGGACGTCGAGGCCCGAGCTTCGAGGACGCTCGGTGGCCGAAGACGTTTCAGTCGGAGACGTCCGGGGGACATCCTGGAAAGGCCTAGCAACGGGCGTTCTGAGCCCGCGCGGCAGAAGGAGCGAGACTGTGAGCGACGCACACCCTTCGAAGGGGCGCCTCCAACCCAGAGACGTCTGGACAGTGCTCTGGGTAACGGTCGCCTTCGCCGCAGGCTTGTTGATCCTGTATGAGATCCGCCGGATATTGCTCTGGCTATTCATCGCCCTCTTCGTGGCGGCCGTCATGGGCCCGGCGGTATCGTTCCTCGTCCGACGTGGATGGCGTCGCGGGCTCGCCGTCGGGGCCGTCGTTATCCTGCTGACCGTACTCGCCGGCGGGGCCGGGTATGTCTTGGTGCGGCCGCTGGTGACGCAGTCGATCGAGTTCGCCGAGGACCTACCGGAGAACCTCGATCGTCTGCAAAGGGCTCCGATCGTTCGGCAGACGCTGGACCGCTTCAACGTGGAGGATCGGCTGGAGCAAGCCTCCGCCGATCTCCCGGATCGATTGCTCGGCTTTTCCGGACCCCTCTTCTCGATCTTCAAGACGATCGGCGAGGCGATCATCGCTCTTGTGAGCATCGCCGTGATGACCGTATTCCTCTTGCTCTACGGCCCTCAGTTCGCCGATACGGCCTTGCGATTGATCCCGGACGGGCGGCTCAGGCGGCGTGTCGACAGCCTAGGTGTGAAATCCCTGGGGGCCGTCTCTGGATGGGTCCTGGGGAATGTCCTCACGAGCGTCGTCGCGGGCGTTGCCGCCCTCGTGCTCTTCGTCTTACTCGGACTGCCCTATGCGACGCTCCTTGCGCTGTGGGTGGCGATCGCTGACCTCATCCCGCTCGCGGGCGCGTCGCTCGGGGCGATCCCCGCGATCGTCGTTGGGTTCCTCGTCTCCCCGCTCGTCGGGATCGTCGTCACCGCCTTCTTCATCCTCTACCAGCAGCTCGAGAATCACGTGCTGCAGCCTGCCGTGTATGGACGCACCATCAAACTGAATCCGTTCCTTGTCCTGCTCGCCATCCTCGTGGGCATCGAGCTCGCCGGCTTCGTGGGTGCGCTTCTGGCTCTGCCGGTTGCCGGGATCATCCAGATAATCGTCCTCGACGTGCTCGAAACGAACGGTCACTCAACAGCCCCGGTGGCGGAACCGTTGCCTCCCCGCGCGCCGTCAAGTGGGGCCTGATCCACCGACTTAGAGTCATCGCCGCACGAGATCGGGGACCGGCTGCGGGCAGAAAACCGTCCGACTTGCCAGGAGGCCACCCGGCCAGAGACGCGACGACCCGACCTACGGTCGGCCGGTGGGCCAGTGAGGCTCGCGACTGATGGTTGCGCGGCGGCGGAGCCGGATAACAGAGCGGGCATGATGATGCACAGGGCGGGACCAGCTGCCCCGATCACCGCACCCGTCACGATGCTCGGCGTCGGGCTTGGCGGCCTCTTCGACGGCATCGTGTTGCACCAGATCCTCCAGTGGCATCACATGTTGACCTCGCAAGGGGACTTCCCGGCGACCACGGTCAGGGGCCTGGAGGTGAACACCCTGTGGGACGGGCTCTTCCATGCCATCACGTATGTGTTCATCGTCGTGGGTCTCTTCTGGCTTTGGGACAGAGCTCGAGCCGGAGGTGTGAGGTCCTCTTGGAAGCGGGTCCTCGGCTGGATGTCGGTCGGCTGGGGCCTCTTCAACCTGGTCGAGGGTGTGATCGACCACCACATCCTCCAGATCCACCACGTTCGGGCCGGCCCGAACGAACTTGCGTGGGACCTCGCGTTCCTCGGGCTCGGCGCCGTGCTTCTCGTGGGTGGGTGGACCTTGGCCCGCTCGGACGAGCACTGGTAGGCCCTTCGCCGCGACGGCTTAGCCTCCCCCTCGTGGCGACGATTCCGGTCTCCTCCTCCATCGTCGCGTGCGCCACCACCCCCGCTCGGCCCAGCTCTTCCATTCCGTCACCCGCCCGGTGATCTCCTTTGACGATCGCACGAAGAAAATCGACCCGAATCGGTTAGTCCCATTTCTGTCGGGGGTAGTGCTCCAGGACAACTCGACCAGTGGAGGGACGGGAGATGACCGATACGAACACGAAGGTTCGACAGGCAACCGATTCGGGCAAGGAAGCGGCCGCAAGACGCGAAGTGGACCTGACCGAGGGACGGGACGACATTCCGACTCCCATGCGGGCGGTCAAGAACCTCGGCATCACCTCCGGCATGGCGTACACCGCAGGGGTTGCGTCGATCTTCCTGAGCCTCGCGATGTGGTTCTTCCGACGGGGTGGGGAGCGCGATACGGCGGAGCGGCTCGCGATCTTCGTGGGACTCTGGCCGCCCACGTTCATGGCGATCGGCAAGGCTCTTGAGGGGTACGAGCACCCAGGGCGCTGACAGCTCGCTTCAGTAGCTCGTGGCCCGCGACGTTGCGTCGCGGATCGCGATGGCCAGTCGCCGGGCCCCATGGGATCCGATCGCCGTTCGACAAGCAGCACAGTTGGATCACACGGCCAGATGGATTAGAGGAGGGATCATGACAAAGCGCATCATCGGCCTCGCCGTCGCACTTGCCATGACGATGGCCCTGGCGGGAACGGCTTCCGCGCAAGCGTCTGACCCACGTGAGTTCACGCTCAACGTGGTGCACGGCATCCCAGGAGTGATCGTCGATGTCTGTGTGAACGACGAGAAGGCGATCACCGACTTCGAGCCTGGTGAGGTGGTTACCGACGTCAAGCTGCCCGAAGGCACATACGAGCTGGAGGTCACGCCCGCCGGCGAGCCCTGCAGCGCTTCGATCCTAGAGCTCAAAGCCGAGCTCGAGGGCGGTAGGTTCCGGAACTACACGGTGGTGGCGAACCTCGATGACCCAGGCACCCCGAACCTGCTGCTCTTCCGGAACCCCATGCGGAAGACAGAGGCGGGCGAGGCTCGGCTAGTGGTGCGGCACACCGCGGATGCTCCCGCTGTGACCGTGTGGGCAGACGGCTCGCGGCTCAACCGAGGACGACAATTCGTGTGGGGCGAGTCGCGGCGCTTCAACGTCCCAGAAGGTGACTACGAGGTCTTCGTATCGCTCGCCGGTCAGAGCGATCCCGTGATCGGCCCCGTGGATCTCTCCCTGATGGCCGGGTTCACCTACCAGGTCTACGCGTGGGGGAACGCGGAAGCCGGCTACAGCCTGTCGGTGATCCCCGTAGAGGTTGGCCAGGAGCACTGACCCACGCTGCTCAGAATTGGAGGGGACGGTGACATTAGGTCGCCGTCTCCTCTGCTCTTCCCGTTGTAGCGGGAGGCCATTGGAACCACCTGCTTGAGGTAGCACAAGATCAACGTGCCGGTGCTTGCAACCACTGTGAACGCGGGGGTCACCTGAGGGGGCGGAGCGAGCTACCCCGCTGATCTATCGACTCCGGCGCTCGGCTTCAGCCTTCAGCTGTAGCCAGGATGCCGTCTTTGTCCCGTTGGAGGATCCTGCGGGCTGCAGCTTGTGAAGACCGTGCGAGGTGAGGATCCTGACTTCCAGCGAGACGTGCACGGGTTCGAGCGTGCCATCGAACGACATGGACTTGACCTCCGGATTCCATGAGGGCGCCGCGAATAGGTCTGACAGAACGACCACACGGTATCGGGCGATGCGCGATCAGAATCTGACCTTGGGCGGTCGCCGGTGCTCGGCGATCGATGTCAATCGCGTGACACTACCTGGGGGGTATTCCGAGGGACGTTCCCGATGCCGCCGATGCGGTGACCAATACGGTCTCAGCACGCGTCGGTTCCGGCAGTTCTCACTTCCTCCCCGATGGCTACGGTCCTCTGTGGCCATGCTTCCGACGATGCTCGAGGACAATCGAGGGCGGGTTGGTTGGTCGATGGGACACAGTGGGATGGCGCCTCGGCGTGCGCTTCCGCGAGGACCGGGAGCTTGAGGCCGGCGAGCGCTGGCCGAGCTGGGGAGCCCTTCCACCGGATCTGCGAGCTCTACGGCCTGGCCGCAGACGTTCGTGAAGCAACCACGAGACTCCCCGGATCGTGGCGACCAGGTCTCTCTAGGGGCGGTTCCCGTAGACGGTCCGGCGAGCCTCCTCAGGCCACCGCATCTCCGCCGCTGACCTCACGCTTTGCGGGGGGGGGGGGGCGAGTAGCACGAAGTTTGGTCCGCGGCACGCACGGGGTACGCCATTCCTCAACAGCAGCGTCGGCGTTGAGGCGCATGGGCGCACTCCAGAGTCGGAGGTCAGGTGGATCGGCTCGAGCTGAGGTTGCGGGCAGCGCCGGAGAATCTACGGCGGATCCGGCGTGCGCTCGAGGGGATGGGACTTCCCGATCAGGTGATCTGGGACGGTACGCTCCTCACCACCGAGTTGGTGACCAACAGCATCCGACACGCCGGCCTGGGACCAGACGACTACATCGACGTGGCCGCGGCCTGGTCAGGCACCGTCCTTCGGATCATCGTTCGCGACAGCGGATCCGCAGGCCCGCCCTCGGAGATCGTCGCTGGCTCGATCCGTCCGTCGCCGGGAGGTCAGTCCGGGTGGGGTCTCTACCTCGTGGACAAGCTCGCCACTCGGTGGGGAACGAACCTCGAGGGCTCAGCTGGGTTCTGGTTCGAACTCGAGTACCCGCGGCCCGGGGGTCCGAGCATCTAGTCCCGTGGGTCCAACGCTTCGGCGATCCCTGCAGAGGTGCCCTCCACCTTCTCCACCACGTCGAACCGCTCCGTCTCCGCGACCACCCGCTCCACGTCGGGGATCACGTGATCCTTCACCACGACGAACCGGCGCGCGTTCTGGCGAACATCCTCGTACTCGGAGACCGTGATCGTGATGAGCAGTTCGCAGTCGAGGTTGCCACACTCACACATCACGGGAGCGTCGCCTTCGGGGGTATGTGAGGCTTTCGACTCCTCGATGCCCTCGTTGATCTCCCGGACGATCGCCTCGTTCTTTGCGATCCGGGCCTCCCTATCGGTCATAGCCGCAGCATAGCGTCCCAGTTGCTCCTGTCGGAGCGAAGGTACCGGTGCCTCAGGACCCGGGGAGGGTCCTAGTCTTGCGATAGCAGCACAGGCTCAAACATGGTCGTGCTGGCGGACACGATCCCTCCCACTCTCTGCAAGGTG
>DASSDW010000081.1:0-2200 GCA_035696925.1 Actinomycetota bacterium
ATCACGGCGCCGATCGAGCCGATCCTGCGGCCCGAGACCGCTCCGAAGAAGTCGGCGAGCCCCCAGCCGAGGGCCGCGGCGAGCCCGAAGATCACGCCGGTGGCCGCATCAGGCGTCGCCGCGGAACCTGGCGTCGCGCCATGCGATCGCCGCCTTCAGTCCCTCCCCCGCCGTGATGCGACGGAACTCGTCGCGGGCCGGCAGGTTCGCGGTCTCGATCATCACGTCGAGCTCGGTGTTCGCGGCCATGGCGGCCCGGAACCCTGCAACGTCCCACGCACGATTGACCGCTCGCTTCGTCGTCTGGATCACGAAGGGCTCGTTCTTCGCGATCTCCTCCGCGAGCTGCAGCGTCGCGGCGTCGAGCTCCTCGCGGGGGACGACCCGGTTCACCAGACCCATCCGGAGCGCCTCGTCGGCGGAGATGCGATCCTCGCCCGTGAAGAGCAGCTCCTTCGCCGCCCGGACGCCCACGACCCACGGGAGGAACATCGAGACGACGCCCGATCCGAACCTGACGTCCACGTAGCCGAAATAGGCATCGTCGGCCGCGACCGCGAGGTCGCACGCGAGCATCAGATCCGTCCCACCGGCGAGGCAGTAGGAATGGACGCTCGCGATCACCGGCTTCGGGTGGTCCAGGAACTTCAGCATCTCCTCGGTCGAGTGCTTCAGGTCCGCGTGCCATCGACGAGCGTCGAGCACGCCCCCGGCGGCGTCCTCGTTCAGGTCGTAGCCGGCACTGAAGGCCCGGCCCGCCCCCCGGAGGATCAGCACCCGGACGTCCTCGTCCGCGGCCGCCTCGTCCAGCGCCGTCGACATCGCATCCACGAGCTCCCGGTCGAGAGCGTTCAGCGAGGCAGGGCGGTTCATCGTGAAGCGGCGGACCGGACCCAGGTCCTCTACCAGCACTACCGGCTCGCTCACGCGTCTCCCCTCCCGATGACCGCCGGATGCTAGCGGAGACTCGACCTCCCCGCGGGGCAAGCTCAAGCCCCGCGGCGGACGTATCCCCTTGGGGAGGCCCCGCGGACTGCCTTGCCTGCTCGTGAGGGCTGGGGTAGCCTCCTGAACCGGCGTTCAAACATCGATCGAGGGAGGCGTCATGGTCTATCACCCGAGAGATCCCGCCCATCGCACCGTCTCGCGACGGGACTTCCTCCGCCGATCGCTGGCCGCCGGCGTGGCTCTGCCGACGTCGGCCGCGATCCTCGCCGCGTGCGGCGGCGACGGGAACGGCACGCCGGATCCGGGCGCCGAGGACCAGATCCCCCGCTTCGGCACCCTCGACAGCCCGGTCACGCTCCAGACCTATGACGACAACCCGCCGATCGACTCGAACCTCGAGCCGGAGGCCGGGCCCCTGGTGATCTACAACTGGGAGCAGTACTTCTGGAAGCAGGTCCTGAACGACTTCAGCAAGAAATACGACGTGGAGGTCAAGTACGAGACCTTCTACAACATGGAGCAGGCGATCCAGAAGTTCCAGTCGGGCGAGGTGGACTACGACGTCTTCTTCCCGACGATTGACTACGTCCCGAAGCTCGTGGCCGGCAAGCTGATCCAGCCACTCAACCACGACTACCTACCGGACACGAAGAACCTGTGGCCGGTCATGCAGGATCCGTATTACGACCAGGGGTCGCAATATTCGCTGCCGTACACGATCTACCACACGGGCTTGGCGTGGCGGACCGACATCGTTCCGGTGGAGCCAGAGGAACTGGCGACGTCGGGGAACCCGTACGAGATCTTCTGGAACGCGGAGTACGCGGGCAAGGTCGGGATCTACGACGCCTACCGCGAGGCCCTCTCTTTGGGCATGTATCGCGATCATCTCGACGAGACGAACCTCAACACGGGGGACGCGGCCGTGATCGAAGCCGCGAGAGACCGTTTGATCGAGCTGAACGACCTCGTGGGGGTCAAGACGACGATCGACGGTGCCTACGCGGGAGTCCCCGAAGGGAAGTTCGGTCTCCATCAGTCGTGGTCGGGCGACATCCAGGCAGGCCCTTGGTACACGGCCGAGCCGAAGCGAGAGGCGCCGCTCCTGCGGTACTACTGGCCCGCCCGCGACGGGTTCGGCGGCACGATCGACAACGACACGTACGCGATCCCCACGAACGCGAAGAACCCCGTGCTCGCCCACCTGTTCCTGAACTTCATGATGGACGAGTTCAACGCGATCAAGAACTGG
>DASSDW010000082.1:0-2794 GCA_035696925.1 Actinomycetota bacterium
GGCCTGGCAGGGCTCGTCGCGCTGACCACACCGTGGCTCTTCCGGCTGCTCGGCGACGCACGGTTCGATTGGTTCCCCGGGATCGGCCACTACCCGAAGAGCCTGCTCGGCACGGACGTGGAGGCGGTGTCCAACGCCTACCCGCCCACCGTGTGCTTCCTGCTGGGCGGTGTGTGGACCCTCGGCGCCGTCCTCCTGCTCAAGCCGAGGCTCGACCGCTGGCTGCAGCGCGACCGGCCGTGGCGATTCACGATCGTCGTGAACGCGCGGATCATGACGCTGTTCCTCTGGCACATGACGGCGTTCCTGCTGGCGCTCCTGTTGCTCTGGCCGCTCGGGTTCGGGCAGGAGCAGGATTCCACGCTCCGATGGTGGCTCGAACGACCGCTCTGGTTCGTGGCGCCGGGGCTCATCCTGCTTGGGCTGATCGCGTTCTTCGGCCGATTCGAACACGGGCGAACCCGCCCGGGGGAGCTCGCCGGGCGGCTCTCGCGGCGTTGATAGCATCGCTCGGTGGAGCTGTCCGAGCTCGCGACCGGCACCGGTTCGCGCATCCTCCTCGTCGTGATCGACGGTCTCGGCGGCATGGCGGACGACGCGCACGGGACCGAGCTCGAGGACGCGGCGACCCCCCACCTCGACCGGCTCGCCGCCGAAGGAGTGACCGGGCTCCTCGAGCCGGTCGGTCCGGGGATCACGCCGGGCTCCGGCCCGGGACATCTCGCGCTGTTCGGCTACGACCCGCTCCGGTTCGTGTTGGGACGCGGGGCGCTCGGCGCCGCCGGGCTCGGGGTGCCGTTGCACCCGGGCGACGTGGCCGCGCGGGGGAACCTCTGCACGGTCGATGCCGACGGCGCCATCGTCGACCGGCGCGCCGGTCGGATCTCCGACGAGGAAGGGCGGCGCGTGGTCGGGCGGCTCGCCTCCGAGGTCCCGAGCGCGGAGTTCCACCACGAGAAGGGGCACCGGCTGCTCGTGGTGTTCCGGGGGACCGGCACACCCGAGGAGCTGGATCCACGGGTCGGCGACACGGATCCGCAGACGACCGGCGTCCCGCCCCTCGCTCCGCGGCCCCTCGACCCGGCGGCCGAAGCGACGGCGAGGACCGTCGCGGCCACCCTCGAGGAGGTGCGACGCGTGCTCGCGGACGAGCCGGCCGCGAACGGCCTGGTCCTGCGCGGATTCGACACCCAGCGCGCACTCCCCAGCCTCCACGACCGCACGGGTCTCCGAGCCGCCGCCGTGGCCGTCTATCCGATGTATCGAGGCATCGCGACGCTCCTCGGGTTCCAGGTCCTCGGCCCTCCCGCGGACCTGACCGAGCAGGTGCGATTGCTCGAGAAGCACCGCGAGGACGCCGACCTGTTCTTCGTGCACGTGAAGGACGCGGACGCCGCCGGCGAGGACGGCGACCGGGCGGCGAAGGTCGCCGCGATCGAGCGCGTGGACGATGCGATCACGGACCTGATCGCGGCCGCCGAGCCCGGCGTGGTCGCGGTCACCGGCGACCATGCCACACCCTCCCAGATGGCCGCACACTCCTGGCACCCCGTCCCGGTGCTGGTGCACGGTCCTCGGTGCGGGCGGGACGAGACCGAGCGCTTCGGCGAGCGTTGGTGCCGGGCGGGGGGCCTCGGCATCCGGCGGTCGACGGAGCTGCTGCCGATCCTGATGGCGAACGCCGGTCATCTCACGAAGTACGGAGCCTGACGGTGTGCTTCGACACCGACGCCCTGCCGCCGGACCCCGCGCGCAGCGGGATGCTCGCCGGATCGGAGCGAACCACGCTCGCGGCGGACGACGGCAATCGGTTCGCGGCGACGATCGCGCGGACGCGGGAGGCGGCGTCGGCGGGGATCGCGATCCTCCCGGACGTCCGTGGCCTCCACCGGTACTACGAGCGCCTCGCCGAGCACGTAGCCGACGCCGGCATCCATGCCGTCGCGATCGATCCGTACGGACGGACGGCCGGGGCCGAGCACCGGGAGGACGGGTTCGACTACCAGGAACACCGCGCGGCCACGAGCGACGACGGATTCCGGGCGGACACGCGAGCGGCCGCCGACGCGCTGCGAGTGCTGGGCGCCACGGCGGTCGTCTCGATGGGGTTCTGCTTCGGCGGCCGCGCGTCGCTGATGCAGGCCTCCCAGCCGAGCGTCGACGGGGTGATCGCCTTCTACGGCCCGCCGGCCACGCGTGATGGCGATCAGCCGTCGGCGATCGATGAGGCCCGCGACGGCCTCGTGCGCGCACCGGTGCTCGGCCTGTACGGCGGAGCGGATCGGGGGATCCCGGCTGCGGACGTGGAATCGTACGAGGCGGCCCTGGAGGCGGCGGGGATCGCCCATCGGATCGTGACGTACCCGGACGCGCCGCACTCGTTCTTCGATCGGAAGATGACGGAACACGCGGACGCATGCCGCGACGCGTGGGTTCGCGTCCTCGGGTTCGTGGACAGCCTCCCGCGCTCGACCTGATCGGGGTCCGGTTGCGCCGCAGTCTCACGCGGAGCGTCGTTGACTTGCGGAGCCTTTCGCGGCACGGGTAGCCTGCGGGCAACGCTGGGCGCGATGGAGAGGGGTGTGGACCCGTGGACGTCGATCGGATCCTGAGCACGCAGGAGATCAGCAGACGGAACCTCCTGAAGCGCGGTGGACTCCTCGCGGGTGCCGCGATCGGGATGCCGGCGATCCTGGCCGCGTGCGCTCCCGACGCGCCGACCGAGCCCGCAGGGAACGCGAGCCCCACACCGATCGACACCACCAACATCGAGGGAGCGACGATCAAGGTGGGC
>DASSDW010000083.1:0-4877 GCA_035696925.1 Actinomycetota bacterium
CGGCCGATGATGATGTCGGAGTCGATCGGCGAGGGCTCCTCGTACTTCTCGTCGCTCCAGCGCTCCTCGCCGTTCACGACGAAGGGCCACTCCTTGCCGAGCTCGGCCCGGGCGCGCTCCACGGCCTCGTCGTAGTTGCGCTGGAGGTCCTCGTTGTCCGCGGACAGGGTGGCGTAGGTGATCCGGAATCTCTCGGCCATCGGGCGACTCCTTTGCGTCTCGGCGAGGTTCTGCGGCGGAAAGGATGCTATCGCCGGGCGCCGCCGGCGAGCACGGAGCGGGCACGCGTCCGATGACCCGCGATTTCCGGGCGGAACCGGAGATTCCGTCGGAGGCCCGGCGTATGCTCGGACTCCCTGAGATGAGGCTCGTGACCTACGACCGGAGGGGGCACCGGCGTCTGGGGGCGATCCTCGATGGGAGGGTGGTCGATCTGCCCGACGCCGTCGGGCACCCGGCCTTTCCCACCACCCTCGAGGCGTTCGTGCAGAGCAGCCGGGGGACGGTGCTCGATGCCGCCCGTGCCGCCCTCGCCCGCGGCGACGTGAAGGACCACGTCGTGAAGCAGGCGCGCGTCCTCGCCCCGCTCTTCCCTCGGTCCCTGCTCCTGCCCGGCGGTCCTGAACCGGGTGCCGACCGCGAAGGCGCCGGCCTCGAGCGCCGGATCGCCGGTCCCGAGCACGACATCCCCTGGCCGGCCGGTGCCGCCTGGCTGGACTACGAGCCGAAGGTCGCGGCGGTCCTGGCGGTCGAGACGAAGGACGTCGAGACGGACGCGGTGGCGGAGCGGATCTTCGGCTACACGCTCGTCAGCGACTGGGTGGCGAAGGACGCTTCCGGTGACCCCGTCGGGACCTCCGAGGGGGTCCCCATCGCGATCGGTCCGTGCGTGGTCACGGTCGACGAGCTCGATCCGCAGGCGATGTTCCTGCAAGCCAAGGTCGACGGGAGCGAGCTCGCGAAGGGGAACCTGAACGGGTCGGCGCGGAGCCTGTTCGGTCTGATCGCGGCCGCGTCTCGAGGGACGGCGCTCGAGCGGGGGGACGCGTTCGCGCTCGGACCGTTCCCCGCGCGAGACGACGACCCCAACCGGCGGCTCTGGCCGGGCGCCCTCGTGGAGCTGGCGGCCGAGGGGATCGGCACGCTCCGGAACCGACTCGGCACGCGGCCGTGATCGGATGGGCGCCGAGCATCTTCTCGCGCATGCCATCCTCGAGGAGGCGCACCGGCTGTTCGTCGACGAGGTGCGCGATCTCTCGATCGAGGAGGCGCTCGACGCCGCGGACGGGTACCGGTCGATCCTCGGCATCCTGAAGCACACGGCCGCGTGGAGCGCGGTCTACCGTTCGTACGCCTTCGACGACGATCCGCGACACTGGGACCGGATCGACTGGCCCCGGGGCCTGCGCGACCGGATCGAGCCGTCCCAGGAGTACCTCCACGAAGCGATCGGGTGGTTCGAGCGGAGCGCCGCGGCGTGGCTGGACGACGTCGCCGAGCCGGCCGACCTCGCGAGCGTGCGACCGGTGCACTGGGGTGGGGAGGCCCCGCTCCGCGAGATCGTCGCGATGGTCGCCGGGCATTGGTCGTACCACGCGGGCGAAATCAACGAGATCCTCGCGCTCCGCCGGCAGGAGGCGTGGGAGTACACCGAGGAGGTCGAGGAGAACCACATCGACACGACCGGCCACGGGCTCCGCCCCGCCTGGATGACGGACGAGGAAGCCGCCGCGCACGAGCGGCGCTAGGCCCTGACGGTCAGCGCTTCCTCTTCGCCGCTTTGCGCGCGACGGCGCGCTCGGCGGCCTGGCGCTTCTCGCGCTCCTTCTTCTTCCGGCCCCGGTCGTGCGCGTCGCGCACCTTCGCCAGATCTCCTCGTCCCATGTCGTCTTCTCCCCCGGAAGCTCAGTCGTCCTCGTCGCCGCCACGCGCGAGCTCCTCGCTGCGGCGCTTCGCGGCATCGATCGCGTTCAGGAAGGCGGCTCGCACGCCGGCCTCCTCCAGGTGGCGGATCGCCTCGATCGTGGTCCCACCCGGTGAAGTCACCATCTCACGAAGCTCCACCGGGTGCGTGCCGGTGTCGCGGAGCATCTTGGCCGAGCCGAGCATCGTCTGGATGATCAGCTGGCTCGCGACGTCGCGCGACAGGCCCAGCAGGATGCACGCCTCGATCATCGCCTCGGCGAGCAGGAAGAAGTAGGCCGGTCCCGAGCCGCTCGTGGCCGTCACGGCGTCGAGGTAGCGCTCCTCGAGCCGGAGCACCCTCCCCACGGAGGCCAGCAGCTCCTCCGCGACGGCGAGGTGCTTGTCGTCGGCGTAGCGGCCCGGCGCGATCACCGACATCGCCTCGTCCACCATCACCGGGACGTTCGACATCACGCGGACGATGGGCACGTCGTGCGCGAGGTGCTGCTCCACGAACGAGGTCCGGATGCCGGCCGCGAACGTGACCACGAGATGATCGGTGGTCACGTGATCGGCGATCTGCCGGAGGAGCACCTCGAAGTCCTGCGGCTTCGCCATCAGCACGAGCACGCCGGCGAAACGACAGGCCTCCGCGTTGTCCAGCGTCGTCGCCACGCCGTGTCGCTCGGTGAGCTCCTGCGCGCGCTCCTCGCGCCGGCACGTCACGAGCACCTCGTCCGTGGTGCGTGCGCCCGCGCGGAGCAGGCCGGCGACGAGCGCCTCGCCCATCCGGCCGCCACCCAAGAATGCGATGGAACGTTCGTTCATCTGGTCCTCAGCAGGTTCGGGGCCGGCGGATCCGGCCTCCAGGTCGAGGCGCACACCGTACCGCAGGCACGGCGGTCACTCCGGCTGCGGTGCGATGCCGCCGCGCAGCACCTCGACGAACTCCTTGATCCGCATCGGGCGCCGCTCGGGCCGGCGATGGATCAGGCCGGGGTCGAGGTCCTCGGACACCAGGGCGTCCTGGAACCGCTCGGCCATCCAGTCGAGGGTCGACGCGATCATCTCGGCGTCCACGTCGTCGCGGAGCTCGCCGCGCTTCACCCCGAACTCGACGAACTCGAGGGTGCCGTACGGGTCTTCGCTCCGCATGAAGCGGTCGACCGGCCGGCGGATGTCCAGGCTGGTGTCGTACCGGGCGATGAGCGCGACGCGGTTCGGGACGGGATCGGACGCGACGAGGTCCTCGGCTCGCTGGAGCCACCAGTCGAGCACGGCCCAGAACCCCTGATCGACGACGTCGGGCGGAGCGTCCAGCCACGCCGGGAGCAGGGAGACCGCGCGTTTGAACGCCTCGAGGAACAGCCCCTCCTTGGATCCGAAGTCGAGGAAGACGGTCCCCTTGGCCACCCCCACTTCGTTCGCCACGTCCTCGACGCGGGTCCCGCGATAGCCGCGATCGGCGAACCGTCGCATCGCGGCCTCCAGGATCCGATCACGGCGGGTCTCCTCCATGCCGCGAGAACGCTAGCGGAAAGGGGGTTCCGGGGACGCAAGGAGCGAGCGCCAGCGCGAGCGGAAAGGGGTTCGGGACTCAAGTAGCGAGCGCGCCAGCGCCAGCGGAAAGGGGTTCGGGGACTCAAGTAGCGAGCGCGCCAGCGCGAGCGTAGTCCCCCCACAAGAAGAGAACCCGAGGGACCTCTGGCTCGCTGGGAACCGAAGCTCCCAGCCACCTTCAGCCCCTCGGGCTCTGGTGCCCCAAGCAACCTCCGCGGTCTTCGCGCGGCTGCCGAACCGCCGACGGTGGCGAACCTCGCGGCCCGTCTCCGCCTTCGCGGGCTCCGTCGCGCCTCGCGGCGCCCGGTGTCCCGCGGACACCCGATGGGCTCACCTTTCGGCGTTCCCGCCGGGCCCACCGGCTCGGACCTCGCGGCCCGTTCCGGCGGTGGGTTTCCGATCGGATCCTTACGGGTCCTCCCGGCTCCCTCGCGTCCGATCCACCTTTCGGTGTCCCGGCCGCCCGTCCGGCCCTCTCGCGTCGATCACCTCGACTGCTTGGAGCGAGGCGAAAGATACCGGCGGCACCGAGGGCGGTCAACTTCGCATCCGCGCAGGTCAGGGGATGAACGCGCAGGTAGACGACGTAGGACAAAGAGTGACAATTCGGTGGACGTTCAGTGACCGCGTCGGCGCAGGTCAGCGCCCCCGGACGACGCAGCGAAACCCTCGCGGGTTACGGACATCACCACGCGATCGACCCACGCGCCGCCCTTCCACGACCGCTCCGGCAACCGGCCGTCCACCACGAAGCCGCACTTCTCGTAGACGTGGATCGCCCGTTCGTTGTCGGCCGTCGACCAGAGCTCGACACGATGGAGGTCGAAGCGATCGAACGCCTCCGCCAACAGGGCGGAGACGGCATCGGTTCCGTATCCGTGCTCCCACGCCGAGCGTTCCCCGATCAGGACGTACAGGGAACAGATGCGGTCGCGGCGACGGAAGGCGTTGAGTCCGATCCGGCCGATCGGCGTCCCGTCGACCTCGATCACGTACGGATGACCCTCCGCGCGCGCCCGTTGCTCGCTCTCGGCGATGTCCTGCATCGAGAACGGCCCCTCGTAGTCCATCAGCCACCACACCTCGGGGTCGTTCTGCCAGGCGTGGATCAGGGCATGGTCCCGCTCCTCCACGGGCCGCAAGAGCACCCGCGCCCCGTGGATCATGCACCTGCCTCGACGAGCTCTCGATAGATCGAGCGGACCTCCGTGGTCGTGGCGTCCCACGTGAACGCGAGCGACTCTCGAGCGCCGGTGGTCCCGAGCCGTTCGGAGAGCGCGGGGTCGCCGAGGACGGCGCGCACCGCATCGGCGTGGTCGGCGGCGTCGTGTCCTTCCACGAGCAGCCCGCCTCCCCGCACGACGGTCCGGAGACCGCCGACGGCCGCCGCGACGACGGGCGTCCCACAAGCT